>NZ_JAMYOY010000003.1:0-452961 GCF_040320115.1 Mesorhizobium sp. M0802
AAGCCCCGTTTTAAGACCGTTTTAGGACCAAAAGTTGGTGCCAAATGAAGTTGCGCGGAGGTGCCAACCGATTTTGCGCGCTACAACAGCATTCGGAGGAGATCGCGCACCTGGATGTCATCTGAGCGGCCGCGCAAGCCAGGAATATCGCCAGTATCAGTCCATTGCCGGCAGTTCTTCCTTGAACCTTGCGGCTTGCAGTGCCAGATCTGGGGAAATTTTCTAACGGGCTGATATGCGCCGCCCGCTTACAGGCAAACGGACACTATGGTCACCTATCTCGACGCCGCCACGGCACCCCTCAGGAACACCGGCCAGATCCGCCTCTACGGCGAAGAAGGATTTGCCGGCATGCGCAAGGCCTGCGATCTCACCGCGCGCTGCCTTGATGAACTGGTGCCGATGGTCCAGCCGGGTGTCACCACCGAGACCATCGACCGTTTCGTCTTCGAATTCGGCATGGACCAAGGCGCGCTACCGGCGACGCTCAACTACCGCGGCTACACCAAATCGTCCTGCACCTCGATCAACCACGTCGTCTGCCACGGCATTCCAGACAACAAGCCGTTGAAGGATGGCGACATCGTCAACATCGACGTCACCTACATCCTCGACGGCTGGCACGGCGATTCCTCGCGCATGTATCCCGTCGGCACCATCAAGCGCGCCGCCGAACGCCTGCTTGAAGTCACTCATGAGTGCCTGATGCGCGGAATCGCGGCGGTCCGGCCCGGCGCCCGCACCGGCGCCATCGGCGCCGCC
Source organism: Mesorhizobium sp. M0802 (assembly GCF_040320115.1). Taxonomy (NCBI): domain Bacteria; kingdom Pseudomonadati; phylum Pseudomonadota; class Alphaproteobacteria; order Hyphomicrobiales; family Phyllobacteriaceae; genus Mesorhizobium; species Mesorhizobium sp. M0802. The sequence continues at coordinate 763 of NZ_JAMYOY010000003.1, forward strand.
ATCCAGACCTATGCCGAGGCAGAGCGCTGCTCGGTGGTGCGCGATTTCTGCGGCCACGGCGTTGGCCAGCTGTTCCACGACGCACCCAACATCCTGCACTATGGCACCGCCTCGGAAGGCGTCGAGATGCGGCCGGGCATGATCTTCACCATCGAGCCCATGATCAATCTTGGCCGGCCGCATGTGAAAGTGCTGTCGGACGGCTGGACGGCGGTGACGCGCGACCGCTCGCTGTCGGCGCAGTACGAACACACGATCGGCGTCACCGAAACTGGCTGCGAGATTTTCACCCTGTCGCCAAACAAGCTCGACCGCCCCGGCCTGCCGGCGGTCAGCTGAAACAAGATCGCCTCAAGCCGCGGCTTTGAGGCGCCGTCGCCGAAAAAACTCGACCGCGCGCTGCTTACCGCTCTAATCTGCCGTCGAAGCCTTCGGGGAGTGTGGGGGATGGATGGGGAACAGCGGTGACGACGAACGGGGGTTCTTCTCCGAGCGGTGGCTTGAACCACCGGCGAAGGACAAGGCACCAAGAGACAAATCGGCGGAGAAGCCACACTATCACGGCCATCGCGACCGTTTGCGCGAGCGCTTCGTTGCCGGCGGCGCGGACGCCCTGCCCGACTACGAACTTCTCGAACTGCTGCTGTTTCGCCTGATCCCGCGCGTCGACACCAAGCCGATCGCCAAGGCGCTCTTGGCGCACTTCGGCACTTTTGGCGAAGTGCTTGGCGCACCGGTGGCGCTGCTGCAGGAGGTGAAGGGCATCGGCCCCGCCGTGGCGGTCGACCTGAAGGTGATTGCCGCTGCCGCGCAGCGCATGGCGCGGACCGAGGTTCGCGACCGCGAGGTGCTGTCCAACTGGACGCAGCTTCTCGCGTACTGCCGCTCGGCGATGGCGTTCGAGAACCGCGAACAGTTCCGCATCCTGTTTCTCGACAAGAAGAACGTGCTGATCGCCGACGAGGTACAGCAGGTCGGCACCGTGGACCACACGCCGGTCTATCCGCGCGAAGTGGTCAAGCGCGCGCTGGAACTATCGGCCAGCGCCGTCATCCTGGTGCATAACCACCCATCAGGTGATCCGACACCATCGCGTGCGGACATCGAAATGACCAAGCAGATCATCGACAGCGCCAAGCCGCTCGGCATCGCCGTCCACGACCACATCATCATCGGCAAGAAAGGCAACGCCTCGATGAAGGGCCTGCTGCTGATCTGAGCCTGATGGGCGCCGGTGCCGTCATCCCAAACGCCACCGCTCGCGAGCCAATCAGCAACATTCCGGCTTGGCTCAAACGCCCACGCTTGCGGTGTAGAAGTGATATTGCGACGGAAGCGCCCGCTTCGGCGACAATGTCGTAGACTCGCGAATACGAAGCAGCCAGTTCCCGTCAGCCATTGCAGGAGATCTATTCAATGACGCTCGAATGCATAAATCCAAATGATTTGCCGATTCCGGAAATGTACTCCCAGGTCGTCGTTGCGACAGGAAGCAAGCTGGTGTTCGTCTCGGGCCAGCAGCCAGAAGACATACACGGCAAGCTCGTTGGCCATGGTGATTTCGCAGTCCAGGCGCGCCTGGCGTTCGGGAATCTCGGCCGAGCGCTTGCTGCCGCCGGCGCTCGGCCCGAGCAAGTCTGCAAGATCACGATCTACATCGTCGATTACAAACGCGACGAACACGTGCCGATCATCGAAGCGGCCCAGATCGAGCTGTTCGGCGATCACAAGCCGGCAAACGTAGTGGTCGGGATAGCGGTGATGTCTCCCGGCTACCTGATAGAGATCGATGCGATCGCGGTCATCGACCCGTAGGCCAGGCGAGGACGCGTCAAGTCGCCCAAACAAATCCCGGAACTCGCTGCGAGATTGCCACGACCTTGATCTCTCCATCCATCCACGATCACATCGTCATCGGCAGGAATTGCGATGTCTCGATGAAGAGCCTGCTGCTCACCTGATCAACGTCGGAAACAGGAAACACGCAATGCCCCAGCCCGGCGACGAACCATGGGCGTTCGACAAGCAACGCGCAGCCCTCCTGGTCATCGACATGCAAAGCGACTTCGTCGATGAGGGCGCCGTCATGGAAGTGGCCATGGCCCGCCATCGCATTCCGGCGATGCGGCAGGTGGTCGAGCTTTGCCGCGCGCAAGGCGTCCCGGTTATCTACACCCAGCATGTGCTCAGCGACCATTTCGATATCTCGCCGCTGGAAACCGGCTATCAGCCGAAGCTGAAAACCAAAGGAATGCGGGAAGGCAGCGCCGGCGCCGAAATCGTTGCCGCGCTTGCGCCCTTGCCTGGGGATGTCGTCATCAAGAAGCACCTCCACAACACGCAGCTCGAGACGGTGTTGCGTAACATCCGTGGCGCAGGCCGGGTCGACACGGTGATCATCATCGGCACCGTGACCAGCATCTGCTGCGAATCCACCGCGCGGAACGCCTTCATGCGCGACTACAAGGTGGCTTTCATCAGCGACGCCAATGGCGGACTGGACGAGCCATCGCACAATGCAACCCTCGACATCATAGGCAAGGTGTTCGGGCGCGTGATGACCGTCGCAGAGCTTGGGAACCTGTTGCAGAGTTGAACCCCAGCGTCAGCTGGCGTGCGTCTCAAGCTCCGGCGCCGAGCCTGCCCTCAAGAAGGTCGCGCCGCTGCTGCAATTCGCCGGAGACGAATTTGGTGAAGGCGTGGACGCGCGCCGTGCGGCGCAAATCGTCGTGCACCAGCACCCACAGCGCCGAGCCAATCTCCTCGATCAGCCCTCCGACCCTTACAAGCCCGGGCAGGCTGTCGCCGAGATAACAGGGCAGCGCCGCAACCCCGATACCGGCGCCCGCCGCATACGACATCGTCACCAGGGAATCGGCGCGCATGGCGATCTCGACATCGGGCAGCGACGACCGCATCCAGCGGGCGACGCCGGTGTTGGCTAGGCTGTCGTCGGGCGCGATCCAGCGCAGCGCACCCAATCTCGGCTCCGGGGGTAGCGTTTCGGCGTAGGAACGTGTCGCGTAGGCGGCGAAGGCGACGCCCGAAATGCGCCGGCCCACCAGGATTTCCTGCGGTTGCGACACCGGCCTGATCGCCACGTCTGCATCCCTTTGCGTCAGGTTGGCGATGGAATTCTGCGTCATCGCCTCGACCCGTATGCCGGGATGGAGCTTATGAAACGCCGCCAGGATCGGCGGCAGCACCGACGCCATCAGCGTATCGGTGGTGGTGACCCGCAACCTGCCTTCGAACCTGAGATCCTGCCCCGACAGTTTGCGCGCCAGTTCATTGACCGTCTCGGCCATTGTGCGTGCCGCGCCCAGCAGTTCCTCGCCGCCCGGGGTGAGGGCATAACCAGTCGGCAACCGATCGAAAAGGCGGATACCCAGCCGCGCCTCGAAGGCGTTGACGCGCCGCAGCACAGTCGTGTGGTTCACGCCCAGGATCCGAGCCGCCGCCGCTAGCGAAGCGCCATCGGCGACGGCCAGCACCATGCGCAGATCTTCCCAGTCGATATCGCGCGAGCTGTGCATTCTTGCAGAAAGATAAGAGAAAGCGCTGCGCTCTGCGAGTCAAATGACGCTTCACTGTGCAAAAACGCAGAGCGAGCGGGCGAATCGGCATGTCGATCTGCGCATGCACGCACGCCATATGGAGTCCAACGACGAAAGAACGGTCGCGGAGAAGAGCCATGACGCCGATAGAACTCTACACCTGCCAGACACCCAACGGGCACAAGGCCTCGATCATGCTGGAAGAGGTCGGCCTGCCCTACTCGGTCCGCTTGGTCGACATCGAAAAGGGCGACCAGACCAAGCCTGATTTCCTGGCGCTCAACCCCAACAACAAGATCCCGGTGATCGTCGACCGGGACGCCGGCCGCACGGTCTTCGAATCCGGCGCCATCCTGCACTACCTGGCGCGACGGTCGGGCAAGCTTCAGCCGGTGGGCGCGCAGGAAGCGGACGATACGCTGACCTGGACCTTGTTCCAGGCGGCCCATGTCGGCCCGACGCTTGGCCAATTGTGGAATTACAAAATCTTCGCGCCGGAAAAAATCCCTTACGTGATCGAGCGTTTTGAGCGCGAAACCGGACGTGTCTTCCGAGTGCTCAATAGCCGGCTCAAGAACCATGAGCACATCGTCGGCAGAAGCTACGGCATCGCCGATGTGATGACATGGCCATGGATCAACGCGGCCGTCACCAGGCTCGGCCTCAGCCTCGATGACGCGCCAGACCTGGCGCGTTGGTATGCCGCCATAGGCCGACGCTCCGCAGTTGTCAGAGGCATTGCCGTTCCCGCCCGGCCTGAAGCATCGGCTGCCGCTTAGATCATGATGAGATTTGGTTGAAATCTCATCATGACCTAACCCTTTGTTGGAGCATGATCTTTTCGAAAAACCGGTACCCACTTTTTGGGATCATGCCCTAGCCGCAGCACCCACATTCAAGGAATACGATCGTGGAAATCCTCTTCGTCCCTCTGGCGCTTGTCGCCGGTGGCCTGCTTGCGGTGCAAGCCGGCGCCAATGCCCAACTTTCAAAGGCGGTCGGCTCACCCTTTGCCGCGACTACGCTTCAGCTCGCGGTCGGCGCCATCGTGCTGTTGTCGATCACAACTCTCACCGGAACGACACCGGCGCTGCTTGCCGTTCGGCAAGCCGAATGGTGGCACGCGATCGGCGGCATGGCTTCGGCCTTCTATGTCGTTTCCACCATTCTTCTGTTCCCTCGCCTTGGCGCCGTCGTGTCCGTCGGGCTCTTCATCGCCGGGCAGATGCTTGCATCCTTCGCCCTCGACACGTTCGGCTGGCTCGGGATCCCCGAAGCAGGACTGCGAGCCGGGCCTGCCTTTGGCATGCTGGTCGTGCTTGCCGGTGCTGCCCTCATCGTTCTGGGACAGAAGGGCGCGGCGGACAATCTGGCGCCCTCGAAACCAGGGTGGATCGGACTGGCGCTGCTGGCAGGCGCCGTGCTTCCGGTGCAAGGCGCTGTAAACGCTTTGCTTCGGCACGACCTTGGCGGCGCGCCGTTTGCGGTCGGCACCATTTCATTCCTGGTGGCGATGCTGGCCATGGCCGCGGTGCTTCTGATCGCGCTTGCCCCGACGAAGACGCCCCGCCCTCGCCTCGCCGGCCTGTCGTCGATGCCCTGGTGGGGCTGGCTCGGAGGTTTTGCCGGCGCCACCTATGTCACGACCGTGTTCACCGCCATCCCCGTCATCGGAGCGGCAGCTGCCGTCAGCCTGACGGTGGCCGGCCAGCAGGTCGCCGGCATCTTCGTCGACACCTTCGGCTGGTTCCGCCTGCCGCAGCGGCTTGTCTCCGGCATGCGGCTCGCCGGCGTCGTGCTGCTTTTTGGCCGGCTGCATCACCATCAAGGCGCTTTGATCCCGCTGGAACAAGGCAAGCCGAATCAAACCAGCCCCTGCCCTCCCTGATTTGGGGGGTCAGGTGTCGCTCCGGCGTCAGCAACGAAGCAAGGTCCGGCGCCGCAGAAGCAATTTTTCGCTCCTTCCACAACCGGCTCTAGAATTTCGATCGCAAATCACGCATGATGCACTTGGTATTTTCCCGGGACGGCTTCGCGCCCCCTGAAATACCGGGAGGAACGGGACATGCCCATAGTGGTTGTACTCGTTTTGATCGTCGTGGGCTCGGTGTTGTTCCACTTCCTGAGCCCATGGTGGTGGACTCCGATTGCCTCGAATTGGGACTATATCGACAACACCATCATCATCACCTTTTGGATTACCGGCGTCGTCTTCGCCGCAGTCGTCCTATTCATGGCCTATTGCGTTTTCCGCTTCCGTCACCGCGAAGGCAACCAGGCGGCCTACGAACCGGAGAACAAGCGGCTCGAATGGTGGCTGACGATCGTCACCGGAGTGGGTGTTACCGCCATGCTGGTTCCCGGCCTGTTTGTCTGGAGCCGGTTCGTCAACGTTCCAAGCGACGCAACCGTGGTCGAAGTCGTCGGCCAGCAATGGCAGTGGAGCTTCCGCTTGCCCGGCAAGGACGGCAAACTCGGCACATCCGACACCCGCGACGTCACCGCTGAAAATCCGCTGGGCGTGATCGCCAAGGATCCCAGCGGCCAGGACGACGTCGTGGTCGAAGCGGCCGACCTGCATCTGCCGGTCGGCAAGCCGGTCAAGATGCTGCTGCGCTCGATTGATGTGTTGCACGATTTCTACGTCCCGGAATTCCGCGCCAAGATGGACATGATACCGGGCTCGGTCACCTATTTCTGGTTCACCCCCACCAAGACCGGGACCTTCCAGGTTCTGTGCGCCGAACTGTGCGGCCAGGGGCATCCGATGATGCATGGCATCGTCATGGTCAATACCGAGCAGGACTATGTGGCCTGGCTCGACCAGCAGCAGACGTTCGCGCAGTTGTCGGCGCCGCAGCAGACGGGCTCGGTGGAACAGGCGCCGGGCAACGCGACGGCGTCAGCTCTAGAAGTTGCGGCAAAACTCGAAACTGTCGGGTCCCGCTGAAGGGCACGGAGGTGCTCCGCCTATGGTCGATATCACGCCTGCAGATGCCGTCCCGCCCGCCGAAGTCGCGGAAATGGAGCTTTACCATCCGCACAGCTGGTGGACGAAGTATGTGTTCTCGCAGGACGCCAAGGTCATCGCGATCCAGTATTCGGCGACCGCAACGGCCATCGGCCTGGTCGCGCTGGTGCTGTCCTGGCTGATGCGGCTGCAGCTCGGCTTCCCCGGCACGTTCGATTTCATCACCCCCGAGGCCTACTACCAGTTCATCACCATGCACGGCATGATCATGGTGATCTACCTGCTCACGGCACTCTTCCTCGGCGGCTTCGGCAACTACCTGATCCCGCTGATGGTCGGCGCCCGCGACATGGTCTTTCCCTATGTCAACATGCTGAGCTACTGGATCTACCTCCTTGCCGTGCTGGTGCTGGTGTCGAGCTTCTTTGCGCCCGGCGGACCGACCGGCGCCGGCTGGACGCTCTATCCGCCGCAAGCCATCATGACCGGCACACCTGGCGGCCAGGAATGGGGCATCATCCTGATGCTGGTCTCGCTGATCCTGTTCATCATCGGCTTCACCATGGGCGGTCTGAACTATGTCGTGACGGTGCTGCAGGCCCGCACGCGTGGCATGACGATGATGCGCCTGCCGCTGACCGTCTGGGGCATCTTCACCGCCACCGTCATGGCGCTGCTCGCCTTTCCGGCGCTGTTCGTCGCCTGCGTGATGATGCTGCTTGACCGCGCGCTTGGAACCTCCTTCTTCATGCCCGCAGTTGTCGAGATGGGGGAACAGCTACAGCACAATGGCGGCAGCCCGATCCTGTTCCAGCATCTGTTCTGGTTCTTCGGCCACCCGGAAGTCTACATCGTGGCGCTGCCGGCCTTCGGCATCGTCTCCGATCTGATCAGCACGCATGCGCGCAAGAACATTTTTGGCTACCGAATGATGGTCTGGGCCATCGTTGGCATCGGCGCGCTGAGCTTCGTGGTCTGGGCGCACCACATGTATGTCAGCGGCATGCACCCCTATTTCGGCTTCTTCTTCGCCACCACGACACTGATCATCGCCATCCCGACGGCGATCAAGGTCTACAATTGGGTGCTGACGCTGTGGCGGGGCGACATCCATCTCACCATACCGATGCTGTTTGCCATGGCTTTCATCGTCACCTTCGTCAATGGCGGGTTGACCGGGCTGTTTCTCGGCAACGTCGTCGTCGACGTCCCGCTGTCGGACACGATGTTCGTCGTCGCTCACTTCCATATGGTCATGGGTGTTGCTCCGATCGTCGTCATCTTCGGCGCGATCTACCACTGGTACCCGAAGGTCACCGGCCGGATGCTGGACGAGACGCTCGGCCGGTTCCATTTCTGGGTCACATTCCTCGGCGCCTACCTGATCTTCTTTCCCATGCATTACATCGGCCTGATGGGCGTGCCGCGGCGCTATGCCGAACTGACCGACGTGACGGTCATGACGGAGTCGGCGCATCACCTGAACTCGTTCATCAGCATCATGGCGTTTATCGTCGGCTTCGCCCAGATCGTTTTCCTGTTCAATCTTATCTGGAGCATCCGCCATGGGCGCGAGGCCGGTGGCAATCCATGGCGAGCCACGACACTCGAATGGCAAACGCCGCAGACGCCGCCGGCGCATGGCAATTTCGGCAAGGATCTGCCGATCGTCTATCGCTGGGCCTATGACTACAGCGTGCCGGGCGCCAAGGAGGACTTCATTCCGCAAAACATGCCGGGCACGTTCGGCCCCTCAAGGGAGCCGGCATGAGCGTCATCCTGGTCTTCCTTCTCGTGATCGCCGGCTTTGCTGGCTGGTGGCTCTCGCATCAGCGGCTGATGGCGAAACCATGGCTCGAGCAAGGTGTGGCAGGAGATTTTGTCGCCTTCGACCGATCGAGCCTGCCGACCGCCAAGATTGGCCTCGGTGTCTTCCTCGCCGTGGTCGGCTGCCTGTTTGCGCTGTTCACCAGCGCCTACTTCATGCGTATGGCGCTGTCGGACTGGCAGCCGCTGCCCATCCCACGCCTGCTCTGGCTCAACACCGGCATGCTGGTGCTGAGCAGCGTTGCGCTGCAATGCGCCTCGATCGCGGCGCGCAAGCGCCAGATGGACACGGTCAGGCTCGGCCTTGCCGCGGCTGGGCTCACCGCGATCGCCTTCCTCATCGGGCAGCTCATGGCATGGCGGGACCTGACCGCCGATGGCTATTTTCTGGCCTCCAATCCGGCCAACAGTTTTTTCTACCTAATAACCGGGATGCACGGCCTGCATATCGTGGGAGGGCTGGTGGGCCTGGGCAGGACAACCGTCGGCGCCTGGAACGGGGCACGGCCGGAACGGCTTCGCCTCAGCGTCGAATTATGCGCCATGTACTGGCATTTCCTGCTTTTCGTCTGGCTCGCCATCTTCTCTCTTTTGGCCGGCTGGGCCGCGACGTTCATCGATATTTGCCGGCAGTTGCTGACCTAGGAGGTCGAGGAGCATGGCAGAAACGACACTGACGCATACCGGCCAAACGGAGACGCGGCCCGCAGGCTGGCAAGGCATCGCCGCCGACTGGTCCTCGGATCAGCGCGCGTTCAAGAACGTGTCCTGGGGCAAGGCCATGATGTGGATCTTCCTGCTCAGCGACACCTTCATCTTCGGCTGCTTCCTGCTCTCCTACATGACCGCGCGCGTCTCCACACGTGTGCCGTGGCCCAATCCGAGCGAGGTCTTTGCGCTTCGCATCGGCGGTTCGGACATTCCACTGATCCTGATCGCCATCATGACCTTCGTGCTGATATCGAGCAGCGGAACGATGGCCATGGCGGTCAATTTCGGCTATCGCCGCGACCGCCGCAAAACCGCAATCCTCATGCTTCTGACGGCAGCGCTAGGAGCCACCTTCGTCGGCATGCAAGCCTTCGAATGGACCAAGCTGATTACCGAAGGGGTACGGCCGTGGGGCAATCCCTGGGGCGCGGCACAATTCGGTTCGACTTTCTTCATGATCACCGGCTTCCACGGCACGCATGTGACGATCGGCGTGATCTTCCTCATCATCGTGGCGCGAAAGGTCTGGCGTGGAGACTATGACGTCGGACGTCCCGGCTTCTTCACCAGCCGCAGGGGTCGCTACGAGAACGTCGAAATCATGGGGCTCTACTGGCATTTCGTCGACCTGGTCTGGGTGTTCATTTTCGCATTCTTCTATCTTTGGTGAGAGGCTGACATGGCTGAAGCAACCGCAAACGGCCTCGGGCAACACGCGCTGCACTCTGATCGTGCGCATGAAGGGCCATCGACCGGCGTCGCGGAGGTTCATCAGGAACATCCGATCAAGCTCTATCTGGTGGTCTGGGCATGGCTGTTCATCCTCAGCGCCTGCTCCTACATGGTCGATTATCTCGGCATCCACGGCTATCTCAGATGGTCTCTGATCCTGATCTTCATGATCCTCAAGGCCGGGCTGATCGTCGCCGTGTTCATGCACATGGCCTGGGAGCGGCTGGCGCTGACCTATGCGATCATCCTGCCGCCGCTTCTGATATTGGTGTTCGTGGCGATGATGCTCTTCGAAGCGGACTACACGCTTCTCACCCGGTTGTCCTTCTTCGGACCGGGGCCCTGACGCACAGTCTTCATCTCCGGTCAAAGACCGGAGATGAAGCTTCCCATCAGCTGATCTGCGGGGTCAGAGGCCGACCCGCGTCGGGGACGATGGCGGCTCCACAACCTTGCGGTAGACATGCCAGGTGGCGTGACCCAGGATCGGCAGCACGACCGCCAGCCCGGCAAACACCGGCAGCGAGCCTATGATCAGGGCGACGGCGACAATCAGTCCCCAGACAGCCATGGGGATCGGGTTCGCCAGCACCGCTCGCACCGACGTGTGGATGGCTTCGTAGGCGCCGACGTCGCGGTCGAGCAGCAATGGGAAGGCGACAACCGTCGTGCACAACACCACCGCGGCGAAGACGAAGCCGATGGCGTGCCCCAGGACAATCAGAGACCAGCCGCGTCCGGTGGCAAATATTTCATTGATGAAGCCCGGAATCGATGCAGGCGGAGACGGGCCGAAGAGATATTCGTAGAACACCTGCGCCGCCAAAAGCCAGGCGATGAAGATTGCAACCAGCATGATCCCGACTGCGGCGATGGCTGGCAGGGCCGGAGAATTCCTGACCTCGAACGCGTGCGTCCAGGAGGTTTCGAGCCCGGCTTCTCGTCTGCGGCTGATCTCGTAAAGGCCGATCGCCGCGAATGGACCGATAAGCGCAAAGCCGGACACCAGCGGAAACAACATCGGCAACGCATTGGCGCCCGAAGTCCAGGCAGCGAGCACCACGCCGACAAGCGGATAGATCAGGCAGAGAAAGACGATGTGCGACGGTTTGACCATAAAATCGTCAACACCGCGCTTGAGCGCATCGAAAAGATCGGAAACGCTGATTTTTCGGATTTTGGTGTGTTCCAGCGTTTCGCTGGCGCCTGCAATCACGTGAAAACTTGTCATGCCCGTTCCTCCAGACCAGGTCCGGCAAGGTCGCGGTATCACGGTGCTGCCGTTCTGCATGACTGGCCACGCGAACCGCGACCTGCACCGCAATCAATATACCCCATTGACTGGAGCTTGTCGCCCGTTCTTACAAAAGGCTCCCGGAAGGCGAAGTTTCCGAACACAGCGTCATGCCGTCACCCTCCGGCTGACATGAACGCGCGCATCGCGATGGTATCGGCAAGCAGCACGGCAAAGATCGCGAAAAGATAGAAGATCGAATAGGCAAACAGCGCCTTGGCCGGCTTCATCTCCTTGTCGAGGATGACCAGGGCGTTCCAGGCATGCCAGATGAAACCCGAGCCCAATGCAGCCGAAACAATCCCATAAACCCCGCTCGTAAATCCGAACGCCCAGGGCAGCACTCCGATCGGTGCCAGGAGCAGTGAATAGGCGAAGATCTGCCTTCTGGTCGAGGCCTGGCCGGCCACGTTCGGCATCATCGGGATGCCGGCAGCGGCATAGTCGCCGGCCTTGAACAGTGCGAGCGCCCAGAAATGCGGCGGCGTCCACAGGAAAATGATCAGGAACAGGATGAGGCTTTCAATGCCGATGGCGCCGGTGGCCGCCGCCCAGCCGATCATCGGAGGAAGGGCACCCGCCGCGCCGCCGATGACGATGTTCTGCGGTGTCGAGCGCTTCAGCCACATCGTGTAGATGACGACGTAGAAAAAGATGGTGAAGGCCAGCAGTGACGCGGCAAGCCAGCCCACCAGCACGCCGAGCGTCATGACCGAAAGTGCGGAAAGCACCAAGCCGAAGCCGAGCGCTTCGCCGGCCGTGACGCGGCCCGACGGAACCGGCCGCTTTGACGTGCGCGACATCAGCGCGTCGATGTCGGCGTCGTACCACATGTTGAGCGCGCCGGCCGCTCCCGCTCCAACCGCAATCGCACCTATGGCGATCACGGCGATGACCGGGTTCATCGCGCCGGGCGCCACCATCAGACCGACGAAGGCGGTAAACACGGCAAGGGCCATGACCCGAGGCTTCAAGAGCGCAAAGAAATCACTGGCCGTCGCTTCCGAGAGGCGGACGCCGGTATCCTTGAGGCTTTCCTTGACCGACATTTGAGACGACCATCGATGGAAACCGGGCAGCCTAGAGCAATTCCAGGAAAGTGTATGGGGTTTTCCGCCCGGAATTGCGTAAGAACAAAGAGATCGAGCGGATCGCAGTTTCCGTGAAACGGTGAAACGCTCTGGCCGGCCGAAGAGCCAGGTTACGGGGAAAATTGCTTCAGATAGGCGATGACGTTGGCGACGTCCTCGTCCTTCTTGAGGCCGGGAAACGCCATCTTCGTCCCTTTGACCATTGCCTTGGGGTCGTGAAGATACGTCGTCAGTGTCGGCTCATCCCATTTGACGCCGGATGTGCCGGCCGCGATCATGGCTTCGGAATATTTAAAATCCGGATGCGTGCCGGCCGTCCGGCCGATAACGCCATGCAACGAAGGGCCTATCTTGTTGGTGTCTTGGTCTGCGACGTGGCAGACCTTGCATTTGGTGAAGACCTTCTCGCCCGCCGCGGCGTCCTGTGCCCGCGATGGATTGGCGATGAAAGTTGCAACGGAAACGACGGCGAAAAACGCAACCAAGCGCATGGCATTCCTCCCTGATCGTCAAATTTTCCTCAGACGGTCTGCACATGCCGGTAGCACCAGCATGCGCCCTGCACGGCAGAATAGATTCTCCGCTCCTCCCCAGATGGAATTGCGCTACCTGTGTACCACAGAATCTGGCCGGTAGGTAGAACAGGTCGACCGTACAAAGGTTCAGGTGGGCTGCGGTGGCTCAAGGCACATCCGCCACAACGAAAAAGGCCGCCTCGAGGGCGGCCTTTTCTGATCTTGTCGTCAGGCGCTTATTCGGCGTCCTTGGCGGCCTTCTTCTTCGGGGCTGCCTTCTTCTTCGGCTCTTCCGCGTCGTCGGCCTTTTCAGCCTTGTCGGCCTTCTTGGCAGCGGCCTTCTTCGCCGGCTTGGCCTTGGCGGTATCGCCCTCTTCGTCGTCAGCCATCAGCTCTTCCTTGCTGACCTTGACGTCGGTGACCGAGATCTGGCTGAGCAGATGGTCGACGACCTTCTCCTCGAACATCGGCGCGCGCAGCGTGTTCAGGGCTTCCGGATTGCTGCGATAGAACTCGAAGGCTTCCTGCTGCTGGTTGGCCGGGTAGCGGCGCACCTGCTCGAACAGGCCGCGCTGCAGTTCCTCGTCGGAAACGGTGACGCCGGCCTTCTCGCCGATCTCGGCCAAAACCAGGCCGAGACGCACGCGGCGCTCGGCAAGCCGCAGATATTCGGCGCGTGCCTCTTCTTCCGTCGTCTCCTCGTCGGCGAAGGTACGGCCGGCGGCTTCGAGATCGCGGTTGACCTGGGTCCAGATGTTGTTGAACTCGGCATCGACGAGCTTCGACGGCGCCTCGAACGAATAGGCCGCGTCAAGCTGGTCGAGCAGCTGGCGCTTGACCTTCTGGCGGGTCATCGAACCGAACTGGTTCTCGATCTGGCCGCGCACCACGTCGCGCAGGCGCTCCAGCGATTCCAAGCCGAGGTTCTTGGCCATCTCGTCGTTGATTTCCAGCGCGCCGGGCTTGGACACTTCCTTGACGGTGACGTCGAAGGTGGCTTCCTTGCCGGCCAGATGCGCTGCCTGGTAGTTTTCCGGGAAAGTGACGGTGACCTGCTTCTCGTCGCCGGCCTTGGCGCCGATCAGTTGGTCCTCGAAGCCCGGAATGAATTCCTTGGACCCCAGAACCAGCGGCTGGTCGGTGCCGGCGCCGCCGGAAAAGGCCTCGCCGTCGATCTTGCCGACATAGTCGATCGAAACGCGATCGCCTTCGGCGGCCTTGCCGGTCTTCGGCTCGAAGCTTCGCGCCGATTCGGCAACGCGCTGGACCTGCTCGTCGATCTCGCTGTCCGGCACTTCGAATACCTGGCGCGTCACCTTGATGTCGGAGAAATCCTTGATCTCGATCGCCGGGATGACCTCGTAGTTGAGGCGGAATTCGAAGTCGGCGCCGCCGGCCAGGATCTTCTCGGCCTCTTTCTCGTCTTCCGTCATGATCACTTCAGGCTGCATGGCGGCCTTTTCGCCGCGCCCCGTGATGATCGAACGGGTCGAATCGTTGAGGATTTCGTTGACCACTTCGGCCATGAACGACTTGCCGTAGACCTTGCGCAAATGCTGCACAGGCACCTTGCCGGGACGGAAGCCGTTGATGCGGACCTTGTTCCTGGCGTCGGACAGCCGCGCCATCAGCTTGGCTTCCATATCACCGGCCGGCACGGTGATCTTGATCTCGCGCTTGAGACCGGAGTTGAGCGTTTCGGTGACCTGCATCGTAAAACCTTTATCTTCACCAAAGAGGCTGCCACGGCGTCTTGCCGTTCACAGCCTGCCGGTACAATCTTGCCGGGAATGGCTTTTGGTACGGAACCTGGCGATTTGACCGAAATTACGGCTCAAATTGTTCCAAACTGCGTTCCAAGATGTGAATAAGTTCTTGTTTTTCCTACTTCTTATCACATTCTGCAGAAGCGGATCGGCGCGTCCCGTCACATTTGACACGCCTTTTGTCACAGGCGAGGCCAATTTTCAACCATCTTCGCGTTGCAGCGAATTGACGCCATTTTCGCCCCGACATTGACAGAATGATGGCTACATGGGATTGCCGACAAATGCGGATGTGGCGGAACTGGTAGACGCCCTGGATTTAGGTTCCAGTGCCGAAAGGCGTGGGGGTTCGAGTCCCTTCATCCGCACCACCCTTCGCTCTATCGAGCTTCGGGTGGCAGGCCACCCAGGAGCTTGATAAAGCGAAGGGTGTCCTCCGAAGCCGTGGCGTAGGAGGACTGGCGGCGACGGCCTACACTTCAAACACTTGACCGGTAAACCACTCCGCCAATTTCGCCAGCTCCGGCCCCAGCACCCGGTCGGCGTCGACCGGCGGCACGATCTTCCTGATATCCGCGACAAAATCCTGCAATGCCGGCGGCGCGGCGCGTTCAGTCACGTACAGGGCCTGCGAGGCGATCATGGCCAGCATCGCCATTGCCGCATCGAGGCAGCGGCCGGCCGTCGCTTCCTTGGTCCAGGCGAAGAATGCGGTGGTGGCGACGTCGTCCTGGCCGGCGCCGGCCGATTCGGTGCCCGGAATGAAGGTGCGCTGCGCCGCGAGCTTGGCCTGTTCGAGATAGCCGGTGATCGCCATCGGGACATAGCCGACATTGCCGTGGCCATCGCTGTCGGCCCAATGCCGCCCGGTCATCAACAGATCGGGCAGCAGCGACACCTTGCCGTTCAGCAGCTTTGAGGCGTGGCGGTCGCAAAGCAGGCAGAGATCGGCCCAGATCGCCGCCAGATCGTCCAATGCCGGTGTCGCCATGGCATTGTGGTAGCCGCCGGTGGAGATGCAGCGTCCCAGCGGATGCGCATCGTCGGGCGGGATATAGACCGGATTGTCCGAGATCGAGGCCAGCGACACGGTCGCCGCCTGCTCGGCGCCCGCCAGCGCCCGATGCGCATGGCCGAGCACGCGCGGCACGATGCGGTAGCTGACCGGCGCCTGATAGTTGCGCCGGCCGTCGCCGGCGCCAACCAGGTATTGCCGCAACCCTTGCAAGGCGGCCGCTTCGTGCGCGTCGCCCCACAGCCCGTCGAGCGCGGCATCATAATGCTCGAGCGGCGCACGAAAGGCTTCGATCGACAGCGCAAACACCTTGTGCGCCATCGCGACGCGACGGCGTGCGGCAAGTGCTGCGTCCGCCACAAGGGCGGCAGCGCAGGGCGAGCCGTTGATCAGCGAGCCCCGCTCCTTCACTTCGAGCTCCAGGCCAGCGGTAAGCGCGGCAAACAGCGGATAGAGCGCCAGGATCTCGCCGGCGCCGCCCTGCCCCTGCGACGACACCACCGGCATCGGTCCACCGTCGAGCATCGCCGCAACGGCTAGCGCGATGCGCGGCGTGGTGGCGGCATTGCCTTCGATGAAATTGGTCAGCCGTGCCAGCACGATCGCCCTGACCACGCGCTCGGGCAACGGCTCCCCGAAGGATGTGGCGGCGGCAAAAGCCTTGATGCGCGCATGGCGGTCGCGCTCGTCAAGTTCGAGCTTGCGGCTTGCCAGCTCGCCCATGGCGGTGGTGACGCCGTAGATGACCGGCGGCGGATCGGACTCAATGAGTTTCAGGAACGAGGCGCGGCATTCGGCAATGCGTTGCAAGGCCTTGTCGCCGATTTCGACCGTGTCGTTTCTCCAGGCGACGCGCAAAACGGCATGGAGATTGATATCTTCGCGCGTCGTCACCGTAATCGGCATTGTCTTCGCCCGTCTGGTTTGCATGAGGGCGGAGCGATCGATCGTTGCCGAAATCCATGCCCTGGGTAATGTCTTCTAGTAGAGCGGTTCCTCAAACAATGTCTTGTCGCCGTCCATCAGCCCCTTGATCTGCGCCTCGCCACTGGCGGCGAGCGCGATGCGCACGCCGAATGGCCGCACCCGCATGTCGTTCTGGATCGCCATGCCCTGGCCCTCAGGTAGGTAGAAGCGGTCGATGCCGTATTGCGGTGCGATCGTGGATTCAGGATCAAGCGTCCAGCCCGGCGCGACCTGGCCGACAATATCGGCTTCGTCGGCGGTCGCTGGCGTCGGAGACTTGCCGAACCAGGCCGTGGTCGCATGCCAATAGCCCTCGGCACCCGGCTTCAGCCGGACCACGATCGGCGTGTTCTCGCTCACGAGCTGGCCGGCCGGGATGTTGGCGATCAGCTTCACCGGCAAGCGCGATATTTCATAGTCGAGGATAATATAGTCGCCGCGCAGCAGATCGCGCGGATCGACCGGCTCGACTTTCAGCAAGACCTCCTTGCCGTTGCGCAGGATCGCCGCGCGGCCGGCGATGATCCAGCTCAGGAAGCCGATCTGGACGAGCGCCAGGACCAGCGCCGAGATGACAAGTTTCTTTCCCGACATCATGCTGCCGCTCCTTCCGG
Organism: Mesorhizobium sp. M0802; assembly: GCF_040320115.1. NCBI lineage: Bacteria > Pseudomonadati > Pseudomonadota > Alphaproteobacteria > Hyphomicrobiales > Phyllobacteriaceae > Mesorhizobium > Mesorhizobium sp. M0802. The sequence goes on from NZ_JAMYOY010000003.1 coordinate 17,822, forward strand.
GGCCTTCATGCGTTTTTCCACACGGATGATGACGAGAGCCAGGGTGCCGAAAAGCACCGCGGCAGCCAGGAAGAAGCCGGCCGTGCCGAGCATCGTCTGCAAGGTCACGACGTAGATAATGGCAAGTTCGAAGGCAAAGCCGGCATAAGCAACCCAGCGCAGCCCCCTGCTCTCGCGCCCGCCCAGCATGATCGCCGCGGCAATGCCGGCCAGCGCGATGACCGACGCAATGGCAAAGCCGTTGCTGAAGGCGTTGTCATCGCCCAGTTCGATCTGCATCATCGCCAGCCCGGTGAGAAAGCCGATCAAGGCGTGCAAAGGCAACCGCCCGCCGAGCTGCAAGATCCGGTCGGCCGGCCCGGCGGCGAAGATCGAAACCGCAAACAGCAGCGCCGACACCACGACGAGAGGAATCGCCAGGGCGAGCGTGTTCTGGTCCAGGCCGCGCACCGCGATATAGAAAATGACCGAGAGAATGATCAAGTGGCGTGCCGGCTGGCTACGCGTCCAGAACGAGACGACAAAAAGCACCGGCGCCATGATAACGAAGAAATCCGGAAATACGGGGCGGTCATAAAAGTCGAATGCGCGCACGAACAGCCAGGCAACGGATATGCCGACGGCAGCGACCGTCAGCGGGTTCGAGCGCAACGCCACCGCGGCAAATGCCGTGCCGATGCCCCAGGTGACGATGGCCGAGGCTTCGTCACCCGTGAGATGGTACATCTGGCCGATCAGCGCGATCGATCCGCCGAAGGCCGCGGCGGCCACGATCCACAGCGCCTCGCCGATCGCCGCATGGTCGCGCATCTTCAACACCGCGCCGCCGACATAGCCGGCGAGAATGACGGCAAACAGTGCCGCGACCCGCACCAGCCGTGGGATGGCGTCCCAGTTGGCGGCGACGAAGAGCAGGATCGCGGCGCCGAACAGCAGCGCCGCCATCATGGCCAATATAGTGCCGAAGCTCAGCGATTTGCGCTCGTTGGCGTCGATGTCGCGCTTAAGCGCATCGGCCGTCTTTGCGTCGATCAGGCCAGCCTGCAGCCACCGCCCGATATCGGCCCTCGCCCGCGACGAATAGCTCGCCATGCCGCTTCTCCCCCAGATTGGTCTTTCTGACAGCCGATCCGCTCAAATCGTTGACGCAACGTCATTTTCCGATTCGGGTTTCTTCATGACGAAGCGTGAATGCGCGTTAATGTTGCATTGCACAATTTGCATTGCTGCCATGCGCCAACAGCACTTTTAAATCGATATAACCCAGCCTATTTACTGTTCGTACACAAACGGAATGATCCGAAGAAAGACGAAACGAGCACTACCATGAACCTGATCCGCAACTACCGCAACTGGCGCCGCTACCGGGACACCGTCTCCGAGCTGAGCCGCCTGTCGAACCGTGAACTGACCGACCTCGGCATCAGCCGCAGCGACATCCACTACGTCGCCCGCAAGGCGGTCTAATCCTCTTCGGATCGCAAATGGTCCGAACCAGTTTTGAAAAAGAGAACGACAATGAACCTGATCCGCAACTATCGTAACTGGCGCGTTTACCGCGACACCGTTACCGAGCTGGGTCGCCTTTCGAACCGTCAGCTCCATGATCTCGGCATCGTCCGTGACGAGATCAAGATCATCGCCCGCAGGGCGACGATCTAACAAGAATTTCGCCAGGGTCGACCTCCTCCCCGACCCTGACGGATACGGTCAGCCTTCACCTCCTCCCGAGGGTTGACCACCAAAACGGCGCCCGCCGCACCTCCTCCCGCGGCGGGCGCTGTTTCCAAACCGAACGCAGTTCGTCTCCAAAGTGAACGCAGTTCGTCTTCCAGGGATTTCGCCTCCCTCGATCCGGCGAAAAGAATTTCGTCAAAGCCGACCTCCTCCCCGGCGATGACGAATACGGCCGATCCCCACCTCCTCCCGAGGATCGGCCCCAAAAACGACACCCGCCGCACCTCCTCCCGCGGCGGGTGTTGTTGTTTTTGGGCAGGCTTTTCAATTGCGCATGCAGTCGATCGAGGCGCTTTACGCCGCCATCAGAGCGTCGCCGCGGACATAAGAAAGTCGAGCTCCGTCGTTGCACGACAATGACCCACGCGTGCAGCCGGCCAATTGCAAACAGCGCGCCAAGCGATTATTCCGGCGCTCATGAGCAAAAATCCAATCCACATCGTCGGCGGCGGCCTTGCCGGCTCCGAAGCCGCCTGGCAGGCAGCACAAGCCGGTGTTCCCGTCATTTTGCATGAGATGCGCCCGGTTCGCGGCACCGATGCGCACAAGACCGATGGGCTGGCCGAACTCGTCTGTTCCAATTCCTTCCGCTCCGACGATGCCGAGAACAATGCCGTCGGCCTGCTGCATGCCGAAATGCGGCTGGCCGGCTCGCTGATCATGAGTGCTGGCGACGCCAACCAGGTGCCGGCCGGCGGCGCGCTGGCCGTCGATCGCGACGGCTTCTCCGACGCGGTGACGAAGAAGCTCGAAGCCCACCCGCTGATCACCATCCAGCGCGAGGAAGTGCCGGGCCTGCCGCCGGCGGAGTGGGACCAGGCGATCATCGCCACGGGACCGCTGACCGCGCCGTCGCTCGCCCAGTCGATTGCCGAGGCAACCGGCGCCGACGCGCTGGCCTTCTTCGACGCCATCGCCCCGATCATCCATTTCGACACGATCGACATGGACACCTGCTGGTTCCAGTCGCGCTACGACAAGGTTGGGCCCGGCGGCACCGGCAAGGACTACATCAATTGCCCGATGGACAAGGACCAGTATCTCGCCTTCGTACAGGCGCTGGTCGACGGCCAGAAGACCGAATTCAAGCAGTGGGAAGGCACGCCCTATTTCGACGGCTGCCTGCCGATCGAAATCATGGCCGAGCGCGGCGTTGAGACGCTGCGCTACGGGCCGATGAAGCCGATGGGGCTGACCAATGCCCACAATCCGACGGTAAAAGCCTATGCCGTGGTGCAGCTGCGCCAGGACAATGCGCTGGGCACGCTCTACAACATGGTCGGTTTCCAGACCAAGCTGAAGCATGCCGAGCAGGTGCGCGTCTTCCGCACCATTCCGGGCCTGGAAAACGCCGAGTTCGCCCGTCTCGGCGGCCTGCACCGCAACACCTACATCAATTCGCCGACCTTGCTCGACGCCTCGCTGCAGCTGAAGTCGCGGCCGGGCCTGCGCTTTGCCGGCCAGATCACCGGCTGCGAGGGCTATGTCGAGAGCGCGGCGATCGGCCTGCTCGCCGGCCGCTTCGCCGCCGCCGAGCGGCTCGGCCACGCGCCATCGCTGCCACCGCTCACCACCGCCTTCGGCGCCTTGCTCAACCACATCACCGGCGGCCACATCGTTTCCGACGACGAGCTGGGCAAACGCTCGTTCCAGCCGATGAACGTCAATTTCGGCCTGTTCCCGCCGGTGGAAGCACCGAAGACCGAAGGCAAACGCCTGCGCGGCAAGGACAAGACGGTGGCCAAGCGCCACGCGATCACCTCACGCGCGCGGGCAGATTGTCGGGAGTGGCTAGGGCTGCCGGCGCAAACATCGGAAGCTGCTGAATAGCCAAGTCTCAGAGTCCTAACGCGATTGACGTTTACGTTAACTCGCTGGCCAACCCCGCGTTGCGCGCCTGAGCAACAGCCAATGCCGGCGCAGAGCCGAAAGCCGGGCTGCGCCACCAAGCGGCGAGCGGCCATTGGCCATCTTGCCGAGATAGGCGCTGGTCAGCGCCAGCGGCAGGAACGCCGGACGCAGCGTTTCCGGAAGTGCGGACGCCCCTTGCTCGAAAGCGCGGAGATGCTCCTGCGCCAATGCAATCATCGCAGCCACCGCGCGCTGAGCGCCGGGGCCGCCGTCGCCGCTGACGAACTCCTCCGGCGACGAGCCGGCCGCGGCAAGGATATCCGCCGGCACGAAGCATTGCCCGCGTCGGCGATGCAGCGGCAACAGCAGCAACAGGCCGGTCATCGCCTGGGCGCAGCCGGCCCTGCCCGCCAGTTCGGCAAAGCGCGGCGCCTCAATGGGATCGAGCACCATCGCCGCCAGCTGGATCAGCGCGGCCGCCGTCTCGCCGCAATATCCCTCGAGATCGGTGCGCGACGGCATCGGATCGTCATAGAGGTCGAAGATGCGGGCCTCGAGCATGTTGCGAAAGGCAGTTTTGGGCAGGCCATGGGCAGAAATCGTCGCCTTCAGCGCATCGGCGAGCGGGTTGCCTGTGGCTGCGGCTTCAGCAGCGATGACATCGCGCCACCATTGCAGCCTCACTTCGCCCGGCAATGCCTCGTGGATGCGGTCTCGGACAGACGCAATCTCGGCATTGAAGGCGTAAAGCGAAAACAGCGCCGCGCGCTTGTTGGCCGGTGCATAGAGTGCGCTGACATAGCGGTCATGGTCGCCGGCGCGCACCGTCTCCATGACGATGTCAGCTGTATCGGTCACGTCAGTCGACGGCGATCAGCGCCGCGGCCACGGCGCGGTCTTCGGCAAGCAGAACATTGTAGGTCCGCACCGCTGCCCCCGTCGACATCGGGTCGGAGCCAATGCCAGCCGCCTTCAGCGCCGCCCGAAGTGCTGCCGGCAAGGGCCGCAAATCCTTGCCTGTGCCGACCAGCAGGATCTCGACCTTGTCGGCCTCGGCCAGCAGCAGGTCGAAATCCGCCGCCGTCAGGGCCAGCGGATCGGCCGGCTCCCAGCCATGGATGCCGGAGGGCAGGCACAGAAGCGAGCCGCGATGCGACATGTCGGCGAAGCGGAAGCCGCCATTGCCGTAGGCTTCGATCGGCGCCCGTCCGGGGAAATGCGCCTCGCGGATGACGATGCCTTTTGCCACCAGCGCAGCCGTCAGGTCGCCATGGCCTTGCCGCCACCAACCGGCTTCTCCTCATCGGCGCTCGCTCCCTGCGGCCTGAGCCTGAACAGGATCAGCAAGGGGGCTGCGATGAAGATCGACGAATAGGTGCCGAAGACGACGCCGAACAGCATCGCCATGGTGAACGAGCGGATCACCTCGCCGCCGAACAACACCAGCGCCAGCAGCGCCAGGATGGTCGTGACCGAGGTCAGCGTCGTTCTCGACAGCGTCTCGTTGATGGCGTTGTTCAACAATTGCGGCAGCGGCATTCGCTTGTATTTTCGCAAATCTTCTCGAACACGGTCATAGACGACGATCGTGTCGTTGAGCGAATAGCCGATAATAGTCAGGATCGCCGCCAGCGAAGACTGGTTGAATTCGAGCCCGGTGATGACGAAGAAGCCCAGCGTCATCACCACATCGTGCACCGTCGCCACGATGGCGCCGACCGCGAACTGCCATTCGAAGCGGAACCAGACATAGACCAGGATGCCGATCAGCGCGATGATCATGGCAATCGTGCCTTGCTTGGCCAGCTCGCCCGAAACGGTGGGACCCACTACCTCGACGCGGCGAAAATCGTAATTGTCCTGGAGCTCGCCGCGCACCTTGTCGATGACGGTCTGCTCGGCGTTCTCGCCGCCATCCTGGGTGCCGACGCGGATCAGCACGTCGTTCGGCGCGCCGAATTGCTGGACCTGCACTTCACCGATGTTTAGCTCCGACAGCCGGCTTCTGATATCGCCAATATCGGCGTCGCCTTGCTTGGACTGCACCTCGATGATCGAGCCGCCCTTGAAGTCGATGCCGTAATTGATGTCGACGGTCATGAACAGCACGACCGAGAGGACAGACAGCAGGCTGGACAGTGCGAAGGTCCAGCGGCGGATGCCCATGAACGGGATTTTCGTGCCGGCCGGAACGAAGGTCACCGGCGCACGCGGCAATTCCTTCGGACGCGCGCGGCGCAGCCAGATCGACACCAGCAGACGGGTGAAGGTGAAGGCGGTGAACACCGTGGTCAGGATGCCGATGGCATAGGTGATGGCGAAGCCCTTCACCGGTCCGGTGCCGAGATAGAACAGCACGACCGTGGCAATCAGCGACGTCACGTTGGAATCCACGATGGTCGCCAACGCCTTGGTGAAGCCTGTGTCGATCGACTGGATGACCGAACGGCCGGCCCGTCGCTCCTCGCGGATGCGCTCATAGATCAGCACGTTGGAATCGACCGCCATGCCGATGGTCAGCACGATACCGGCAATGCCGGGCAAGGTCAGCGTCGCGCCAAGCAGCGACAAAACCCCGACGATCATCGCCACGTGCACGGCGAGCGCAATGTTGGCGAGGAAGCCCAGAAGTCCGTACGCGACGAACATGAAGGCGACGACGAGAATGGAGCCGATGATGCCGGCGACCTTGCCGGCATGGATCGAATCCTGGCCGAGGCCCGGGCCCACCGTGCGTTCTTCGATCACGGTCAGCTTTGCCGGCAACGCACCGGCCCGCAGCAGCACGGCGAGGTCGTTGGCGCTTTCGGCGGTGAAATTGCCTGAAATCTGGCCGCTGCCGCCGAGGATCGGTTCGCGGATCACCGGCGCCGAAATCACCTGATTGTCGAGGATGATGGCGAACGGCTTGCCGACATTCTGCTGGGTCGCCTGGCCGAACCGTGTCGCACCGCGCGAGTTGAAGACGAACGAAACCACCGGCTCGTTGTTTCGGGAATCATAAGTTGCGGTGGCCTTGGCAAGATCCTCGCCGGACACGATGACGCGATTTTCCACCAGATACGGAACCGGCGGATCGTCCTGCGAATAAAGCACCGAGGAGCCTGCCGGCGGGCGGCCGTTCAGCGCATCCTGCACCGACATCGAGGTATCGACCATCTGGAAGGTCATCTTGGCGGTCTGGCCGATGATCTCCTTCAGCCTTTGCGGATCCTGCAGGCCCGGCACCTGGACGAGCACACGATCGTCGCCCTGGCGCTGCACGATCGGCTCGGTAGTGCCCAGTTCGTTGACGCGGCGCTCGACGACTTCGATCGACTGCGCCAATGCGGCCGAGGTGCGGTATTTGATGCCGGCGTCGGTGACGGTGAATTTGAGCAGGCCGGCTTCGGAATCATCCAGGGACATTTCCTGGATGGAGCCGCCGGTGAACAGGCCGGCGGCGACCGGATCGGTCAGCGGCTTAAGCGCCGCCTTGGCGGCATCGATCTGGGTTGGATCGGTGATGCGCACCTGTACGGTCCTGCCGGTGCCGCCAAGGCCGGTATAGGCTATCTTCGCATCACGCAGCAGCGTGCGGATTTCGTCGCGCGTCGTTTCCAGCTGCGCCTTGACCAGATCGTTCTGGTCCATCTGCAAGAGGATGTGCGAACCGCCCTGCAGATCGAGACCAAGCGTCATCTGCCGCTTCGGAACCCAGTTGGGCAATTGCGCCAATGTGCTGGCCGGGAAGAGATTTGGCGCGGCAAGGATGAATGTGACGGCCACGGCGATCCAGATCAGGATCATCTTCAGGCGCGAAAAATACAGCATATGGCGTTGTCCGTCAGGGCGTACTGGCGGATCGTTCCGCCGACAATTCGGTTATTTCTTGGCGTTCTTATTTGCCACCGGCTCGCCCTTAACCCGCACTTCGCCGATTGTCGAGCGCGCTGAGGTCAATTTGGCGCTGCCGCCGGCAGCGGTTTCGGCGTCAATCGCCTCTGTCGGTTCCCATTCTAATTCTGATCACCGCCGGGCGCTATCGTGCGCTACTCGACTATTTTCAATTGTGCAGGCATCGGTCCGGAACGCAAAAGCAAGGCCAGATCATCGGCGTTCTCCTTTGTAAGGTTGCCCGATATCTGGCCGCGGCCGTTAAGAATTGGCTCGCGGACGACTGGCACCGAAAGCACTTGGTTGTCGAGGATCATCGCAAATAGCTTGCCGACATTCTGCGAGGTCGCCTGCGCAACGCGTGCCGTTGCCCTGGAATCGAAGGTGAACGAAACCGCCGGCTCATTTGTGACGGAGTTGGGAGTCGCCTGAGCATTGACAATGTCGTCACTGGAAACGATCGTTCGGCTCTCAACCAGATAGGGAACCGGTGGATCGTCCTTCGAATAAACCACCACCGAGCCAGCGGGCGTCCGGCCATTGATCGCATCAGCGACCGGCATCGACTCATCAACCCACTGAAAAGTCAGCATTCCGGTTCGGGTGAGAATTCTCCTCAGCCTTTGCAAATCCGCAACGCCCGAGGTCCGGACCAGCATACCGTCTTCGCCCTCTGGCCGCACTACTGGGTCGGCAACACCAAGATCACGCAGGCGATTCTTAATGACCACGATCGACTGCGCAAGCGCGATCGACATCCGATACTTGATGCCTGTGTCTGTTACCGTGAACTTGAGCAACGCTGCTCCGGTATCATCCAGGATCACTTCCTGAACCGGACCAGCGCTGCCAAGGACAGGATCAGTCACCGCCTCCAATGCCATCTTGGCCGCGCCGACCTGAGCGGCGTCGGTGATATGCACCTGAACGGCCCGACCCAACTTAGCAAGACCAGTATAGCCGATCCTTGCATCGCGCAGCAGCGTCCTGATTTCGTCACGCGTCGCCTCCAACCGGCGATCGATCACATCGGTCGCGTCCAATCGAAGCAGCACGTCCGCGCCGGCAGCGTGAAGACTGGGCGCGTCGACGAGCATTGTGGCCATAGCAAGCCAGATCAGGATCATTTTCAGGCGCGAAAAATGGACCATACGCCGTCTTTTGTCAGAGCTCTGCCCGCGGATCGCTCCGCTTGGGAAACTGGCTTACTTCTTGGCGTTCTGGTTGGCCACCGGCTCGCCCTTGACCCGAACATCGGCGATCGTCGAGCGCAGCGCCGTCACCTTGGTGCCGCCGCCAAGGTCGATCTCAAGCTCATTGTCGTCGATCACCTTGGTCACCTTGCCGACGAAGCCGCCGCCGGTGATGACCGTGTCGCCACGGCGCACGGCCGAGATCATCTCCTGGCGCTTCTTCAACTGGGCGCGCTGCGGCCGGATGATGAGGAAATACATGATCACGAAGATCAGAACGAACGGGAGTATCATGCCGATATCCCCGAACGGACCAAGCGGAGTTCCGGTAGCTTGGGCGTATGCCGGTGTGACGAACATCAAGAACTCCTGGTTACGAAGAAGGCCGTAGGGCGGCCTCGCCAAATTTGGCCGGAATATAGTGGGTAAAGTTACCAATGCAACTGCGCGGCCGGGCTTTCAGCTGCTTTTCCGGCCGGTTGACCCGTGTTAGAGCATGCTCCCGGAATACGGGCGTGGTTTTCGCAAAAGATCATGCCCAAACAAAAGCTTGGAACCGGTTTTTCAGCCGCTTCCACCAAGACGATTTCGCCCCGACGCAGTTTTGTGCGGAAACATAAAAGACGAGACATGACCGACAGCACCATCGAGGCCCTGAACCAAAAGCTAGACCTCCTGATCGAGGCAGTCACCCGCCTCGCTCCGCCGCCAGTGCCGCAGACCGATCTTGCCGTGGCCGATTGCTTCGTCTGGCAGGCCGATCCCGGCTATCTCGAGCCGGTGCGCAAGGTCAACCGCGTCGACATCGGCCTGATCCGCGGCGTCGACCGCGTGCGCGACATTCTGGTCGAAAACACGGAACGCTTCGCCGCCGGCCATGCCGCCAACAATGTGTTGTTGTGGGGTGCGCGCGGCATGGGCAAATCCTCGCTGGTCAAGGCCGTGCATGCGCAGATCAACGCCCAGGCCAAATCCGACCTGCCGCTCAAGCTGATCGAGATCCATCGCGAGGATATCGACACGCTGCCCAGGCTGATGGGCCTGCTTAAGGCGGCGCCGTTTCGCTTCATCCTGTTTTGCGACGACCTCTCCTTCGACCATGACGACACCTCCTACAAGTCGCTGAAGGCAGCCCTTGAAGGCGGCGTCGAGGGCCGCCCGGCCAATGTCATCTTCTACGCCACGTCGAACCGCCGGCACCTGTTGCCGCGCGACATGATCGACAATGAGCGCTCGACCGCCATCAACCCGTCCGAGGCGGTCGAGGAAAAGGTTTCGCTGTCCGACCGTTTCGGCCTGTGGCTCGGCTTCCACAAATGTTCGCAGGACGAATATCTCGATATGGTCAACGGCTATGCCACCCATCATGGACTGAAGATCGACCCGGAGCAGCTGCGCGCCGACGCCCTGGAATGGGCAACGACACGCGGCAGCCGCTCGGGCCGCGTCGCCTGGCAATTCACTCAGGATCTGGCCGGCCGGCTCGGCAAGCCGCTGAACGACTGATTGATTTCCGTCAGGTCACTGAAAAAGCCCGCCCCTTGCGGAGCGGGCTGAGCCGGCGGGCCGGACTGGAGGTCAGACGGCCTGCAAAACGTTTATTGTTCTATTCCCGACTATTCGAGATAACCTGAGGGGTCGACCGGGGCCGAGTTCTTGCGCACTTCGAAGTGCAGTTTCGGCGAGTCGGTGGTGCCGCTCATGCCCGACAGCGCGATCTCCTGGCCGCGCTTGACCTTCTGGCCGCGCTGCACCTCGATCGACCTGGCGTGGCCATAGACGGTGACCAGCCCGTTTTCGTGGCGCACCAGCACCGTATTGCCGAATTCCTTGAGGCCGTCGCCGGCATAGATGACCACGCCGTTCTCGGCCGCCTTGACCGGCGTCCCCTCAGGCACGGCGATGTCGACGCCATCCTTGCCGCCACCAAAATTGGAGATGACGCGGCCACGCACCGGCCAACGCATCTTGCCGATGCCGGTGGCATCGGGCGCAACAGCATCGTCGTCCTCGGCCTGCTGGATGACCTTGGCGTCCTTCTTCGGCGGCGTGTAGGTGGCGAGTGTCTCCGTCGGCTTTGCCTCCGGTTGGGTGGTCGCGGTCGTCACCGGATCAACTTTGGTCGGCTTGGCGCTGGCGACCGTTGCGGTGCCACCTGCCGGAACCTTCAGCGTCTGGCCGATCTTGAGCAGGCCGTCCTGCATGCCGTTCGCCTGCTTCAGCGCCACGACGCCAACGCCGGTCTTCCTGGCGATGGAGGACAGGCTGTCGCCCGACTGGACCGTGTAGGTGCCCGCGCCGGCTTTTGGCGCGGCCGAGGCAGTCTGCGCCGGCTTGTCGGTCTTCGGCTTGTTCGCTGCCGAAGCGTCAATCTGCGCGGCGGACTTGCCGTCCTTGAGTTTCGGCTGCTGCGGCAGTACGGCGATCTTCTCCGGCGCCGGCGCCTTGGGGCTGTTTGCCGGCTTGCCGTCGGCAAGTTTCGGCTCTGTCCCCTTGCTTGAATAGGCATAGGCCGGGATGACCAGTTTCTGACCGGTCTTCAGCCCCTTGGTGGCGCTCAAGCCGTTGACCTTCATGATCACGTCGGCGGGCACATGATAGCGATGAGCGATGCCGGAAATGGTCTCGCCGTCGCTGACCACGATCTCGGTCGCATGCGGCGTACCAGCCGCAACTGGTTTCGGATCGGAGTCACCGGCATTCTTGAACGGCCTCGCCGGCTGGACGGTGCCGGTAGTCGTTCTGTCGACATGCGGTGCCGGTGCAAGCGCCGGCGCGGAAGCGGTGCGCATCGGAGCAGCTTTGGGCGCGCTCGGCGGCGGCAGCTGCTGGACGGTGACTGGCTCCAGGCTGGAGCGGCTGACCGACTGGCTATGGCTGCCATCGACAGGTGCCGCAGCGATCGGCTCGGCCGCCACATCGCCCGGATAGGGCTGCGCAGTGCTCTGCTTGTCAATGATGGCGCGCTGATTGTTGGTCGAGGAGGTGAAGACGTCGTCGACACCATTGAACCGCGAGACTTGGGAGCTACACCCCGCCGCCACTCCGGCTAGCATGAGGACAGCGCAGCCCCGCGACAGAGTACGCCCGTTTGCCTTCAAAACACTGAATTGCATCGCACTAACCCGCACAGACCCGGTACACACTGGTCATGATTAAAGCGCGTTAATGTTACTGGCGGGTTAACCCCATAGAATCAGACGCAAATTTTCTTAAAACATTTTCGAATGCGCCGAAGCTGCGTTGATTCAGATCGGCCCGAGTCGAAAATGACAGGTTCTGAGAACCGGCCTACGCCGGCCGTAGCCTTCATAGAGCGGAGGCATTTATGACGGCTTCGGCCGGCGAAGGCCGGAGCGGAGCGTACTCAAACACGTGAGCATCGGATGCGCAGGAAGCTGGCATTTGCAGGCCGGCCTCACCTGAATATCGGTGCACCTAAATAACCGCCGCAACGCTGCGCAGGATCGGCTGCAGGCGCACGGTGCCGATATCCTCGCGCTCGAAGCGGCTGCCGACCTTGGTCAGCTTGGCCAGCACCTGCTCGCCCTCCTCCGGCCCGATCGGGGCAATGACGATGCCGCCGCTCGACAATTGGTCGAGCAGGAAGCGCGGCAGGCTGTCGAAAGCCGCCCAGGCTACGATGCGGTCGAACGGCGCTTCGTTGGCAAGGCCGTTGGAACCATCGGCCTGGCGCACGATGACATTGCCGATGCCGAGCGCCTCGAAGCGTTGCCTGGCCTGCTCGGCCAGCGTCTTGTAGCGGTCGACGCTGACGATGCGAGCCGCGAGCCGCGACATCACCGCTGCCGTGTAGCCCGAGCCGGTGCCGATCTCGAGCACCCGATTGCCGGGCTCTATTGCCAGGGCCGCAATCACCGCCGCCTGCAGGTCGGCGCCCTCGATCGCCTCGCCGCACTCGATCGGCAGCATCCCGTCCGACCAGGCGATCGAATGGAACTGGCCGTTGAGGAAGCCGCGCCGCGGCGTCGCCTCGAAGGCTGCGATCAGCGCCTTCGGCACCGCGCCTTGGCCGCGCAGGCGCAGCAGGAAAGCGGCAAAACCCTCGCGATCGTCGAGCGGCAAGTTCATGCCAGAACCTTCTTCATGCGAACACCTTATTCAGACAGCGCCTTGGTCAGTTGGTCACGGATTTCATGCGCGGTGAGGTCGAGCTGCAGCGGCGTCACCGACACGAGCCGGTTGCGCAGAGCATGGAGATCGGTGCCTTGCTTGCCCTCGACCGGCTCGCGGCCGAAGCGCAGCCAGTAATAAGGCAGGCCGCGCCCGTCGCGGCGCTCGTCGACCCACAGGCTGTGCACCAGCTTGCCTTGCGACGTCACGACGGTGCCGGCGACCTCGTCAGGCAGGCAGTTGGGAAAGTTGACGTTGAGCAGCACGCCGTCCGGCAGCGGCATGGCGACGAGCTTTTTCAGCAGCGCCGGCGCCAGCACCTCGGTGGTCTCATAGGGAACGACGCGGTCCTCGCCGACATAGGAATAACCCTGGCTGAGTGCGATCGAGCGGATGCCGAGCAGCGCGCCTTCCATGGCGCCGGCGACGGTGCCGGAATAGGTGACGTCGTCGGCGATGTTGGCGCCGGAATTGACACCGGACAGGATCAGGTCCGGCGCGCCAGGCAGGATCTTCTTGACGCCCATGATGACGCAGTCGGTCGGCGTGCCGCGCACGGCGTAGTGTTTCTCGCCGATCTTGCGCAGCCGGAGCGGCTCCGAGATCGACAGCGAGTGCGCGTAGCCGGACTGGTCCTGCTCCGGCGCCACGACCCAGACATCGTCCGACAGCGTGCGGGCGATGCGTTCGAGCGACGCCAGGCCCTCGGCATGGATGCCGTCATCATTGGTCAGAAGGATGCGCATTACTTCGATTCGATCTTCGCCAGACCGCCCATATAAGGCCGCAGCACTTCAGGAATGGTTACGCTGCCATCCTCATTCTGGTAGTTTTCGATGACGGCAATCAGCGCACGGCCGACAGCGGTGCCCGAACCGTTCAGCGTGTGCACAAAGCGGTTGCCCTTGCCATCCCGGTCCTTGTAGCGGGCATCCATGCGCCTGGCCTGGAAGTCGCCGCAGACCGAGCAGGACGAGATTTCGCGATAGGCGTTCTGGCCGGGCAGCCAGACCTCGATGTCGTAGGTCTTGCGCGCGCCAAACCCCATGTCGCCCGTGCACAGGACCATGGTGCGGAACGGCAGCTCCAGTCGCTTCAGCACCTCTTCCGCGCACTGCGTCATCCGCTCGTGCTCGGCGAGCGAAGACTCCTGGTCGGTGACCGAGACCAGCTCGACCTTGTAGAACTGGTGCTGGCGCAACATGCCGCGCGTGTCGCGGCCGGCGGAGCCCGCTTCCGAGCGGAAGCACGGCGTCAGCGCCGTATTGCGCAGCGGCAGCTTTTCATGGGCCGTGATTTCTTCGCGCACCAGGTTGGTGAGCGGGACCTCGGCGGTTGGAATCAACCCGAGCCGGCCATCGCCATGCTGCACGAAGAACAGGTCGTCCTCGAATTTCGGCAGCTGGTTGGTCCCGAAAAGCACTTCGTCGCGCACCATCAGTGGCGGGATGACTTCTTCATAGCCATGCTCGGTCGTGTGCAGATCGAGCATGAACTGGCCGATGGCGCGCTCCATCCGCGCCAGCCCGCTCTTCAGCACGGTGAAGCGTGATCCCGACAGCTTTGCCGCCCGCTCGAAATCCATCATGCCGAGCGCTTCGCCGATCTCGAAATGCTCCTTCACCCAGTTCGGCCGGGTCGGCACCTCGCCGACGATATGCTTGACGACATTGTCGTGCTCGTCCTTGCCGACCGGCACGTCGTCGAGCGGCACATTCGGCAGCACCGCCAGCGCATCGTTCAGCGTCTTGTCGAGCTCGCGCTCGCGCGCCTCGCCATTCTGGATGAAGGTCTTGATATCGCCGACTTCGGCCTTGAGCTTTTCGGCAAGTGCCGTGTCGCCCGAACGCATGGCGTTGCCGATCTCCTTCGAGGCGGCGTTGCGGCGTTCCTGCTTGGTCTGCAGCTCGGTGACGTGCTCGCGCCGCGCTTCGTCCTTCTTGATCAGCTCATCGACCGTGGACTGCGCCTCGTCAGCCGACCACGAGCGCTTGGCCAGCGCCTCGACAAGGGCCTTCGGGTTGTCGCGAATCCATTTGATATCAAGCATGGTTGGTCGTCCTCGAGCTAAGGCCTGAGGGCGTAAACCGCATCCTTCATCGATGCAAGATGGCGGCTGTCGCGTTTTTCCGCTAACGCGGATACCCGAACGCGACAGCCTATGAACGAGCCTGCTTTGAGGACGCGTCCGCCGCCTTTTCGGCCACGGCTTCGGCGGCTTCCTGCTTCTCGCGCGCCAGCTTCTGCTTGACCTGATCGCGCTCGATCAGCCGGGCCGCCCAGATCGACACCTCGTAGAGCAGGATGGTCGGGATGGCCAAACCGATCTGGCTCATCGGATCAGGCGGCGTCAGCACCGCCGCGACGACGAAGGCGATGACGATCGCCCATTTGCGCTTCTCGGCCAGCGCCTTCGACGACAGCATGCCGACGCGCGTCATCAGGCTGGTCACCACCGGCAGCTGGAACACCAGGCCGAAGGAGAAGATCAGCGTCATGATCAGGCTGAGATATTCCGACACTTTCGGCAGCAGCGAAATCTGCACCTGGTCGTCGGTGCCGGCCTGCTGCATGGCGAGGAAGAACCACATCACCATCGGCGTGAAGAAGAAATAGACCAGCGACGCTCCCATCAGGAACAGGATCGGCGATGCGATAAGGAACGGCAGGAAGGCGTTGCGTTCGTTCTTGTAGAGGCCTGGCGCGATGAATTTGTAGATCTGCGTGGCGATCAGCGGAAAGGCGATGACCATGCCGCCGAACATGGCGAGCTTGACCTGGGTGAAGAAGAATTCCTGCGGCGCCGTATAGATCAGCTCGACCTTGTGCGGATCGAGCCCGGCCCACTGCGTGGCCCACTTGAACGGAACGACCAAAAGATTGAACAGCTTCTTGGCAAAGAAGAAGCAGACGAGGAAGGCGACGAAGAAACCGCCGATCGACCAGATCAGCCGCCGGCGCAGTTCGATCAGATGCTCCATCAGCGGAGCCGACGACTTCTCGATCTCGTCCTTTTCGCTGTCCGTAATGCTCACTTGGCGGCCCCCGCCGTCTTCTTGGACGCGGGCTTCGTGGCCGGCGCAGGCTTCGGCTCAGCCTTTGCGACTGCCTTCGGTGCAGCAGCGTGCTTGGTGGCGGCTTTTCCAGGTGCAGCCTTGGCGGGCGCCGCTGACGGCTTGGCCGCAACCTTCGCCGCAGGCGCCGGCTTTGCCGGTGCTGCCTTGGCTGCCGCTGTTTTGGTTGCCGGGGCCTTTGATATCGCAGCCCCCTTGGCGCGCGCGTTTCGTGGCGCTGCTGTTGCTGCAGCCGGTGTCACCACCGCCTGATCGGTCATCGCCGGAAGGATCGGCGCCGCCGGCGCTGTTTCCGGTCCGTTGACACCCGGCATCACCGTCGCGCCGTTCTTGAGCGGCTCGGCCGGCTGTGGTGTTTCTGCCGCGGGCGTTGAGGGGTCGACGGCGGGCTTCGGCTTCATCACCGCATCGACGCCGGAGCGAACCTCGGCTGCCGCCTGTTCGAACGGATTGAGCTGCTTGCGGATTTCGGCCGCCGGATTGAGGCCGCGCAGCGTATCGACAGACTTCTTGACGTCGTCGAGCTCGGCTTCCTTCAACGCCTCGTTGAACTGCTTCTGGAAGTCGGAGGCCATGGCACGCAGCTTCGCCGTCGTGCGGCCGAAGGTGCGCAGCATATTGGGCAAATCCTTGGGTCCGACGACCACGATCATGACGATCGCGATCACCAGCATTTCGGTCCAGCCGACTTCAAACATGGCAATCAGTTCCGACTAGTGCTTGTCGCCCAAAAGTGCGAAGCGGTTTTGGGACAACGACTTGCACAAAAGCAACAACCTTCGGCTCAGCTCTTGCTGGCCTTTTCCTTCACTGCCGAAACGGTCTCGTCCGGGCGGTGCTCGACGGTGCGCTTGTCTTCGGCGGTATCGTCGTCGGCCATGCCCTTCTTGAAGCTCTTGATGCCCTTGGCCATGTCGCCCATCAGCTCGGGTATCTTGCCGCGGCCGAACACCAGCAGCACGATCACCAGCACGATCATCCAGTGCCAAATCGAAAATGAACCCATTGTAACTCTCTCTCGAATGTTTTCCCTGGCGATGATCTATGCGTTTTCGCGTTGGGATTCAAACACAACAGCGACAAAGTTTATGAAGGCGCGGCTTATGTCACGCATTTTCGGCAAAGCTGCCCGCTACCAATCGGCGCATCTACCGCAGCAATGCAGCTTTTTGACAGCGGCTTGCGGTCAATCTTCCGTGACGCGCGGCGTCAGCAGGCCGAGTTCCTCGAGATCGATGTCGGTCAACGCATCCTCGTCCTCGGTCAGCGCGTCCGGATCGGCCGGCGGCAACGGGATGGCGAAATTCGACGGCATGCGGCCGGAGAGCAGCCCTGCCCCCTTCAGTTCGTCCATCCCAGGAAGATCGCGGATCTCCTCCAGTGCGAAATGGTCGAGGAAAGTGTCTGTCGTGCCGTAGGTGACGGGACGGCCGGGCGTGCGGCGGCGGCCGCGCATGCGCACCCATTCCGTTTCGAGCAGCGTATCCAGCGTGCCCTTCGAGGTCTCGACGCCTCTGATGTCCTCGATCTCGGCGCGCGTCACCGGCTGGTGGTAGGCGATGATCGCCAGCACTTCGAGCGCGGCGCGCGACAGCTTGCGCTGCTGCACCGTGTCGCGGCTCATCAGGAAGGCGAGATCGCCGGCGGTACGGAAAGCCCAGGCATCGCCGACCCGAACCAGATTGACGCCGCGCCGCGCATAGATCTGCTGCAGCTCAGCCATGGCAGCGGCAATGCTGATGCCATCGGGCAATCTGGCTGCGAGCTGCTTTTCGCTGACCGGCTCGGCGCTGGCGAACACGATCGCCTCGGCCATGCGTATGGCTTCGGCCATATGCAGCCGTTCGCCAGGATTCAGAAGCAGGGTATCAGTCGGGTCCTGGGCGATAATGCCCTCCTCGGTCTCTTCTTCGACCTTGAACGGAATGACCGAAGCGTTGGCGCGTTCGCTCATGATGCCACCTCGACTGCCTTGATTGGTTGCGCGCGGCCGCGCAGATAGAGCGGCGCGAACACCTGGTCCTGTCGCATCTCGATGCTGCCTTCGCGCACCAGTTCCAGCGACGCCGCGAACGAGCTGGCAATCGCGGTACGCCGTTCGTCCGGGCTGGTCAGGTAATTGATCAGATAGCTGTCCAGCGCCGTCCAGTCGCGCAGCGAGCCGATCAGCCGGGTCAGGATATCGCGCGCATCCTTGAGCGACCACACGCCACGCCGGGCAATTGTCACATTGGTGATCGCCTGTTTCTGGCGCTGCTGCGCATAGGCGGTGAGCAAATCGTAGAGCGAGGCCGAATAGGCGTTACGCTTCTCGACGATGACCATTTCAGGCATGCCGCGTGCAAACACGTCGCGGCCGAGCCGGTTGCGGTTGACCAGCCTTGCCGAGGCGTCGCGCATGGCCTCCAGACGCTTCAGCCGGAACTGCAGCACCGCAGCCAGTTCCTCGCCGCTTTCGCCTTCCTCGCCGGGCTGCTTGGGGATGAGGAGCTTCGACTTGAGGAAGGCCAGCCACGCCGCCATCACCAGGTAGTCGGCGGCAAGCTCAAGCCTTAGCGCCCTCGCCGTCTCGACGAAGGTCAGATATTGCTCGACCAGCGCCAGGATCGAGATGCGCGACAGATCGACCTTCTGGTTGCGGGCGAGATGCAGCAAGAGGTCGAGCGGACCTTCGAACCCGGCGACGTCGACGACAAGCGACGGGTCGCCGGTCAGCCGGGAATCGTCGTTCTCGGCCCACAGACGGTCCATCGGTGCGGCCTTCGCAGCCTTGCTGTCCAATGTCTCCGCCACTTGTTCCTTTACCTCTGGTTAGAGCATGATGCCGAAAAGTGTGAAGCGGTTTTCGGACGACATCATGCTCTCTCTATCTAATTTAGAGACGGATTCAGATTTCAGGTCGAACAGACCTGAAATCATCCGTCTCTAGGCCACCGCGTCGAAATAGGTGGCAAACTCGGCGCGTATCTCGGTTTCGTCGGCCCGGTCGCGATCCCTTATATAGGTCAGCGCCCGCTTGGCGCGCTCCAGCGACGTCCCTTCAAGTCCCGTGGTTCGCGATGCGATGCCCGCCATCTCCTCGAAAACGCCATTGCAGTGAAGGACCAGATCGCAGCCCGCCGCAAGGATCGAGGCCGCCTTTGTAGGGAAATCCCCAGAAAGTGCCTTCATCGAGGTGTCGTCGCTCATCAACAGCCCGTCGAAGCCGATCTCGCGGCGGATGATCTCGTCGATGACCTTGCCTGACGTGGTCGCCGGGTTGTTCGGATCGATGGCGCTGTAGACGACATGCGCCGTCATCGCCATCGGCAGATGGCTAAGCTCGCGGAAAGGGGCGAAATCATGCCGCTGCAGGTCGCTCAGGGAGGCGTCGACCACAGGCAGCTCGAAATGCGTGTCGGCAAAGGCGCGTCCATGGCCCGGAATGTGCTTCATGACCGGCAGCACGCCGCCCGACATCAGCCCTTCCGCTGCCGCGCGGCCGAGTTCGATGACCGGGCGCGGCTCCTTGCCATAGGCGCGCGCGCCAATGACGTCGCTGGCGCCCTCGATCGGCACGTCCAGCACCGGCAGGCAATCGGCCGAGATACCGTAGCGCAACAGGTCGAACGCGTGCAGCCGCGCCATCAGCCAGGCAGCGCGGGTGCCGGCATCATGGTCCTTGCGCCACAATGCGCCGAGCGCGCCGCCGGCGGGATAGTTCGGCGCCAGCGGCGGCCGCAGCCGCTGCACCCTTCCGCCTTCCTGGTCGATGAACACCAGCGCATCGGGTCGCCCGATACAGTCGCGCATTTCGGCGACCAGATCGCGGATCTGCTCGGTCTCGCCGATGTTGCGCGCAAACAGGATGAAGCCCCACGGGCATTCATTGCGATAGAAACGGATTTCTTCGCGGGTCAGCGATTTCCCGGCACAGCCGAGGATCATGGATTTTGATTCGGTCATTCCGCCAGTTTAGGGCTTCGCGCCGCCAAAGGGAATCTCCCCGGACGGCAAGCGCCTCAACCTCCCGCCCATCCACATGAAGAAGCCGGCGCGACCCTTGGGAACGCGCCGGCTCTGATAGTTGGATCCGGCCTTACCGCGACACGAAGCAGTTGCCGCCGGCAGCCTTGTAGCTGGTGCACAGATTGATCGCATCGTTGCGCGATTGCGCAGGCACCCGGACACGGTAGAAGGTGCCCTTGCCGGCGATCTCCGCCTTGACGATGTTGGCGGTGCGACCGGCGAGCACATTTCCGTAGCGGCGCTGCAGGTCGGCGTAGTTGGCCTGGGCGCTTTCGACCGTCGGCTGCGAAGCGATCTGCATCGACCACGAACCGCCCGATGTCGAAGCCGTCGCCGGGATGGAGGCAACCTGGTCGGGCTTGACCTCGCCGACCACGTCGACCGGCTGGTCGGACGGGCGCTGCGGCGCTACGGCAACCGTCTGCGGCGTGTTGGCGGACTGGGTCTCAGCCTTCGGCGTGGCCGCCGGCTTCACCGGCTTGACCGGCTTGGCGGTCTCGGCACTTGCCTGGTCGCTATTTGCCTGATCGGCAGGCGCCACGGTGCCGGTCTGCTCGGCATCGGCCGAAGGGGCGACGTGCTGCGGCGCCGGGTCAAGCGGCTCAGTCGCCGCAACCTGTGGCGCGGCCGGCGTCGAGTCCTCGCGGGCCACCAACGAGCCGTCGGGCTTGACCACCATGGTCCGCACCTTGCGCGGGGCAACGGCGACCGTATCGGGATTCTTGTCGGCTTCCTGCAGCACCTGAGCGATGCGGTCCTCGGACTTTGGCGCCGGCGCGACAGCCGCGTCGGGGTTGACGGCAGCTTCGGGGTTGCCGGCAGGGTCGGGGCCTGGGGCAGCGTCGGTATCGTCGGGCGACAGATCGACGACGCGGCTTTCAGGCTCCTGCGCCTTCACATCGACCGGCTCTTCGGTGTTGGTGACCAGCTTCTCCTGAACCGGCTCGGCCGGCTTGGTGCCCTTGGCGACCGCATCATAAACCTTGTTGTCCTGGTTCGGCACCACGGCGCCGCCCGGATTTTCGGGCTTGACCTTGATCGGCCTGTTGTCGGCCTTGACAATGACCGGCGCATCGCTGCCGCCCTTGCCGCCGAACGACAAGGCGAAGGCGCCAAGGCCGCCGGCAATCGCAACCGCAGCAACGACCCCCGCGACCAGCAGGCCGCTCCTGCGCGGCCGTGCGGCTTCCTGCTCGGCGAGGCCCGGCACCGCCATTGCCTCGTCCAGATCCGGATCGTAGTCGAGTTCGTCGACCGCGAAATCGTCGGCCTGCGAAACCGGCTGGCTGCCGGGCAGATCGTCCATGTCGAAGCCGCCAGCGGCATCGGCGTGGTGAGCTTGCGTGGCTGCAAGCACTTCGGCTGGCCGCGCCGCATAGGCGCGCCGGTCGAGCTCGTGGCCCGAACTGAAGCCGGAACTGTAGGAATCGTCATCATAGCCGGCACTGCGTGCGGCAGTGGGCGGCGCCACTTCCACCGCGTTCATGTCGTTGAGCATGCCGGCGAATTCGGCGTCGATGTCGTCATAGGCGGCCGGCTCGTCTTGCTCGAAGCTGAGTTCTGGAATGTCGAGGTCGTCGGCAATCGCCACCACACGCTCCGGCACATCGACCGTCTCAACATCCGGCATCTCGTCATAGGCCTGAGGCGGCGCCTGGCGCGATGGCGTCGGCGCCACATAGGCAGCAGCGGCAACCGGCTGGTCGCGATAGCTTGGCGCTGCCGCCGGCGGCATGGACGGCTTTTCTGCAAAAGAAGCTTGCGGCTGCGCTGCAAAAGAAGGTTGCGGATGCGCTGCAAAGGAAGGCTGGGCCGGGGTGGGAGTCACGCGGCTCCACGAACGCGCCGGCTCCGGCGGCGTCGAGCGCCAATCGCCAGCGACCGGTGCTGCCGTATCGTCATGACCGAGATCGATGCCCTTGGCCAGCGCCGCGTCGAAGGCGTGATCATCGAACTCGATCTCGGGCACATGGCCTTCAAGTTCGCCGGCAAGCAGATCGTCGAAATCGGCATCGTCCGCCTGGGCCTCCTGAGGAGCAGGCGCGTGTTCGTCTAGGTCCCAGTCGAGATTATCGACCGGAGCGACCGGCGTCGCGACGGACCGCTGCACCGGGGCAACCGGCTCATAAGTCCTGGTGGGCTCGATGGCGGCAGCCCTGGTGGGCTCGGTGACCACCGGAATCGGGGCGACTGGCGCCGGGCGTGGTGTGGTCATGGCGCCAAGCAGCGCGTTGAGTTCATCTTCCAACGTCCGTTCGTCAGCGACCGGAGCGGCCGGGGTCGCCATATTGGTAGGCGCCACATAGGCTGGTGCGACCGGAGTTGGCTGAACCGGAGCGGGTGCGGTCTCGGCCACCGGCTCGTGATCGGCAAGCGCATCATCGATGCTCAGATCGAAATCGTCGAATGCTTCGTGCGCAGTCTCATGAGAGGGGCTGGCCTCCACGGTCCAGGCCGGCGTCTCGTCCACTTCCGGCGCATCCATCTCAACCGGCGCGCTGACCTGCAGATCGCTGACATCCAGATCGCGCTCTTCCGGATCCTCGGCCTCAACAGGCTGAGCCTCGAAAGCCTGAGGCTCGAAATGCTCGGCTGCAAAGTCCATGTCGACATCGGCCATCGCGTCATCGAAATGAACCGCAAAATCCTCGTCGGCAACAGCGTGGTCGGCGGCGCCGACGCCCGGCGCCTCGGCTACTGGCGCGGCATACTGGTCCTGCGCCGGCGCAGGACCGTCCAGCGTCAGCTCGTCTTCCAGCGACATCGAGACGGCATTGTCGAAATCATCGTCGAACGCGAGATCGTCGGCAGGCGCAGCAGCAACCTGCGCGACATCTGCGGCATGGGCGACCGTCGCGCCGTCATCGAGCAGCAACCCCTGCTCGAGCGAAGCGGCAAGGTCGTGATCCATCGGCAGGTCGTCTTCGAGCGGCGATACGTTTTCCAGCGAGCTGGCGACGGCATTGTCGAAATCATCGTCGAATGCAGCTTCGTCGAATGCGGGCTCGGCAAACGAAGGTTCGGCAAACGAGGGTTCAACGGGAGCAGCCGCAGCCTGCGGGGCAGCGCCGAAATCCAGATCGGCGGCATCGTCGAAGACGAAATCATATTCCAGCGAAGCAGCCAGCGCATCGTCCATCGCGGCATCGGTGGTTTCGAAAGCCGGCTCGCGAATCTCGGCAGCAGGTTCGTAGGGCTCAGCGGCAGGCTGGTGAACCTCGGGAGCTGGCTGGCTGGCCTCCATGGAACCGACTTCATCGCCGAATTCGCCCATCAACTCCTTCTCGAGGTCGATGTCGAAATCGCCCTCGTCCGCAGCCGTCTCGACGGCTGGCGCCTGCGGCTTGACCGGCTGGCGCGGATCGAAACCCATGATCCTGGTCAGTTCAGCGAACGGATCATCTTCGGCGATGTCGTTGTTGTCGGCTACTCTCAGCTGGGTTCTGTCTGCCATTATTGTTCCCGAACTCGCACTCATTCGGACGCCATGGACGTCGCGTAGGGTTGGCCCTTACCAGCGCAATGTGGGCAAATGGTGACAGGTGTTTTAGTTAAACCTAACGCATCTCAGTGGGCGCATCAGCCCCAATCAGCGTCAGGCCGGAGGTCAAAACATCCGAAACAGCCTGCACCAGCCCTAGTCTGGCATGAGTCAATTGTCGGTCGTTAACCTTAACAAAACGTAAGTCGGGATTCTCGGTGCCCCGATTCCAGTGTCCATGGAAGCTGGAAGCCAGATCGTAGAGGTAGAATGCCAGCCGGTGCGGCTCCAGCGCAAGGGCCGCGGATTCGATCAGCCTTGGATATTCAGCCAGCTTCCGGATCAGGCCGATCTCGCCCTCGTCGGTGAGCGACGCCGAGGCCGCGGCCAGGCTGTTGCGGTCGAAATTGGCCTCGCCCAGTTGCTCGCTCGCCTGCCGGAACACCGAATGACAGCGCGCCGACGCGTACTGCACGTAGAACACCGGATTGTCCTTGGACTGTTCGGTCACCTTGGCGAAATCGAAGTCGAGCGGCGCATCGCTCTTGCGGTAGAGCATCATGAAGCGGATCGCATCGCGGCCCACCTCCTCCACCGCTTCGCGCAACGTCACGAAGTCGCCCGACCGCTTCGACATCCGAACCGGTTCGCCATCGCGAAACAGCTTCACCAGATTGCACAGGAGCACCGTGAGTTGCAGCTTCAGATCATCGCCTGCAATCGCCCGCGCCAGCGCTTCCAGCCGCTTGACGTAGCCGCCATGGTCGGCGCCCAGCACATAGATCAGGCCGACGAAACCGCGGTCGACCTTGTCCTTGAGATAGGCGACGTCGGCGGCGAAATAGGTGAACGAGCCGTCGGACTTGACCAGCGCCCGGTCCATGTCGTCGCCGACCGCCGTCGAGCGGAACAGCGTCTGCTCGCGGTCTTCCCAGTCGTCCGGCTTCTCGCCCTTGGGCGGCGGCAGCTTGCCCTTGTAGATATGGCCCTTCAGCGTCAGATCGTTGATCGCCGAGCGGATCCTCCTGGCATTGTCGGCATGCAGCGTGCGCTCGGAGAAGAAAACGTCGTGATGGACATTGAGCAACGCCAGATCCTCGCGGATCATCACCATCATGGCGTCGATCGTGCGGTCCTTGACGATTACCAGCGACTCATCGTCGGGCATCTGCAAGAGCTTGCGGCCAAATTCGGCAGCCAGCGCCTGACCGACCGGCACAAGGTAATCGCCGGGATAGAGACCGGCCGGTATCTCGCCAATGTCGTCGCCCAGCGCTTCGCGGTAGCGCAGGAAGGCCGAACGCCCGAGCACGTCGATCTGCGCGCCGGCGTCGTTGATGATGTATTCCTTGGTGACGTCATAGCCGGCGAAGGCCATCAGATTTGCAAGCGTGTCGCCGACAACCGCGCCCCGGCAATGGCCGACATGCATCGGCCCGGTCGGATTGGCCGAGACATATTCGACATTGGTCTTCTTGCCGCCACCAATGGTCGAGCGGCCGTAGTTTTGCCCCTCGCCCAGCAGCGCAGTCAGATGTGCCTGCCAGAAAGCGTCCTTGAGCCGGAGATTGACGAAGCCGGGACCGGCGACGTCGGCTTCGGCAACATCGGCGTCGCTGCGCAGCACTTCCACCAGCCGCTCGGCCAGCGCGCGCGGGTTCTGCCCGGTGGGCTTGGCCAGTACCATCGCCGCATTGGTGGCGAGATCGCCATGGCTGGCGTCGCGCGGCGGCTCGACGGCGATGCGCGACAGGTCGGGCGAAACGCCATTACTGTCTTTCAAATCAAGCGCTTCGACGGCTTTTGTGATTCGCGCGCTGAAATCGGCGAAGATGTTCATGGGTCTTGCTCTGGCGGACTGTGCAGGGGAACCGGCTCATTGGCCGGCAAATCGCGCCCGCCCTAGCTTAAATCGGGCGTATGGTCAAACAGACGGCGGTGTTCCTTCAAGGCGTAGGTATCCGTCATCCCCGCCAGGAAATCGGCGACGCTGCGCGCCTTGATGCGGTCCTCCGCCCGGTCGAGCCCCTCCCGCCAGCCGTCCGGCATGGCGCGCGGATCGGCGAAATAGACATCGAACAGGTCGCGCACGATCTGCTCGGCCTCAGTGCGAACGCGCATCACCTCGTCATGCCGGTAGAGATGCTTGTAGAGAAAGGTCTTCAATTCCTTCTCGGTCGCCGCCACGTCAGCGGAAAAGGTCACCATCGTTTCGCCCGCCGCCCGCACCGCTTCGGCGCTGTCAGGCTTGATGCGCTCAAGATTGGCGGTGGTGGAAACAATGACATCCTCGACCATCATCGTGATCTGCCGGCGCATCAGCTCATGGCCGGTGCGCACATCGTCCAGGCCCGGATAGCGCGCGCGCACGCTTGCCAGGATCGATCCCGGCAGCGCCACCGTTTCCAGCATGTCCAAGGTCAGGAAGCCGGAGCGCAGGCCGTCGTCGATGTCATGGGTGTTGTAGGCGATATCGTCGGCGATCGCAGCACATTGCGCCTCGATGCCGGCGAAATGGTCGAGTTCGAGGTCGTGCAGCTCGGAATAGTCGCGGATCGCCTGCGGCACCGGGCCTTTGAGCCCTTTTCCCTTGGCATCTGTCAGCGGCCCATTGTGCTTGACCAGGCCTTCCAGCGTTTCCCAGGTCAGGTTTAGCCCGTCGAACTCGGCATAGCGCCGCTCCAGCCGCGTCACCACGCGCAGCGACTGCGCATTGTGGTCGAAGCCGCCCCATTGGGCCATCCGCTCGTTCAGCGCGTCCTCGCCGGTATGGCCGAACGGCGTGTGACCGAAATCGTGCACCAAGGCGACCGCCTCGGCCAGATCCTCGTCGCCGCGCAGCGCTCGCGCCAGAGCCCGCGCAATCTGCGCCACCTCGATCGAATGCGTCAGCCGGGTGCGATAGTGGTCGCCTTCATGGGCGACGAACACCTGCGTCTTGTGCTTCAGGCGGCGGAAGGCAGTCGAATGAATGATACGGTCGCGGTCGCGCTGGAATGGCGTGCGAGTCGGGCTCTCGACCTCGTCATAGAGCCGCCCGCGCGACCTGGCTGGGTCGCTGGCATAGGCCGCGCGCGGCCGATAGCCGAACCCAATGTCGCCAAGCTCATTTGTCATGGCTGATGCCGCCGCAGTTGACTTGCCCCTTCCCGCTTCATACCTATCATGTGAAACCGAAAGCAAGGTGACGCCCATGGGCGCTGATGCCAAGACTGCCATGAAAGTCGAGATGACCGGCGCCGCCGCCAGGCGGATCGCGAAAATCGTCTCGGGCGAGGTCGGCAAGACGGCGCTGCGCGTCTCCGTCGAAGGCGGCGGCTGCTCCGGCTTTTCCTACAAGTTCGACCTGGTCGATACGCGCAACGACGACGACGTCGCCATCGAAAAGGACGGCGCCACCGTGCTGATCGACGATTTGTCGCTGGTCTATATGGGCGGCTCGGTGATCGACTTCGTCGACGATCTGATGGGCCAATCGTTCCAGATCCGCAACCCCAATGCAGTCGCCTCCTGCGGCTGCGGCACCAGTTTCTCCATCTAGGCAGATGTCCGGCGTCGGCCCGGTCCGTCAGGTCGCACTGTCGGCCGGGCGCGATCTCGACGTGACGCTGGCCTTCTGGCGCGATGTGCTCGGCCTCAACGTTCACGCCCGCTACGATCCGCCGGGCATCGCCTTCATCATGGCCGGTGATATCAGGTTGCTGTTCACCGATGGCGTTCCGGCCGGCACCGTCTATCTCGATATAGCCGGGCTCGAAGCCTTCCACGCCGAGGCGAAAGCGTCCGGCGTTCCCTTCACCGCACCGCCGGCGCTCGTCCACAACGACACCGAAGGCACGTTCGGAACGGCGGGGGAAAGCGAGTGGATGGCCTTTCTAAAGGACCCGGCAGGCAATACGATCGGGCTTGTCGAACGTCTTTCGCCCGAACATCCCTGAGGCCGCCCATGAAAATCGTCACCTGGAACATAAACGGCATTCGCGCCCGCATCGGCAACCTCACCCACTGGCTGAGCGAAAGCCAGCCCGACATCGTCTGCCTGCAGGAGATCAAGTCGGTCGACGAGCAGTTCCCGCGCGCCGAGATCGAGGCGCTTGGCTACAACGTGGAAACCCATGGCCAGAAGGGCTTTAACGGCGTCGCCCTGCTGTCGAAGCTTCCCTTCGACGAGGTTATCAGGGGCCTGCCCGGTGATGACACCGACGAGCAGGCGCGCTTCATCGAGGGCGTGTTCTCGACCGACCAGGGCGCGCTGCGCGTCGCCTCGCTCTATCTGCCCAACGGCAATCCCATCGATGACGAGAAGAAATTTCCCTACAAGCTGGCCTGGATGGAGCGGCTGCATCGCTGGGCCGAGCAGCGGCTGCTTCTGGAGGAGGCGCTGGTGCTGGCCGGCGACTACAATGTCATCCCCGAGCCGATCGATGCGCGCTTCCCCGAGAACTGGCTTGGCGATGCGCTGTTCCAGCCGCAGACCCGGCAAGCCTTCCGGCGACTGAAGAATCTCGGCTTTACCGAGGCGGTGCGCGCCGTCACCGATGCGGCCGACGTCTACACCTTCTGGGACTACCAGGCCGGCGCCTGGCAGAAGAACAACGGCATCCGCATCGACCATCTGCTGTTGTCGCCCGAAGCGGCCAACCGCTTTTCCTCGGCCTCGATCGAAAAGCATGTGCGCGCCTGGGAAAAGCCTTCCGATCATGTGCCGGTGGCGATCGATCTGGCGCTGCTGCCGGCCTGATATCAGCCGAAACCCTGATATCGCCACAATCGCGCCATTCAGTCAGAGATCAGCATGGCGGCTGGGGTTCCATGGCACTACGATTCCTCTTTTGCCCGATCGGCCTGGATTTGCCATGGCCTCCCCTGCAGCGGCACTTGCCGACCAGCAGTGCCTGGCCAATGGCAAGTCCTACCAGGTCGGCCAGGTCACCTGCCTGACGGTTTCAGACAAGAGCCATATGGCCCGCTGCGACCTGGTGCTCAACAACACCTCATGGACCAAGATCGGCGACAGCTGCCCCGACAGCACGATGAAGCCGCATCTGCACGTCACGCCGA
The DNA here is from genome assembly GCF_040320115.1 of Mesorhizobium sp. M0802. NCBI lineage: Bacteria > Pseudomonadati > Pseudomonadota > Alphaproteobacteria > Hyphomicrobiales > Phyllobacteriaceae > Mesorhizobium > Mesorhizobium sp. M0802. The sequence goes on from NZ_JAMYOY010000003.1 coordinate 46,237, forward strand.
TCTCGATGCCGGTACACAGAGCGGCGCCGGCGGAACTCACCGAGAACTGATGGATGTGAGCTAATCTCCCCCCTTGAGGGGGAGATGGCCGGCAAGCCAGAGGGGGGCGCGAAGAAACGCGACCTTTCGGTCAAACAAGCTCACCCTCTCAGTCCAACCCGGGCAAACTTTAGTCAACTGAAATGCCAGCGGGACAGCGCCCCCCTGTCCTGCCGGGCATCTCCCCCTCAAGGGGGGAGATTGGCAATTTCACTGGTCGCCGCCGCCCTTGGTCAGGATGTCGTCGGCAAGCGAAATGGCAGTGCGACGGTCGGCTTCGCCGGCGGCGGCAAATGCCTCTTCCTGCATGCCGCGGATCCACGGCTGGTCGCTCGGCGAGGCGCGTTCGAGCGCGGCGGTCATCATGGCCAGACCGCGCACGATCTTGCCGCTCTGGAACAGAAGATTGCCGAGCGTCGCCTGGGCGCCGGCATGGCCCTTTTCGGCAGCGAGTTGGAACCAGCGGCCGGCCTGCTTGACGCTGGCCTTGACGCCGCCCTCGCCCTTCAAAAACATCTGGCCCATCTCGAACTGGGCGTTCGGGTTGCGGTAATTGGCGGCCGCGCGCATGTAATATTCCTGCGCCGCGACCTCGTTTTCCTCGACCGGGCTGCCGGGGATACCTGTCCGGAGATAGTCGCCCAGCGCCACCAGCGCGTCGGAGACATAGCTTTCCTCCGGCGATCCCGGCTCGACATCCTGATCGACGATCTCGGAGAAGAATTTGAAGGCCGCATAGTCGTCGCGCGTCACGCCGTCGCCTTCGGCGTACATGCGCGCGAGCTTCCAGGTGGCGCCGATCTGGCCGTTCTCGGCGGCGTATTTATAGGCCTCGACCGCCTGTTCCTTGTGGCCGCTCTTGTAAGCGGAGAAGCCGAACTGGAACACGGCCCATGGGCTCGATTGCGGCTTCACGCCGGTCTTGTCGTCGAACACCTTGTCGTCGAAGGCCATGGCCTGGCCCACGGCGCCAAAGATCGCAACAGCGACCAGTGCCGGAAGGACAGACGACCTCAACAACTCAGATATCCGCATAGCAATGTGTTTCTTTGGCACCGCCCGGATGGGTGACCGCGCCGTCGCGGGCAGGCCCTACCGTCTGTGCGTATTTCCAGATCGCGCCCGACTGATAGTCGGTCGTGCGCGCCTTCCAGGCCTTCGCCCGCGTTGCCAGTTCGGCCTCGGACAAATCGACCTCGATCGTGCCTTTGGTTGCATCGATCGAAATCACATCGCCGTCTTTCAAGAGCCCGATCGGGCCGCCCACGGCAGCTTCGGGCCCGACATGGCCGATGCAGAAACCGCGCGTCGCGCCCGAAAAACGACCGTCGGTGATGAGGGCTACCTTGCCGCCCATGCCCTGGCCGTAGAGCGCCGCCGTCGTCGACAGCATCTCGCGCATGCCCGGGCCGCCGCGCGGACCTTCGTAACGGATGACGAGAACCTCGCCTTCCCGGTAGTTGCGGTGCGTGACCGCCTCGAAACATTCCTCTTCCGAATCGAAACAGCGTGCCGGACCTGAGAATTTCAGCTCCGTCATGCCCGCGACCTTCACGATCGCGCCTTCGGGGGCAAGGTTGCCCTTCAAGCCCACGACACCGCCGGTTTGGGTGATTGGTCGGTTGGCGGGACGGACCACATCCTGGCTATCATTCCAGGCAACATGCTCCATGTTTTCGGCCAAAGTACGGCCAGTCACGGTCATGCAGTCGCCATGCAGATAGCCATGGTCGAGCAGCGTCTTCATCAACAGCGGAATGCCGCCGGCCTCGAACATGTCCTTGGCGACATATTTGCCGCCCGGCTTGAGGTCGGCGATGTAGGGCGTCTTCTCGAAAATCGCGGCAACGTCGAACAGGTCGAACTTGATGCCTGCCTCATGCGCGATCGCCGGCAGGTGCAAAGCCGCATTGGTCGAGCCGCCGGTGGCCGAGACCACGGTCGCCGCATTCTCCAGCGCCTTCAGCGTGACGACGTCGCGCGGCCGGATGTTCTTGGCGATCAGCTCCATTATCTTTTCGCCGGAGGCGAAATTGAAGCGGTCGCGCATCTCGTAAGGCGCCGGCGCGCCGCAGGAATAGGGCAGCGCGAGGCCAATCGCCTCGGCGACGGTGGCCATGGTGTTGGCAGTGAACTGGGCTCCGCAGGAGCCGGCGGACGGGCACGCCGCCTGCTCGATCTCGAGCAGTTCGGCATCGCTGACCGTGCCGACCGAATGCTGGCCGACCGCCTCGAACACGTCCTGCACAGTGATCTGGCGGCCGCGATAGGAGCCCGGCAGGATCGAGCCGCCATAGATGAAGATCGACGGCACGTTGAGCCGCACCATGGCCATCATCATGCCGGGCAGCGACTTGTCGCAGCCGGCAAGGCCGACCAGCGCATCGTAGCAATGGCCGCGCATGGTGAGTTCGACCGAGTCGGCAATGACATCGCGCGACACCAGCGACGACTTCATGCCCTGGTGGCCCATGGCGATACCGTCGGTGACGGTGATGGTGCAGAATTCGCGCGGCGTGCCGTTGGCGGCCGCGACGCCTTTCTTGACCACTTGCGCCTGGCGCATCAGCGAGATGTTGCAAGGTGCCGCCTCATTCCAGCAGGAAGCAACGCCGACCAGCGGCTGCGCGATCTCGGCTGCCGACAACCCCATCGCATAGAGATACGAACGATGCGGCGCACGCGCCGGACCAACGGTCACATGGCGGCTAGGCAGCTTGGCCTTGGAAATGACTTTGGCGTCCATACTCTTCCTTGCCGCGGGCGGTGCGGCCTGCCTCATCGCCGAGCCTTCTGGCGCGTGTCCCGAGACAAATTCGAGGTGCGCCGGGTTTATGGCGGGAAATGGGCAATTTGGTCGAGCGGGACCGTAGTGCGGGGGTTGGTCGGGAACTGTTGCCAAAACGTCACAATTACCAGAGGCGAAAGTGATGCGACGGATTTGCAGGCTAACTTTCACCCACAAAACAAAAGGCCGGGCAACGCCCGGCCTTTTATTATAATTTTCAGAGCCTTAGAACTTGATCTTGACGCCGCCCGAAATGGCCGTGACCAAGTCGTTTCCGAAATTGTAGCTGACATCGGTGCCGGCCTGGTAGCCGTTCTCGTCTGTCAAAGTTCCTGAGTGACCGCTGGTCAGCACACCGATCGCGCCGGCCAACCGCACTTCGATGTTGGCGGTTGGCGTGTAAGCGACGCCGCCACCGAGTGTCCACGTGTCGCTCTGGGAGCCAACGCCGTGCGAGGTACCACGATCCCACGAAATCTGAGCTGCGCCGCTCCACTGCTCGTTGAACTTGTGGCCAATGCCTGTGGTAACCGTCCAACCGTCACGGTACATCAGATCTAGCGACGTCAATCGCACCGGAGTCGGAGAGCCGAGCCCCGGAGAAATCGACGTACAAGCTGCCAGCCCCTTAGAAGCTTGCGAGCAGATAGGAATGCTCTGCAACACGCTCCAGTTGACCCATTTGACGGACCCGAAGGCAAGCCAGCCGGGTGCGATACCGGATTGGAGCTTGAATTCCAACGAATCTGGCATGGAGGCATTGCCATATATGTCTATCGGCTCGGCCCCTATGCCGACCTTCGTCAAATCAAGCGTGCCAGAGAGATTGTCGAGCTTTACTTGCGAATTATAAACGAGGCTTGCGCGCAGCGCTATCTCAGGAATTTCGTAAGCAAGGCCAGCACGCCAGCCCCAGCCAGTGCCTTTGAGGTCAACGCGACCCGTGCCGCCGAAATTGGGCACCAGTGGCGACACAAGGCTTTCCTTGAAACCGTAGACTTCCTGGTAGAACACACCGCCGATGAAGCGAAGCTGCCCCTTGCCGGCATCCATCTTGTAGGAGCAGGTGCCGGCGTAGTTATTACTCTTGATGTCGGTTTCCATGTTGGACTGCGCGCCGGCCCAAAGGCCGGGAGCCGTATGCGCACCCCAAGGCTGTGAATAGTCGACCATACAGTCGACACCCTTGACCACCTCGGCCCTGACGCCGATGCGTGGCACCCAGTAGCTCTCGCTCTCTTTCGCCGTGCTGCCCAATGCCGACACGTTGCCATCTGAATTATCTGTGTCCACCGCATTCTTGAGCTTGCGCTCCGGCATGACATACGTCGCTTCGGCTTCGGTGGCGAAGGGCGCCGGATCGAAAAGAAGGTCGACGTCGTAGCCACCGCGCTCGATGCCGCCGGCATGCACAGAACCGATCAGACCCAGCGAAAAACACCCTGCCCCCAGCAGTGCTTTCAAACGCAAATTGCTCATGGATGTCCTCCCCGAAATACTAGTGCATCAAGCTAGAACCAATTCGGGTTAACGGCGCAACAATGAATTCGAATAGCGTACATGTACACTCTTGCGGACCGCATTTCGAACACAGTGGCGGCCTGGCCGGTAGGTTCGAAAATGACCATTTGGGCGGCAGACTAGGGAGCAAATCAGGTAAAACCGCTCGAAACAGCACCCAAAACCAGCTATTTTGCCGGCATTCGGCCCCATTGTTACATTATGGCAACAATGAGGTCGAAACTTTCCGTTTACGTCAATATTAACGTTACGGAACGCCTATTTTTCGAGCAAAAGAACCGCCGCCAAGCACTTGCCGGCGCCTTGCGAATCCAGCGCTCAACCAGCGTCGCGCACCCTGGTCAACGCCACCGAAAGCTTCTCCTGCTGATCGCGGTATTCCGCGAGCTTTTCACGCTCGGCTGCGACGATCTCTTCCGGCGCGCTGGCGACGAACCGTTCGTTCGACAGCTTCTTGTGCAGCCGCGCGATTTCCTCGGTCACCTTGGCCAGTTCCTTCTGCAGCCGCGCCGCCTCGGCGGAGAGATCGATCAGGCTGCCGAGCGGCAGGCAGATCGTAGCCTCGTTGAGCACGATCTGGGCCGAGCCCTTGGGCGCGGCGTCCTGCAGCGAGATGTCGCCGACCCGCGCCAGCCGCTGGATGGCGGACGCATGGCGATCCAGCCTCTGCTGGGTCTCGACGCTGGCGCCAACCACCACCAACGGCGCGATCGCCGCCGGCGGCACGTTCATTTCAGAGCGCACCGAGCGGATGCCGGAGACCAGATCGACCAGCCAGTTGATGTCGGCGGCTGCATCGGCGTCCTCGAAGTCCGGTGATGGCCAGGCGGCGTGGCAAAGCAGCGTTGCGCGCGTCCTGCCCTCACCTGCCGTCTGCGCCCACAGCTCCTCGGTCATGAACGGCATCATGGGGTGAAGCAGCTTGTAGATCTCGTCGAGCACGAAGGCGACGCAGGCGCGGCTTTCGGCCTTCGCCGCCTCGTCGGTGCCCATGAACACCGGCTTCAGCAGTTCCAGATACCAGTCGCAGAACAGGTTCCAGACGAAGCGGTAGGCGGCGCCCGCCGCTTCGTTGAAGCGGTAGCCGGTGATCCCTTCGGTGATCGCGTGCGACGCCCTGGTCAATTCGGTCAGGATCCAGCGATTGACCGGCAGCTTGGCGTCGTTCAGCCAGAAGTCGTCATTGCGCGCGACCTCGTTCATCTCGGCAAAGCGTGTCGCGTTCCACAGCTTGGTGCCGAAATTGCGGTAGCCGGCGATGCGCGCCGGATCGAGCTTTACGTCGCGCCCCTGCGCCGCCATCACCGTCAGCGTGAAGCGCAGTGCGTCAGCACCAAACTCGTCGATGAGGTCGAGCGGATCGATGACGTTGCCTTTCGACTTCGACATCTTCTGCCCGTTCTTGTCGCGCACCAGCGCATGCACATAGATGGTGTGGAACGGCTCCTCGTGCATGAAATGCAGGCCCATCATCATCATCCGGGCGACCCAGAAGAAGATGATGTCGAAACCGGTCACCAGCACGTCGGTCTGGTAATAGGTCTTCAGCTCCGGCGTGTGATCCGGCCAGCCCAGTGTCGAGAACGGCCAAAGCGCCGACGAGAACCAGGTGTCGAGCACGTCCTCGTCGCGGGTCAGGATCTCGCCCGGCTTGAAGGTCTCGAGCTTGTCCTCGACCCAGGCCTTCCATGGACCTTCCAGCGCCAGATAATATTCGATCGCGGCGCCCAGCGCCTCTTCCTCGGTCTTCTCGACGAAGACCCGGCCGTCCGGCCCGTACCAGGCCGGGATCTGGTGACCCCACCATAGCTGGCGTGAAATACACCAGGGCTGGATGTTCTCCATCCAGTCGAAATAGGTCTTTTCCCAGTTCTTGGGCACGAAGTTGGTACGGCCTTCGCGCACCGATGCGATCGCCGGCTTGGCCAGCTCGGCGGCGTTTGCATACCACTGCTCGGTCAGAAACGGCTCGATCGGCACGCCGCCGCGGTCGCCATGCGGCACGGCGTGGCGATGCGGCTCGATCTTGTCGAGGAAGCCGCCGGCCTCCATCAGCTCGACGATTTTCTTGCGCGCGACGAAACGGTCGAGACCGTCGAGCTCGTCCCAGACGGCCTGGCGCTCCGGCGTCACGTCGAGCCCGGCGAGAAAATCCTCGTTATCCCTGAGCGTTATTGCCGCCTCGATGGTCAGGATGTTGATCGCCGGCAGCTTGTGGCGCTTGCCAACCTCGAAATCGTTGAAGTCGTGCGCCGGCGTGATCTTGACGGCGCCGGAACCCTTTTCCGGGTCGGAATACTCGTCAGCCACAACCGGAATTTTCCGGCCGACGATCGGCAACACGACATTCTTGCCGACCAGATGCCGGTAGCGCTCGTCGTCCGGGTGCACGGCGACTGCCGTATCGCCCAGCATCGTCTCGGGCCGTGTCGTCGCCACGGTGATGAATGTCCCAGGATTTTCCGGATCGAAAATCTCGCCCTCGATCGGATAGCGGAAGTGCCAGAGATTGCCATTGACCTCCTGCGGCTCGACCTCCAGGTCGGAGATCGCCGTCAACAGCTTCGGGTCCCAGTTCACAAGGCGCTTGTCCTTGTAGATCAGCCCTTCCTTGTAGAGGCTGACAAAAACTTCGAGCACGGCCTTGGACAGGCCTTCATCCATGGTGAAGCGTTCGCGCGACCAGTCCGCCGAGGCGCCGAGCCGCTTCAGCTGGTTGAAAATGGCGCCGCCGGACTCGGCCTTCCACTCCCAGACCTTGTCGATGAACTGTTCGCGGGTGAGATCGCGGCGATGTATCTGCTTTTCCATCAGCTGGCGTTCGACCACCATCTGCGTGGCGATGCCGGCATGATCCATGCCGGGCTGCCACAGCACGTTTTTGCCGCGCATGCGCTCGAAGCGCACGAGTATGTCCTGCAGCGTGTTGTTGAGTGCATGGCCCATATGCAGCGAGCCGGTGACGTTGGGCGGCGGGATGACGATGGTGAAGGCCTCCGCCCCCTCCTCGGCGCCGGCGCCGGCGCGAAATGCGTCCGCCTCTTCCCAGATTTTGGCGATCCTGGGCTCGACGGTCTTGGCGTCGTAGGTCTTTTCAAGCATGGGAAAATGGTCCGCGCGGTCGGGAGTTTTGCTGACCCGGTGTAAATCGGAAGGTTTTGGCCAAGTCAACCGCGAGGGCGGCCTCAGTCCTTCAACGCAAATAAGCGGGGCCCTGGTCATTTCAACGGGAAGGCCATGCCTGCACCTTCATCGTCAGCGATCCCGACGGTAACCTGATCGTGTTCGCGACATCGGCCGGAAGCTGACCTGCAGCGAAAGCGTCACCCGAAGGCGGCGCCTTAATCCGGAACGGGCTATGGTGATGTCTACTGCGCGCCGCGCGCGACGCGCTCGATTTCTTCGCGTACCAGGCGCTCGACCAGCGTCGGCAGATTGTTGTCCAGCCAGTCCTGCAACATCGGCCGCAGCATCTCCTCGGCCATCTCGTCGAAGGTCTTCTTGCTGCGGCTGGCGAAGGCGTCGGAGAGCTCGCCGAAGGCGGCTGCGACCTGCCGTCCCGTATGTTCCGAAACGATCGCCGACCGAACCGGAGTTGTATCGGCCGGGCGCGCGCGCTCGCCGCTCGAAGGACGAGGCTCGAAAGCCGGCTCGGCAGCGAGATCGTCCTCGAAAGCCTCGACCTCCGCGATTGCTGCCTGCCGATTTTCAGTCTCCGGCTGCCTGATCTCCGGCTGCCTGATCTCGGGCCGCCGTACTGTGTCAGCCGGTTTTGCCTGATTGCCAACGGACGCGATTTCGCGGCGCCAATCCGTGACGATCGAGTCGGTGGTTTCCGCCTTTGCCCGCACTGCAGCTTCTGCCCTGACGGCGGGAGCTGGCTCACTGGCTATCCTGGCGCTTACTTCCGCCAATGTCATCGGAGCATGCGCGGGTGGCGCGGCGGTCGTGGCATTTGCCGCAATGGCCGGCTTCACTGGCGACGGCTCGGAGCGCGGCTCCAGCCGCGCAACCACCGGCTCGGCCAGTTGGGCCTGCACCTCGGCCAGCGTCACCGGCTTCTTGCTTTCGGTCGAGCTGTGCAATTCGCTGCGGAAGGCCTCAACATCCGAAACAGGCCCGGCGGCCGGCACAAGGTCCTGGCGCAACTCATCGGCGTCGCCCGGCAGCTTGCGGCCGGTGTCGCTGTCTTCGATGATCCTCCTGATGGAAGCCAGTATTTCTTCCATGGAAGGTTCGCGCTGTGCGCTGCTTGCCGTCGCCATCGTCACATCCGCCGCCCCCGCGCATGATCCCGAAAATCGATTTTCGATTTTCGAAGAGGATCAGGCGCAAAATCAAAGTTCTACAGCCTCCTTTGCGCATCCATCGGACGCGTGGCGCTGTAGTGACCCGTTCCTGGATTCCTGTCCGGCAAAGCCGGATACGAATCATGGCGACAGCGTAGCCGACGGATCGCCATCCGAGAATCCCCAATCTCGGAAGACGCCGGATTTCAACAATTTAGGCTACAAAAGACAAACGCCGCGCATCCATGGGAAGCGCGGCGTGAAATGCTTCAACCCTGGCGGGACTTGAGCCGCCCAGGTGGGCTCAACGACCGTCCGGCGTACGCAGCCCGATCCATTTGTCCTTGACGGCTCTGTAGTGCTCTTCAGGCTTGTACTTCACCACATTCAACGCCAGGCGATCGGCCGACAGGCGGCCCATGGCCGACAGGATGGCGTAGCTGGCTACAACCACATCGCGCTCGGAGCTGGCGAGGTCGATCTTTGCCGAGATGACGGCGTTCTGGGCATTCAACACGTCGAGCGTGGTGCGCTGTCCGACATTGCGCTCCTCGATGACGCCGTTGAGCGCCAACTGTGCGGCCGCGATCACCTGCCGATTAGCGTCGACGCTTTCACGCGCTGCGATGTATTGCGTCCATGCCGAGGTCACGGCCTGGCGCACCGAGTCACGGCTGACATCCACCTCGATGCGAGCCTGGCTGAGCGATTCCTTCGACTGACGAACGAGTGCGGAGGTACGGCCGCCCGAATAGATCGGAACGGTCAGCGTCGCGCCGACGGTGGCGGCATTGGAATCGCCGTCCGAATCCCCCGCGCCAGGTACGGTATTTTGATAGGCATGGGAAAGGCCGGCACTGGCAGTCAACTGCGGCAGCAACGCACCCTCCTGCGTCTTTACATCAAATCCGGCTGCATCGACGGAATGTAGGGCGGCCAGGATGGCCGGATGCTCGTTCGATGCAATGCCGATCGCCGCCTCGAGACTCCTCGGCAACAGCTTCGCCAACGGCGACGCGGCCTTGAGCTTGCCCGGCTCGTCACCGACGATCTGATGATAGGTTGCCGCACTGGCCAGAGCCTGCGCACGGGCAGCACTCAATTGCGCCACCGCGGCCGAACGCGACGCGTCGGCCTGCGCCACATCGGTGCGCGTGCCCTCGCCAACCTCGAAGCGCGAGCGTGCCGCGCGCGCCTGCTCGGTCAGGAACTGCAGATTCTGTTCGGTCAGCACCGCCACCTGGCGGTCGCGAATCACGTCCATATAGGCGCTCGCCGCGTTGAACAGCGTGTTCTCTTCGGTGTTGCGCAGGCCCTCGACCGAGGCCCTCACCTGTGCAGCGGCCGACGCGACCCTGTTCTTGGTCTGGAAGCCGTCGAACAGCGTCTGATCAATCCGAACGCCGAAGCTGCCGGTGGTCAATGCCAGGCTCGCGTTCCTGCCGTTCAGGTGCCTGGAGGTGTAATCGATATCAGCCGAACCAGTGATCACCGGGCGATAGCCCGACTTGGCGATCGCCACGCCCTCATCGGTGACGCGCACGCCGGCACGGGCCGAATTCAGCGAGGAATTGTTTTGGTAGGCCTTGGAAAGCGCGCCGAGAATGGTTTCCGCCGAGGCGGCTATCGGCGAAAGCGCTGTCGCGGAAATGAGGACAGTAACAAACAAACTCTTGGCTAAGGACGGCACTTTATATCCCTCATTCGTTTTGCACGGGAACCACGCCACGCCAGCCCATCCCTAGGGATCGGCCAGCGCCGCGTCGATGTATCGTTCCCCCGCTGACAGCCTCCCGAAACCCCGGTTAACCAATCAGCAACGATTGTTCAATCGCAAGCCAACATGACAGAGTCTTTGCTGCAAGGCAAAATCACTTAGAACTCGAAGGCATGAATGCGTTCAAATCCGGGTAGTGGCTTAATTGCCGCATTAAATGCCCGTCTTCCGGTTACAACCCCCCCTGCATTGAAAAAGAGCCGGGCTACGCCCGCATTGCCCTGCCCTTCCACAGCCACCAGCCGGCCGCCTTCGGCAAGCTGGTCAAGCAGCGCCGCAGGCACTTTCTCGACGCTGCCGCCGATGAGAATCACATTGTAGGGCGCCTTGGCGGCATGACCTTGCGGCAGTGGGCCGGTGACCACGGTGACGTTATCGCAGCCCTGCGCCGAAAGCGCCGCTTTGGCTGCTTCCGCCAGTGTGGTATCGCTTTCCAGCGCCACGACGGATTTGGCCAGCCTGGACAGCAGCGCCGCGGAATAACCGGTGCCGCAGCCGACATCGAGCACCGAATCGCCGGCGTCGATCTCGGCCAACTGCAAAAGCTTGGCCAGTGGCGACGGCTCCATGAGGTAGCGCGCACCGCTGCCATCGGCGCCGTCGGAGATGCGGATATCCTCGTCGATATAGGCGAGAGCCTGTTGGCCGGCCCCGACAAAGGCCTCGCGCGGCACGGCAAGCATGGCATCGAGCAATGCTGCGTCGGTCACATCGGTGGTGCGGACCTGGCCGTCGACCATCTTGACGCGAAGTTCGGAGAAATCAGCGCTCATGTCCCAACCAATCCGTCAAAAGCCAATGCGCTGAATGCGCTTGTCGCGCCGACACTGCGGCGCATTCGAACTCAAGCCCCCGGCATGCGGGAGTTGAAGCGATTGGAGGCCTCGCCCGGAATCGAACCGGGGTGCAAGGATTTGCAGTCCTCTGCGTAACCACTCCGCCACGAGGCCTCATCGCTCCCGGCGAGCGAACTCAATATGGTGGCAGCGAAAGGTCGTCAAGCGTCCGCGCGGCATTCCGGCGCGCTTTCCTCATCAGCCGCCGCAACGTGGTTCCCGAGCGATTTTAGCGCTTGGCGCACCGGCATATTGGCCGCTCCTCAAGCATGGCTGCGCGACCGGCGAAACTCGAACCCGCAGCTTTACGCAGCGGGTGCAAACTGGCTTTCACCGTAAACGCGCGGCTGACACCAGGGGCTGCCGTTCTCAAGGAGATATTCGAGGGGAAGGTCTGCGGGGGGCTGGAAGCGAAGCGTCCACTGAACCGGGACCGCGCGCCATCGCTTTCAATTTGGCCGGCGACGCCGTTCCCACCAGACGACGAACCGGCGCCGCAGGCGGCGCACCGCGGCAAATTCGTAGGAAAGCACCAAAAGGCCGAGCGGAATCATCCAGAAGCCGAGAATCGGCAGGAAACCGAGAAGGCCGAAAAACACCAGCATGATACCGATGGCGATCCTCAGCCCGCGCGAGCGCGGCATGGTGAACTCGCGCCCGAACACCGAGATTTTCCGCGCCGGTGCCTGGTTTTCGTCTGCTGCAGTCATGTCGAAAGTCGATCCGGTTGCCTTCGATAAAGCCATATGCGCTAAAGGCTGCAATCGCCTTTCAGGTTCCGCCGACCAAGGTCCGACGGCGCCCAAGACGGCTCATATGTGGTGTCATCCGGCGATTGCCAGAAACCATTGGGTGAAAATGCGCTAAAAAATGCGAAATGCTTCTTTGCAAAGCCGAAAAGGGTTTGCTATAGGCTGCGCCACTCACATGAGAGCCTCTATTCCCCGGTAGCTCAGTGGTAGAGCAACCGGCTGTTAACCGGTTGGTCGCTGGTTCGAATCCGGCCCGGGGAGCCAACATTTCCAAACACTTACTGAAGTTTGCGGCTCGACCGATTTGGCAACCCAAGATCCAGGGCAACAATTGGGGCAACAATCTTCCCTGTGATTAATCACGAAGGCTCATTGAACTCCTGCAATTTCGCGCGCGAAAGTCCGTCGCCCGACAAACAGGAGTGATTCGCGACAATGGGGTTCGAGGTGGAAGACCTGTCTAAGGTCGCCAATGGCCTCGCCCTGCTCGCCCCGGGTTTGCTCATTCTCTACGTGCGTGCACAATTCCTCACTGGACGCACCCCCTCTCATACCGAAGCCCTGCTCTCCTACTTGGTAGTGACCGTCATTTATTATGCGGCGGTCCTGCCGCTGTTCGCCCTAGGCATTCATAAGGACTCAGCGCCGTGGTGGGTCTGGATTGGATGGGCCGGCCTGATCATCATCGTGCCCATGGCCATCGGCCTTCTACTCGGACTAGGGCACCAAAAGGGATGGTATGGAACAATTTGTGAGAAACTGAACCTTGAGGTCGTCCACACCATGCCGACCGCATGGGACTGGAAGTTTGCCCAGCGGACCGAGCATTGGCTCATCATCACGTTGAAAGACGGCACTGTCTTCCATGGATATTACGGGCGCCGGTCGTTCGCTTCCTCCGACAACGACCGCGACATTTACGTCGAGCAAATTTTCAGTCGGGGCAGAGGCGGCAGCTGGGTGCCAATGCCAAATGGCCTTTGGGTCCAGGCATCAGAGGTGAGCACCCTTGAGTTCTTAGACATTGATCGAACGGAGGAAGGAAATGACTGACAAGAAAGGGACGACCAAGACGGTACAACAGGCTGCCGTCAAGAAGGGCTACTCCCCGACCAAAAGCAATGTGCAGGGCGGGTATAAGCCGGTTTCTGGCGGCGGCGCGCCGAAGGTGACGCCCACCACCAGCAGTGGCGGGAAAAAGAAATAGGCGCAAGCGTTTCGGGTACGAAATGATACACCCGGCCGCCAGGGAAAGGCAGCGGCGATGCGGGTGAATTGGTTCTTGCTACTGTTGAGGTTACGGAAAGGGGCAATAATGGGCGTATACGCAGACTTGCTCAATCTTGCAGTCGCAGCCGTTGCACTGGTTGTCTCGGCGGTGGCCTTAGGTTTTTCCATCTTCTTTTGGTACCGTCAGTTTCGGCCGATTGTAACGGCAATGGTTGAGACGCACCACGGCGGCACTGAAGGGATCGCGTATGACCTGGTCATCCTTAACTCCGGATCGATCCCTGCAAAGAACATAAGGCTCCTTGTTACCGATCAGGCAGCGCTGCGGGCGGCGTTGGGCGCCGGCGCCAATGACGAGAACAAGGGTCGATGGTTGGCTTGTTTCGAGCCTTCCAGCGTGATCCGTCTCCTCCAGAACGGTGCTAGGACCTCATGTTCCTTTGGTCTAACCCATAGAGATCCGCGTCAGAGCTTTTGGATTGCCCAGGCCGAGTTCCTAATCCAGATCGAGTATGAAGGTTGGTTCGGAGAAAAATATAGAAGAGACCGGCCGAACATGTTGCAGATCGCCGATTCTGAAAGTTTTACAGGCGGAATGTGGGGACCGGTCAAGACAGTCGCAGTAAGCCGGCGCGCCTAAAAGGCCCGCCACCGTGAGGCAGCGGGCCAAATGTAACATTGTTACGGTTCAAGCACCTTCGTGCGCTCGGCCGCCGCCTTCCCCGCCGCCCCATATGAAGCCGGGCCAGTCACAGTCTACGGCGTCTTGCTCATACTCGTTATCGTCGTTGATGTCGCCGCCGTGCTCGTTCTCCTCCTCGCGCTCGCCGTCCTGGGCGTGCAACTCCAGTTGGCTGCCATATCCCCATCCGAGGCTTTCCTCGAGGTCAGGATCCGGGCTCATGGCGTCGAGCAGGTCAATCAGCCGCTCGATCGAGGTGGCGATTGCCACGGCGCATTTCAGGTTGATGGATGGTCATGATGTAGGCTCTCTGGTTTCGGCTTCTCACGGCCGGTTGCCAATGGACAGCACTGGCGCCGGGAGGGTGAGAACATGGCCAGAGACCATGCGCGAACGGCCTTTCCCTTTCGGGTCTTGTATAGCCGCCGCTCTCCCGGCATAGTGCTGCCGTTTCGCTCCGACGGCTAAGTCGGCTCGTTCTACCCGTTGGCAATATCGATCCTTGGAGGGATCGCCCCGCCAACGCTCTGGGTGCAGATGGCCCGGCAGGGCCATCCGCGGGAGTTCTCACGCTCCGCCGGTGATGATGCGCCGACACCTTTAAAAACTCAAGCACGCCCTTGCGGGGGCGAAGCTTGCGCGCGATGCTTCAGCCATGAAAGCGATGCTTTGTTCGTTGGTGATGGGTGCGACGATCTGCACCGCGGGCGCCGAAACTACTAAGCGGGAGGCGTTCGAAGCCTGCCTTGGCGCCGGGATCGACCCGTTCAAAGGCCTCTGCGAGCCGGCCGACCTACTGGCCAGGGCAATCCTCTTCGAGTGCAACCCGCAACTCACCGACCTCCTGATATCGATGCCGCTGGGGCCTAGCAATGATAGAGTCGCTTTGGCAGAGAAGCACCGGCGGGACAAAACCGAAGAGGTCTTAACCCTCTTGCTAGAGCACCGGCTGCAACATCCCTGTCGGTAGCAACAGTCCGCGAAAAAAGGGGAATTATCCCATGGTAGATGATGTATATCTGCAAGCCTACCGAGACGGCGGCTTGAATGCCGTCAACGATCTTCTCAAGGAGCATTTCCCGACCGACCGCGATCGGGTGATGGTCATGGAGGGTCTTCAGGACACCGGCTATTGGGCGATCACCTGGCATGAGAAGAAACACCCGGACGGCGGAATGTACCGCGATTTCGGACGTGTGAAGGCGTACCTCGGCGACGGGGACGAATAGGATTATCCGGCCGCTTCATGCCCTTTGGCGCCGGCTCCTATCGGCCGATATGCCTTCGCAATTGCCTTAGAGGGGCAGTCCAACGCCAACTCTTCGAGCGCTTGAGCGCCTCCATCTCCATCCTCATAGCGTCCCTTTCAATCGCGAGAGCCTGTACTTCTACCGCAAGCGCCTCGGCTCGGCCGTCATCTGGGGCAGCGGGGGGAGGAGGTGGTGTGGGCGGCGAGTCGGGTGTAGCCAGGTTTTCGAGACGGTCGAGCGCAAGTCGGTTCACGGCGTCGGCTGCGGCTTCCCGAATGAGCGCGGTCCAGCCATCGGGATCGACACACATGATGTCCCAGAAGACCTTTTGTTCCAGGTGTCCTGTCGGAATGGCGACCCGTAGCGGCGCCGGAAACCAGATCGACGTCTCACACGCTTTGATGAAGCCCGTCAGCCTCGCGAATCCGGAGTCTCTGAGGTTTTTCCACTTAGCGGAGAAATGCAGGCACGTAGGAAGGCGAAGGTAGCGCACGGCGGCGAAGCCCTTTGTGAGCACGATCCGACGCCAGATCTCCCAGTCTCCCGCCCCGTTCACATCTTCTGGCCACACCGTCCGCTCTGCAAGAGCGCTGGCGCGATATACGACGCCTGAGGCCGCTATCGTGTTCCCTCTCGCCATGAATTGGCGCCGCTCTTCGGGAAAAAACAGGTTGGTAAGATCAGGACCGCAAATGCCGTCGGTCGAGACCCAGAGGACCTGGCCGTAGACAAGTGCCACCGACGGATCGACGAACTGGCCGCGCATGAGTGCAAGATGATCCGGCATCATCAGGTCATCGTCGGCGGCGAAGGCTATCAATTCCCCGCGTGACGATCGAAGCGCCAGATTTCGATTGGCATAGCCAAAGTGAGGCGCCTTGGGGAAATCAAACCAACGAATGCGCGGGTCGGAAAAGCTTTTCACGACCGCTTCGGTCTCCGGTGCTGCACCGTCGCCAACGACCAGAAGCTCGAACGATTGCTCCGTCTGCGCCAGCACCGACTGGATCGCATAGGCAAGAGAGTCGGGACGATTATGGGTCGGCATCAGAACGCTGAAGAGCGGCGGAGCGTCGTCTACCATCCCTTGAGGCCGCCAAAGTCGACCGGGATCAAATCGGTATCCAGCGGCAGCCGGTATTTGTCGGGATTGGCGTGGTCATATTGCATTGTAGGAAAATTGATTGCTCTAACGTCCCTCGCGCCGATGTTGTGGTCCGCGTGCCAGACGAATCTGGGGATGTTCATCAGGCGTGGCCGGGCTGAAGACAGAACAATCCGAAATACCTGTCCGCAGGTGCTCGACTCGGGCCTTGGGTCATACAGGACGACCTCCATCTCGCCATCGACAACGAAGTATCGATCCTCGTGAAGCTTATGCAGCGCCCAACCCTTCACCGTTCTCGGTCGTATGGTAAACATGTAGCAAAAAACAAGCGGATCGGGATGCCAATTCCAGCGAGGGTCGTAGACCTCGGTGACGCTTCCCCTGTCGTCGAGGTGAGCGGTCATGTCGTGAAACGTCACGCCGTCGGGGACCTTGCCGATCGGCTCGCCGGATCGAACCGTCTCCTGATCCTTCTGGGCCCCTGCCAATGTCTTATCGAGAATGCTCTGCGTCATAGGACTCATCCAATCTAACTAGCTTTGGCAGCGCTCCTCATGCCCTTCTTTTAACTGTCTTTCAACGGCAGCGTGGAAGGCCACGCAATCAAAGAGGACGGCACTGTAGCCAATTTCTCCGATTGGAGAGTGGAGCGGAACTGCCGTTTGACTTTCGGTTCGACGACATCACCCGGCTGCGCCAACCGCTGCCGGCGTCTTGCTATACCGCAAGCGCAAGGCCCTTGCGCTTGCGGTAGCCGTCATAAACACGCTGGGTCACGCCCTTCATTGTTGGGCCGCCAGGGTCGGCAGGGGTGGTTTGAGTAGCCGCCTTCGTGCACCAGCACGAGGTCAAGGCTTTGCTTCTCGCGGGTTACGGCCATGGGTGCCTCTTGAGGTTGTGGGGATTTGGTGCGAGAAGCCGGCCATGACCTCTCCAAAATTGTACTTGGCGCCGCTAGACGGCCTGCGATTCTTCGCGTTCCTTGCGGTGTTTTTCCACCACATGTCGGACTTCACGGCGTCTGCCGTACTTGACAAGATGCACAACTACGGCTGGGTCGGCGTCGAGTTGTTCTTCCTGATATCGTCGTTCCTGTTTTTCCACTTGCTCGATGCGGAGTACGTCAAGACAGGCGGCATCGGCGTGCGGAATTTCTTTGTGCGCCGCTTTCTGCGCATCTACCCGCTGATGATCCTGTTCGCGATCGCCATGCTGGTCATCTACGGCAGCCCGGACGGCAACGGCTACTTCCGGCTGGCTGGTCTGGCGCTTTTTCTCGATAACGCCGTCGCGTGGTTCAAGAGCTACAACCTGTCGATCCCAAACACGGCGCACCTGTGGACGCTCTCATTCGAGTTCCAGATTTACCTGCTGATCCCGTTCGTCTTTCTCGCTTATCGCCGGTTCGGCAAAACCGTCTTTCTTGGAGCGCTGCTGGCTGTGTTCGTCTACTGCTTCCTTGCGCGGATGACGGTCTACGGCCTCGGAGCGAGCCACCCGATCATCTGGGTTACGCCGTTCTTGCGACCTGAGAGCGTTCTGGGCGGAATGGCGCTCTACATCCTTCGACCGCAGTGGCATTGGGGGTTCTCGATCGCCGTAGCCGTGGCTGCTGGCGCTGCTTTCCTGTCGTTGGCGCCGCCGTGGGTCTCGCCCGTGGCCTCTGCCTTCAGTTACCCTCTGGCGGCGTTGATGTTCGGCGGGCTGGTCGACGCCGGATTACGCGCACCGCTTCTAGCAACGGTGCTGTCGGCCACTCCGTTGCGGTTCCTGGGTCGAATCTCGTACGGCCTGTACGTCTATCACTTTGCCGTTATCGCCTACTCGGTCGGGACGGCAACGAAGGCGCGAGGACATGCCATCGCACCCGCGACGAATGCCGGCGACTATTGGACATTGTGGGCAACCGCGCTGATGCTGACAATTGTAGCCGCGACCATCAGCTACTTCGCTTTCGAGAAGTGGGTGGCGATGTACAAAGTCCGGTTCGCTGCGGTTGAAGGCCGGGCGGCTTAGGCGCTCTTCAAGTTTTTCACTTCTTCGGCTTCCTTAGCCGGATCGCGCTGCTTCACAAGCTGCTCGTTTATGGATTGAATGATCGGCATTGCAAATTTGAAAGGCACGTCCTGCGGGGCGCGGTCGAGAACCGCCATCTGCTCTTCGGTAAAGGTCAATGTGTACATGGTTTCTCCTATCATACCGCCAACCCGTAGTTGATCAGCGCGGTGCGAAGTTCATTGATGCGTGTGGCGAGGTTGACGTTTGTTTCGGCGCCCCCTGTAGAGAGGGCGGCACGACAGTGGCTTTAGCAACCGGAGTTGTATTCATTGAAGAAACCAACACCAGCCGTATTTATCTGGTTGTTGGCCGCGCCGTCACGAGGCGGATACCACCAGTCCCCTTGCCTATCAGGCTCATGTCGGCGTTGGCATCATCACCGCCAACTTGGGGCCTGAGGCCCCACACCCCCACTCGTTCCGCTTCGCGGACCGTTATGCTGCCGTTGGTGGCGGCGCTCCATGATTGGGCATGGAATGGTCGATAGTGCTGGCAACGGCTGCCGAGTATCGACGGATTTCCATATCGACTTGGCGGCAGGGAATACCGACAGCGCGAAGCTGGGCTCGCAGGCCTTTGACGTGCTCGCTCCAGAACTTGCGGCCGGCGATATAGTGGAGGGTGCAGAGTTCGTGGGCGGTGGCGCGGATAAGGACGGCGCGGCGATCGGCGGGGAATGCCACTATCTGGCCGGTCTTCCTTGCTGGCTGCTTGAAAAGGTCGAGTTGTGTCATGCGTCACCCGAGCAAGATGGCTGTATTAGCGGGACCACTGTGGTCTCGCCTGCGGAGGGGTGCGGGAAAGGTCCATGCGGGACCACTGTGGTCCAGGAGACCAGCGCCGGCATGCGGGACCACTGTGGTCCTCATGGCTCCTCACCTCTCGCTGTAAATTTTGGATTGAAGGGCCTCGGCAGCGCCAACCGAAGCGTCCGCACTTCGTTGATGCCACCACCCGGGATTTTGTGCCGACACCGGCTCACGATGAACAGGCCGAGCCGCTCGTACAGGCCTATCTCGCGGGATGTCGTTTTGATTGAGCAGCCTCCTCCCATCTTGGCAAATTCGAAATTCGTGCCGCTGATGGTCCCGGCCTTCATGTTGAGGTGCTGTCGGGCGAAGGCCAGCAACCGAAAGCTGATGTTCTCGGCGTGAACGATTTGCAGGGCGCAGTGGTGCCAGTCGGCGAAAGCCTCCTCGCATTCCTTGAACGTGGATCCCCACCTCATGTGGATGGCAGCGCTGCGCTGGATCTTCTTCCGCTAGCCGGTCCACCGCGGATTGCTGGCGTCGGCGCCGGGGATGAATGGGCTGGGCTGGACGGTCACGCATCCCCCCTCGGGGCCGGCAAGGCTGCAGTGATCAACTGCCGCTCGCGTGCCTGTATATCGCGGTCTTCATGGAACTGGTGAACGTCGAACAGGTCGATGATATGTGACCGCAAGATATGAGCGATGTTGTCGGGCGACAGCGCCTCGAGTTGGCATGTCTCACCCTCCCATCGCGCGGTGCGGCTGTCGGTCTTCTTGGGCGGCGGTAGGCAGCGAATAGCGAAACATTTGGTCAGCAGTCAGGGGGATGCGCTTGAGGTCGACTGTCACAGATTTGCCGCTCGGGTCATAGTCGCCCAGGTGCAGGATCACCGTCGGCTTTGCGATCTCGCATATTCGATCGGCCAGATCCTTCTTCGCAGTGAGACTGTCGAAGCCGCCTGAGGAATAGGCTTGCACCGAGAATTCTCGGCTGACCTTGAAGAGCTGCGACAGCATGCCGGCGGCCTCGCACCAGACCTCGACGTGCAGGTTTTGATTGGCGAGCATGTTCCGATGGTAGTTTTCGCCGAGCACCCGAACATGGCGCAGGAAATGGTTCTGGTCGTCAAAATGGTCCATGCGGTGCGTGACCACGCCATCGTCGCGGATCGCATTGAACGGGATCACCCGGCCGCGGCGCGCGTTGCCGATATGGTCGATCAGCTTCGAGTAAAACGACTCATCCTTCGGATAACCGTAGGCGCCGACCAGCCGATAAAAGACATGGCGGATCGTGAGCGGCCAGTGTTCCCGGTATTCGGTGAGAACCATGTCGACCGCATCGAGCAGCGCCAGCGTCTTGGTCTGCGGCTGGTAGTTGGCGATGTAGCCCTTCGGTCGGCCAGTTTTACGGCTAGGCGTAATTTCGCTCATGTGGCGCGGGCCCGCCGCAGGTTCGCTTCCCTGATCGCTTCGATCGCTTCAGCAGCGGTCAGGCCGAACGCCTGCTTCAGATGGGGGATAATTGGCCGGCTGATGCGCTCCCGGCTGTCAGATCGCAGCCAGGCTGCAGCCTCATCGATAGCAGCGCTATGTTCGTGATCAGTGGTCATTAGGCCACCGCGTCTCGCTGGTCGACGCGGGCCTTCACCCAAGCATCTAACTCAGCCTCGACAAACGATCTCTCGTTCGGCTCGCTCCGAGAAATCGTGCTGATAGTTGAAATTGAGGGTCATTGACCGGCCGCCTTTATCTGGATGACATTGTTGGCCGTCTTGCGGCCTGTCAGCGCCACAAGCGCGCCCTCCCAGCGCGTCAGGGCGTCTCGCTTCACCTTGAGGCGGTCAGACTGGTTGTACGTCCTGACTAGCGCCGTAGGCACATGCCCGATGACAGCCTCGGCAACCTCGTCCATCACGTCGAGCTCGGACAGCCGGGTGCGGACCGTCCGGCGGATGTCATGATTGACCCATGCCGGAAGCTTGGCCTCGGGATCGTCCTTCCGAAGCGCTGCGAGCATGGCGGCGTCAATCCGCAGCTTGACCTTATGGCCGATCGTCACAGGTCCCGCGCCGTCGAGAGAACAAAGCCAATTGCATTTCTTGAACTGCGGCAACTTGGCGATGATGCCGAGCGCTTCTTCGGTGAGAGGCACAACGTGATCGCGGCCGGACTTGAAGCGCGCCGCCGGCACAGTCAGCGTCTTGCGGTCCACGTCGACTTCGGACCAAGACGCCTGGGCGATATCGTTGAGGCGCTGGCCGGTCAGCAGCAGCAGCCGATAGACGGCGCTGTAGACGTCGCCAGCGGCCGTGGCAGTCCAGAGCGCCCCAATCTCAGCATCGGTCAGGACGCGGTCCCTTGATCCCTTCTCGCCGATGGTGGTGCGCACCTTCTTTGCCCGGAAGGGTGAGGCGGTGATCAGGTCGTCATCGACACACCAGCCGAAGAACGTCCCGATCTTCTGGGCGATGTTGAGCGCCTGCCGCTGCGCGCCGCGCGCATAGATCGGTTCGACCACTTCCATGATGTCGGCATTGGTGAGGGTGGCGACGTCCCTGCCCTTCCACTTCGGCAGGCATTCCCGGTTGAGGTCGCGCTCGTCCTCGTCGGCCTTGCGGATGCCATCGCGGCGCCGGGCTTTGATGAACCGTTCAAGGATGGTTTCGAAAGACCGGTCACGGCTCTCTGTCGCTGCCCTCGCCGCCTGCCGCTCCTCGTCAGCCTGGACCTTCGGGTCAATGCCGCGATCAATGAGCGCTGCCCACTGCCTCGCCTTGGTGCGTGCCGCTTCAAGCGACATGACGTCGTACTCTCCCAGCGCGCGGCGGGCTGGCTGAGTTGCAACACCGAAACGGGCGATGTAGACAAAGCTGACTTGTCCGGCCTTAAGCTTTGAACCGTTGGACGGCTCCTTGTCGGTTACGCGGACGCCCATGCTCGGGACTTGGGCATCCATGATCACGTATCGCTTGCCAGGAGCAGCCGGCTTCAAAGCCTTCAGGCGGTTGTCGTTCAGGTTCTCGCGGGGCATTAGGGCTCTCCGGGGCAACGTCGGGGCAACAGGATGCAACTGCTGCCTATGTTGCCCTGTGTGCTCTAATGTGCAACAGGAAAGCTGAAATCGTTATGAAACAAGGGGTTTTTCAGGAGTGGAACAACCGGTATATGGCGCTGGTGGGCTATCCCGAGAGCGGCTGTTAACCGGTTGGTCTCTGGTTCGAATCCGGCCCGGGAGCCACCGCCTTTTCTAAGCCGTGGTGCGAACTTGTACACTACAGTGCCATTGTCCGTGCACGTCGGTCCGCTTCGGTTCTGCCAGAACGGCTGGTAAACAGCTACGAAGCCGATCGAAGGCAGTTTTCTGGGCATCCCTGCCCTCGCTCGAGGCAGCCTGATAACGCCCGGTATCATTTATGAAAATACCAAATCGGGAGGACGTTGGTGCAAACCAAGAAGATCATCAATGACGGCAATCGGGCCGTCGACGAGATGCTGGAAGGCATCCTGGCTGCGCATCCCCGCCATCTCAAAGCCGTTGACGGAAGCCCGCGCTCGATCATCGCCCGCGACGGACCGCGCCAAGGCAAGGTAGGCCTCGTCATTGGTGGCGGCTCGGGCCACGAGCCGAGTTTTCTCGGCTTCGTCGGCAAGGGGCTGGCCGACGCGGCGGCGATCGGCAATGTCTTCGCCTCTCCGCCGCCCGACCCGATCCTCGAATGCGCCAAGGCGGCGAGCGGCGGCGCCGGTGTGCTGTTCATGTACGGCAACTATGCCGGCGACGTCATGAATTTCGACATGGCGGCCGAGATGGCCGCGATGGACGACATCGAGGTGCGCACGGTGCTGAGCACCGACGACGTCGCTTCCGCGCCCGTTGGCGACAGGCACAAGCGGCGCGGTGTCGCAGGGAACTTTTTCATCTTCAAGGCGGCAGGCGCCGCCTGCGACCGCATGTTGTCTTTCGATGAATGCGAACGCATTGCCGGGAAAGCCAACGACCACACCTTTACCATGGGCGTCGCATTGGCGCCCTGTTCGTTGCCGCAAACCCGCCGGTCGAATTTCGAAATCGGACCCGACGAGATGGAGATCGGCATGGGCATCCATGGCGAACCCGGCATCGCACGCGGAAAACTCAAAACGGCCGACGAGATCACTGACGAAATACTGGACAGGATTCTCGCCGAGATGGCGCCGGCACGCGGCGAGAAGGTCGCCGTGCTGGTCAATTCGCTGGGTTCGACGCCGCTGATGGAACTCTACATCATGAACCGGCGCGTGAAGCAGAGGCTTGACGATATCGGTGTATCCATTCACGCAAGCTGGGTCGGCAATTACTGCACCTCGCTCGAAATGGCCGGCGCTTCGATCACGCTGCACCACCTCGACGACGAGTTGCAAACGATGCTCGACCACCCTTGCGACTGCGCCATGTTTCGCGCCGGGTAAACTGGGGACGGCAAGGAACAACAGATGACAACAATCGACACCACCCGCCTTGCCGCGATGTTCGTTGCCATCGCCGACGCCATGTCAGCCGACCGGGACCGGTTGTGCGCGCTTGACGGGGTGATCGGCGATGCCGACCACGGCATTGCCATGGAGTTGGGATTTGCCGCGGCACGCGACGCGGTGGCCGCATTGGACGACGGGACCACCGATCCGACCATCTTGCTGAACACGGCGGCGAAGTCGTTCCTCAACGCCGTCGGCGCCTCCTCGGGCCCGCTCTATGCCACGGCATTCATGCGCGGCGCGGCCGCCGTCAAGGGCAAGGCGACGCTCGACGACGCCGACGCGGTCGCTATGTTCCAAGCGATGGCCAGAGGCATTCAGGATCGCGGCAAGGCCGAGCCTGGGGAAAAGACGATGATCGATGCGTGGGCGCCGGCCGCGACGGCTGCGGGCGAGGCACTGGCCGCCGGCAAGGGGCTGGCCGGCAGCCTCGCGGCTGCAGCCGAGGCGGCAAAGGCCGGCGCGGAGGCGACCAAGGCGATGATCGCCACCAAGGGCCGGGCCTCCCGCCTCGGCGAACGCTCGCTTGGCCATATGGATCCAGGCGCGGCGTCCGCCGTAACCGTCATCGAGGCGATGCGGATCGCCTTGACCGGCTAGGTCGGGAGCGGATCCTCAGCGCTTCGCGTCGAGCTTGTCGACAGCCTGCACGTTGGCGGCAGAGGGACCGTTCGGATCGAACTCCGAGGCCAGCCAGGCGTCGGCGATCGATTTGGCCAGTTCGGGGCCGATGACGCGCGCACCCATGGTGATGATCTGGGCATTGTTGGATTTCGCAGCGCGTTCCGCCGAATAGGTGTCGTGGGTTAGCGCGGCACGGATTCCGGGCACCTTGTTGGCCGAGATGCTGACGCCGATGCCGGTGCCGCAAAACAGGATGGCGCGGTCGTAATTGCCGTCGACAATTTCGTGGCCGACCGCAGCGGCAATATCGGCGTAGAATCCGGCCTGGCTGAGATCGACGACCTGCAGTTCTGGCTTGGTGGCGAGATGCTTGGCGATGACATCGAGCAGCGGCTTGCCGGCGCTGTCGGCTCCGAGTGCGATCTTCATGGCAATGAACTCCTTCGTTTTCGTGGTCAGCGCGCGATGGCGGCCGACGCCTTTTTGAGAATGTCGATATAGCCTTCCGCTTGCCATGCCGAGCGGCCGATGAACAGCCCATCGATACGCGGCTGGCCAATCAGTTCAGCCGCGTTGCCGGGATTGACGCTGCCGCCGTAGAGCACAAGCGGGGCGGTCGGCAACCGGGTTGCTGCGACCTGCTTGATCAGCGCCTGCTGCTTGTCGGCATAGTCGGCGCTGGCCGGAATGCCTTTCTCGCCGATCGCCCACACCGGTTCATAGGCAAAGAGTATCTCTGCCGACAACTCATTGTTTGCGAGACCCTGCAGCGCGCCCAAGACCTGCGCGGTCAGAATTTCGTCGGCGCGGCCGCCCTCGCGCTCGGCCAGCGTCTCGCCGACACAAATCAAGGGTACGAAGCCGTGCTTGACTGCCGCTGAGGTTTTCAGTCCCACGATCTTGTCCGTCTCGCCAAAATGCTCACGGCGCTCGCTATGGCCGAGTTCGATCAGGTCGAGCCCACAATCCCTCAGCATCACCGGCGAAATCTCGCCCGTCCAGGCACCGGCATCGGCCCAATGCATGTTCTGGGCGCCGACCTTGACGCGGGTGTTGGCGAGCGCCGCCTTGACCTGCCGCACCGCGGTGAAGGGGGGAATGACGAAAGGCTGTATCGCCGGATCGAAGCCCGGCACGAACGCCGCCAATGCCTCGGCGAACTGCAGCGCCTCCGCCAGCGTCTTGTTCATCTTCCAGCTCGTGCCGACCCAATATGGGGCCATTCTTCTCTCCTTCGATCCGAAATTCGAATGATGCGTGTTTCCGGGTCTGCGCCGCCTTCGGGCCGGCGGTTTGCCTCAAGCGCGAGGCTTGAGACTTTCGCGGCCGCTGTCGATGTAAGGCGCCCAGAAATCCACCGACTCACGGATCATTGCAATAACCTGATGATCGACCGGTTCCCTCTCCCGGAAGGAAAGTTCAAGGCAGATTTCATTGTCGGTTCCGCCACCCGCCCGCACGGCGTCGAGCAGCTTCTGCGGGATGATGCGGCCATCCTTGTTGTAGGCGGCGGTGAACGGCCAGTGCCCGCCCTTGTTCATCGACGATTGCTTGATGTGGATGATCGGCGATTGCAACGGGAACGCTTTCGCCCAGGCATAGGGATCAGTGTCGTCAGGATTGGGCGAGGTCACGTCGCCATGGTCGATGTCGACCATCATCTGCATCGGGATCGGCAGCTTGGCCGCATCGACGGCGCCTTGCAATTCGACGCAGCTTTCGATCGTGTGGCCAAACTCGCGGCCGACCGACATCGGTTCCCAGAAAAGGTAGGTCAGGCCCGCCGCCTTGGCGTGCTCGGCCACTTCGCGCCAGCATTCGAGCGCGATGTCGAGAAGCGCCGCGCGCCGCTGCGGATCGTCAAAATCCTTGTAGGTGAATATGGCGAACTGCGTGCCCATGCCCGACGCGCCGAGTTCGGCGGAGATGTCGGCGAAGGTCTTGAACCAATCGACATAATAGCGGCGCACATCCGCGTCCGGATGGCCGAAATGATTGAGCCGGCCATAGGGACCGGTCATACCCGAAGTGATCCGCACGCCGGTCCGCGCCAGGGCGCTGTTGAACAGGCGAACGAACTTGGCGATCGTTGCCGCCGGCCAGCCCGGATTGACGAATTCATGCGTCAGCTGCACGTCGCGGATGCCGATGCCATAGGCAATGGCGTCGATCAGATCGTCGGGATCGGCGAAGCGATTGACCAGCGGGTTGGTGTTCAGCGAAAGCGTGAAGGCCATCAGTTCACCGCCGCCATTGTCTTTGTGCACCAGTCTTCGAATGTTTTCCGCTCGGCCGCATTGATATGCAGCCCGTGTTTGGTCCGGCGCTCGAGAACGTCGGCGGCGGTCATCGCCCATTCGGTCTCGAACAGGAAGACAGCTTCGAGCTCGTAGAAATCCGGGCCGAAACGACGGCCGAGATCCGCTTCGTCTTTGACCCCTTTCAGCAAAGCGCGTGTGCGCGTGCCGTAGCTTCGAGCATAGTGCTTCACCAGCGACGGGCTAAGCCACGAAAACTCGGCGTGCAGATCACCCAGGAACTGCTCGAAATCCGCGTTGGGCAGGTCGCCTCCCGGCAGGGGAATTTTGGCCGTCCAGGCCTTCTTCATGGTCGGAAAGAAGGGCTGTATTTTTTCGAGCGCATGTTCGGACAGTTTGCGGAAGGTGG
The DNA here is from genome assembly GCF_040320115.1 of Mesorhizobium sp. M0802. Taxonomy (NCBI): domain Bacteria; kingdom Pseudomonadati; phylum Pseudomonadota; class Alphaproteobacteria; order Hyphomicrobiales; family Phyllobacteriaceae; genus Mesorhizobium; species Mesorhizobium sp. M0802. The sequence continues at coordinate 73,127 of NZ_JAMYOY010000003.1, forward strand.
TGATCTTGCCGCCGAACACAGAAAGCAGCGGCGCGCCACCGTTCGGGGCGTCGAGTTCGAAGATGTAGTCGCGCGTCACCGCGCTCGGGTTGTCGGCATTGTCGTCATAGAGCGGACGCACGCCCGAGAAACTGTAGACCACGTCTTGCGCGGTCAGCTGCCGCTTGAAGTAGCGATTGACCACCTTGATCAGATAATTGATCTCGCTTGCCTCGGCGGCCACTTCTTCGGGCCGACCTTCATAAGGAATGTCGGTGGTGCCGATCAGCGCCAGATCGTTCTCATACGGGTTGACGAAGATCACCCGCTTGTCGTTGTTCTGGATGAGATAGGCCTGCCGTCCCTCCCAGAATTTCGGCACGACGATATGGCTTCCTTTCACCAAGCGAACGTTGCGGGTGGAATTCTGTCCAGCGACGCGGCTGACGATGTCATTCACCCATGGCCCGGCCGCGTTGACCAACCCGCGTGCGCGGGCCCTCGTCACAGCACCCGTGCGGCCATCCTGCATGTCGATCGACCACAGGCCGCCTTCGCGCCTGGCGGCAATACAGGCCGTGCGCGTGAAGACTTTTGCGCCACGCTGACTGGCGTCGAGCGCATTGAGCAACACCAGCCGTGCATCATCGACCCAGCAGTCCGAATATTCGAAGCCTCGTTTGAATTCATCCTTGATCGGCGCTCCTTCCGGCGCGGTTCTCAAATTCAGCGTCCTCGTTCCCGGCAGGCGCTTGCGGCCGCCAAGATGGTCGTAGAGAAACAGCCCGAGCCGGACCAGCCATGCCGGCCTGTCTTCGGGGCTGTGCGGCAGCACGAAGCGCATCGGCCAGATGATGTGCGGCGCCGCCTCAAGCAGCACCTCGCGCTCGATCAGCGCCTCGCGCACCAGCCGGAACTCGTAGTACTCGAGATAGCGCAGGCCCCCATGCACCAGCTTGCCGGAACGCGAGCTGGTGCCTTGCGCCAGATCGTCCTTCTCGCACAGGATGACCGACAGCCCGCGACCCGCGGCATCGCGCGCTATACCGGCGCCGTTGACGCCACCGCCGATCACGAAGAGATCGACAATATCCGTTGTATCGCTCAAGACTTAGCTCCTGTGCGGTGCGCCATCGATTTCCACACCGGATGCAGCGCCTGACGCGCCGCGACAAAGGACGGAAACAGCGCATCGTAGGTTTGCGAAAGCGCCTCGTCATAGGCGTCGCATTCGCCCAGCAGCGGCGTCACCCACTCGGCGCAGCAAACATCCATCGAGCGATAGACGCCAAGCCCGACCGCGGCCATCATCGCCGCACCCGCGGCGCCGGCTTCCTGGCGGCTGCTGGTCCTGACTTGCGCGCGGGTCGCCGCAGCGATGATACGGCGCAGCGACGGGCTGCGCGCGGCGCCGCCAGACAGGCGGATCTCGCTGGGCATGCTGCCCATCGCCTGGTAGCAATCGCGTGCCGCAAACGCCAATCCCTCGAGAACCGCGCGCGCCAGATCGCCAAAACCGTGCTTGACGGAAAGCCCGATGAAGCCGGCGCGCGCGTCTGGATCGACGAACGGTCCGCGTTCGCCGGCCAGCGAGATGTAGGGCTGATAGACCAGCGATCCGGGCTCCGATCCTTCGACCCAGGCATCGAGCGCTTTCAGCAATTCGTCGCGCGAAGGTTTTACACCGCTGGCGGTCAGCACGTCGCGCGCCAGTCCAAGCAGCCAGTCGATGTTGAGCGTCGCCGCCATATTGGATTGCAGTTGCGCATAGGCGCCGGGAACCGGCATGGCGATCGTGTAGCCTGATGCGTTGTCGTTGAGGACGACATCGTCGGGAGTGCGCGCCAGGCGCGTGTGGATGCCGGTCGAGCCGATGACCGTGCAGCCGACATTACCGCTTGGATCATAGAGGCCGGCGCCAAGCGCGGTGCTGACCATGTCGACGTAGCCCAGCACCACCGGCGTGCCCGCAAGCAGGCCGGTCTCGCCTGCTGCCGACACAGAAAGCGGATGATGATCGGTCGTGCCTTCGAGCATGGGCGGCAACAGGCGGCGGTGCGACGTCAGATCCAGAATGTCGAGCACCTCGTCGGAATAGCTGCGCGAGCGAAAATCGCCGAAGGTGAAGGTGCCTTCCGAAGGATCTGTGGCGCGCTCGCCGGTCATCTTGAAATAGAGCCAGTCCTTGCAGTGAAAGGCAGTGGCGGCGCGCTCCAGAATTTCCGGGCTGTTCCTCTTCAGCCAGCTGAGCTGAGCTCCCTGCTGGCAGGCGTTGAGCCCGGTGCCGGTGATCTCGAACCGCGTGCGATCCCGGGGATCGCCGCGCATCTCGTCCACCAGATGGCCGGCGCGGGCATCGAGCCAGAGCCACGCGCGCCCGACCGGCATGCCGTCGCCATCGATCAGCCAGGTGCCGTCGCCCTGCCCGGTGATCGCGACAGAAGCGGCTCGCCGCGCGAGGTCGGGAATTTTCGTCGCCAGATCGCGAACCGTCAGCGCCATGTCGCGCCAGGTTTGATCAAGGTCCTGCTCGGCGCCGCCGCCTTGCAGCGTGACGAAGCTGTTGCTCACCGACGCCATGGCAAGCTGCCGCCCCGACAGATCGAAAGCGACCGATTTGATCACGGACGTTCCCGCGTCGATCCCGATCAGCAGGTCTTTCATGCCGCAAGTTCCGGATGTTTATGAAGGCAATTCACAAGGAGCAGTCTTTGTTGTCTCGAACCCATGGAAGAGCCAGGGAGTGTCCGCGAAGGACACCCCCTGAGCAGGTTTTACTCCGACAGCACGAAGGGTGCGGTGTACTTGTCCACATTGTCCTTGGTGATGAGAAGGCAATCGAACAGCTGCTTCTCGCTGGTGGCGCCGGTAGCGCCCGACTTGATGAACGAGTCGGCCTGCTGCACAGCCTTCGCCGAGAAGATGGCCACCGGCTGAAGCACGGTGTACTGCAGTTCGCCGGACTTGATCGCCGCAACCGCATCCGGGGAGCCGTCGAAGCCGCCGACCTTGATGCCGGCGAGCTTGCCGGCTTCCTTCAGTGCCGCAACCGCACCAAGCGCCATTTCATCGTTGCCGCTGATCACGGCGATGATGTCGGGATTGGCCTGCAACATGCTCTGCATCTTGTCGTGGCCCTGGGTGCGATCCCAGTTGGCGACCTGCGAAGCAGCCTTTTCGAGATCCGGATACTGGCTCAGCACGGTCGCGTAGCCGTTCGAGCGCGTGGCCGCGTTGTTGTCCGACGGGGCGCCGAGCAGTTCGACATATTTGCCCTTTTCACCGACCGCCTGCACCCACTGCTGGGCGCCGAGGGCTGCACCCTGCGCGTTGTTGGAGACGAGCTGTCCCTTGGCAAGGCCTTCCTGGTTGATCTCGGCATTGACGAGGAAAACCGGGATGTTGGCGGCAATCGCCTTCTTCACCGCGCCGACCGAACCATCGGCATTGGCCGGGTCGAGGATGATCGCCACCGACTTGTTGGTGATGGCGGTATCGATCAGATTGCTTTCCGTATTGGTATCCCCCTTATGGGCAGCGACATTCGCCGTATAGCCAAGCTTTTCGGCTTCGGCCTTGGCGACGTTGCCTTCGGTCAGCCAGTAGGGGTTGGCCGGATCGTTGACGATGATCGAGATCAGGCCTGCGGCCGATGCGGCTGCGCTAAACCCGACCACCATCGCGGCGGCAAGCAAACTTCTAAGCACGATTTTCATGTACATTCCTCCAATGATTTACGCGGTCTTGCTGCCAGTCAGCTGGCAGTCTTCCCTTGGGCAGGATTGGCCGGTTCGGCCTTCCCCCGTTTCTGAGAAGTCGGTTGGCCGCCCGGCGAAGCTGGAAGCTTGCTACGGCGGCGATACTGAACGGCATTGAGGAGCACGGCGAGCACGATGACGGCGCCGGTGAACACTGTCTGCCAGTAGGATGAGATGCCGATGATCACCAGACCGTCGGACAGGAAGCCGATGACGAAGGCCCCGAGCAGAGTGCCACGAATATTGCCGCGGCCGCCAGTCAGTGCGGCGCCGCCGATAACGACGGCGGCGATGGCCGTCAATTCGTAGGTGGTGCCCGCGGTCGGCCCGGCCGAGGTCAACTGCGAGGACAGGATCAGGCCGGCAATGGCGGCACAGATGCCTGAAAGCACATAGACCGAAATCTGCACGGTCTTGACCGGAACGCCGGACAGTTCGGCGGCGCGCTCATTGCCGCCCGAGGCGTAGAGCCAGCGCCCGAACGCGGTGCGGTTCAGGACGATGCTGCCGATCAGCGCGATGACCGCCAGCACCACCACGCCGGTCGGCACGCCGAACAGACGGTTAAAGCCGAGCGCGTCGAAACCGGTGTTGCCCAACTCCGGCTTGCCGCCGAGATTGTTGTAGGTCAGGCCGCTGGTCATCAGCAGCGCCAGGCCGCGCGCCATGTACATGACGCCGAGCGTGGCGACGAAGGCCGGAACCTTGAACCGCGCGATCAGCACGCCGTTGATAAGACCGACGGCCGCACCCAGCATGCAGGCCAGCACCGCGACCACCCAGACCGGCGGGTAGAGAACGACGCCCAGCCAGGTCAGCGTCACGCCCTGCATCAGAAACCCAGCGACGACGCCGGCAAGCCCGAGCGTCGACCCCACCGACAGATCGATGCCGCCATTGAGGATGACGAGCAGCATGCCGACGGCGAGAATCCCGAAAATGGCGACATGCGAGGCCATGGTCAGGAAATTCGCCACCGAAAGGTAGTAGGGCGACAGGATCGAGAAGACGACGATGATGACGATCAGGGCAAAGAAGGCCCGGCCTTCGAGCAGCAGCTTGGCCACGTCGAAGCCCTCGCCGCCCGCATTGGGGCTGGACTGTTTGCTGGCCTGGCTGACATCGCTCATGGGTCGGGGCTCCGAAATTCTATGGTCAGGCGACCACGGCTTCGCCGGAGGCGGCCATGATCTGCTCTTTGGTGGCGTTGGCGCCGAATTCGGCTGAAATCTTGCCGCGCCGCATCACGACGATGCGGTGGGCGATGCTGAGGCACTCATTGACCTCCGAGGTCGAGAAGACGACCGCCAGGCCTTGCGCGGCGCGCTCGCTGAGCAAGCGAAAGACTTCGGCCTTGGCGCCGACATCGATGCCGCGGCTCGGCTCGTCGAGAAGGATGACCTTGGGATCTGTCGTCAGCATCTTGCCGATGACGACCTTCTGCTGGTTGCCGCCCGACAGCGATCCGATCATGGCATTGCCGCCCGCGGTCTTGATGGTCACCTTGCGGATCGAATTGTCGATCAGTGCGCGCTCCCTCGGCCGGGAGAGGAAGAGCCCCTTGGCGAATGCCTCGATACTGGCAAGCGACAGATTGCGGCCGACGGTCATGGTCTGAACCAGGCCATCGCGCTGGCGATCCTCGGGGACCAGAACCAGACCTCGGGCGATGCGCTGGGCAATGGTCAGCCCCGAAACGTCCTCACCCTCCAGCAGCGCCCGCCCGCCCGCCATGGGCACACGGCCGGCGACGGCCTCCAGCAATTCCGTGCGGCCCGCGCCCATCAGCCCATAGATGCAGACGATCTCGCCCGCTTTGACATCCAGCGACAGATGATCGACGACGTAGCCTGAACCCGAAGCGTCGGTGACGCTGACATCCTCGATCGACAGCGCCACCGCGCCGAACTCGTGGCCGGTCGGCGGCGAGCCGAGATCGAAATTCTCGCCCACCATGTTGCGGACGATCCATTCGAGGTCGATGTCCTTGGCCTCGGCCGTCGCCGTGATCGCCCCGTCACGCAGCACGACGGCGTAGTCGGTGATCTGCAGCGCCTCTTCGAGGTGATGCGAGATGTAGACGATGGAGACGCCGCGGCTGGTCAGATCGCGGATCACCTTGAACAGCACTTCGACCTCCGTGGCGCTCAGCGCGGAGGTCGGCTCGTCCATGATCAGGATGCGGGAATCGACTGACAGCGCGCGTGCGATCTCGACGATCTGCTGCTGCCCCAGGCGCAGGTCCTCGACCAGGGTCATCGGATCAATGTCCTCTTCGAGGTCGGCCATCAGCGCCCGCGCCTGGCGCGCCTCCTCGGCGAAGTCGAGGCCGGTTCTGGTGCGCAGTTCGCGGCCCATGAAGATGTTGTCGCGAACGCTCAGATTCGGCGCCAGGCTGAGCTCCTGGTGGATGATCGAAATGCCGCGATCGCGCGCGTCCGAAGACGAGGCAAAGCTGACGAGATTGCCGTCGAGCACGATGTCGCCGGATGTCGGCGTCACCACGCCGGACAGGATCTTCATCAGCGTCGATTTGCCGGCGCCATTCTCTCCGAACAGGGTGGTGACCTTGCCGCGATGGATGTCGAAGTTGACGCCCTTGAGCGCGTGGACGCCGCCATACGACATGACGACATTGCGCGCCGAAAGCACGGCATCGCCAGTCGCGGGTTCTGTGCCGGCAGCCATTGTCATTTGACGTCCAGCCTCACCGGTGTGACCAGCCAGCTCTTCGGATTGACCAGCTTGAAGACGCCGACCACCGCTATTGTCTTGCCGCTCAAGGCACTGGTATCGACTTTCGCCAGCACCTCCTTCTTCATCTCGTTGTTCAGCGCCGAGCCGGCGTCCTGATACTCGATCTGGTTGGTGAACTGACCAAAGGTGATCTTGCCGGTGGCGTCGCGAAGCTCGGTTCCGTTGATCGCCGGCCCAGTCTGCACGCGGACCGTCAAAGTGTCGGGCAAACCGCCGACGGCGACCTTGTAGATGCCCGATTTTCCCTCGCCGACGACGCCGGTGAACTTGACCGAGATGACCGGTCCGACACCCGCCGGCACGCCATATTCCTTTTCGGCCGTCGCCCTGTCCTTGGCGATCGCCGTCGCCACCGTCGCGGCGTCGGCGGCACGCGCTTCGACATCGGCTTGCACCTTGGGGAATTCAGATTTGCCGTAGTCGGCTGCCGAAAACACGGCGTTGCGAACATCGCCGGCAGAGCCGATCTTGATCACCTTGGTGTCGAGCGCCATGGCGCCGAGCAGAACCAGAGCCGCGGCGCCGGCAAGCACCCGGCGCAGGCCGGGCGAAGCTTGCCGGGCGGTGGCCTTCGCGCTCATGATGCAACCACCAGCGGTGCGGATTGTCCGTTGTCACGCATTCGAAGTTCCTCCGTTCACGCGGCGCTTCGCGGCCCCGGCTGCATCGTCGAGCTCGACCAGGGCGCGGGCCGTGCATTCGTCGGTGATCAGGCCGCTGAGATAACGGCTTTCGAGTACTGCCTTGATGGCGCGCACCTTCACCTTGCCGCCGGCAACGGCAACGATCCTGCGGCCCTTCAACTGATCGCGCGGAAGCGCCAGTATTCTTTCCGACAGGGCCGTTTCGACCGGACGCCCCTTGTCGTCGAAGAAATGCGCCAGCAATTCACCGACGCCGCCGTCCCGCTTGACCTCATCGATTTCGGAAGGCTCGATCATGCCGGTGGCGACCAGCGACGCCTCCCGCTCGGCCGTGCCTATTCCGACGAACATCAGGTCGGACCGGCTGGCGAGAGCGAACACATCGCTGATGCCGCGTTGGCCAAGCAGCACTTCACGGTCCTCGGCGGTATTGGCGACAAAAGGCACCGGCATGACAAAGGCCTGCGCGCCTGTCCGCTCTGCCAGGCGATGCATGACGTCGTGCGGGTTGGCGGCGAATTTGCGCGTCACGCCGCCAAGCAGCGAGACGAAACGGATGTGAGCAGCAGTTGCCCGCGTCAGATATTCGACGCTGGCGGCAAGCGTGCGGCCATGGCCGACGCCGATCAGCATGTCTTCGCCGCGATCGATTTCGCGCTTCAGGAACTGGGCGCCTGCAATGCCCAGCCCCTTCAGCGGCAGGTCGTCCTGATCGAGATCGGGAACCACCTCGCAATAGTGGAGCCCATAGGCGGCGATCAGGCGCTGTTCCAGGTCGACGCATTCGGCGACGTCGCCGTCGATGAAGACCCTGACCAGACCTTCCTGGTTGGCCTTGGTGATCAGCCTATGCGCCTTGAGGCTGGTCAGGCCAAGCCGCTTGGCCACCTGGGCCTGGGTCAGACCACCGGCATAGTGCAGCCAGGCCGCGCGCGTGGCGAGGCTGGATTCATGATCGCGGTTTGCGCTTCCGCCGGAATTCAAGCCATCCCCTCCCCAGGGTGATAATATTATCTTTGTGTGCAAAAATTTTCATACCTTTGCACCGCTGTCAATCCCTCCGCAGATGGTTGCCTCAGCCGACGTTCGGCAGCCAACGCGAGCCTATTAGAAGGTAAGCATATAATATGACCATACGGTACTGTTAACTTAACGTCAATTTGTGTTACCGATCCAGTGACGGCATGAGCCCGTAGGCGCCGGCAAATCCCAATCCGGGTGCAAAATGGGAAGGTTGATGCACACGGCGGAACAAGGGCAAATCGATCGGATTGCCTCAGGAAAAGCTAGGCGTCGGCGATCAAGCGATCAGTCCAGCCGCATCAGGTTCCTGCCCTCGAGCTCGACAACAGCGGCTTCGACCTCCCGCGTGAGGCGCTCGGTGCTCCACCCCAACGCCCGCCCGGCGATCGCGGCAATCTCCTGCAGGTCGCGGCTCGTCAGCGAGCCGCCTATCGCCATCGTGCTGCGGCGCATGACGACATCGGCCAGATGTTCGACGAACTCGTTGCGCGCGATGTAGTCGATTTCCGCCTTGCCGTAGCCGCCGGAGTCCGGCAGGCAACCCTCATCATCCGACCCGTGCCTGGCGATCTCAACGGCTCTGGTCCCGTAGCGCGACAGCAATTGATCAAGGCGCCCTTCCCCGGCGCCCGTTGCCTGCTGTGCCTCAGCCAGCCAGTCCGCGCGCGCGGCGGCATTGGCCGGAAAATCCCGCCCACCGCCGATCGGCATCGACTGAGTCGACATCTTGCGGCTGCGCTGCAAGCGCTTGAGTACGGTATCAGTGACTTCCTCGGCAAAGCCGCGGAACGTCGTCCATTTGCCGCCGACCAGCGAAATGACTGCAAAGGGCCTGTTGCCGTCCGGCTCGGCAACGGGCGCCGAATGATCGCGGCTGATCAGTCCGGGCGTCGCTGCTTCAGACGTCGGCAGCGGCCGGATGCCGCTATAGGCGTAGACGATCTGGTCGTGCTCGAACGCCATGCCCGGCAAAAGCGTTCCCACGCTGTCGAGCAGATAGTCGACTTCTTCGGGTTCGCAGCGCACCGCGTCGGGATTGTCGGCTTTGATGTCGGTCGAACCGACCAGCGCCAGGCCGAGATAGTCGTAGACCAGGCAGATGCGGCCGTCATCGGCCTCGAAATAGAGCATGCGCCCATTTAGGCTTTTGACCAGTTCGTCATGCTTTAACAGGATATGCGAGCCCTTGGTGCCGCCGATCATCTTCGATGGAGCACCAAGCAACGCATTGACGTCGTCGATCCACGGACCGCCGGCGTTCACCACCAGCTTCGGCCGCACCGAAAAGGCCGCGCCGTTTTCCGGCTGGAAGGTGAGCACGCCATTGGCTGAAGCCGCCAGTGTCGTGTAGTTGGCACCGGCAGACGCCGCGTGAGCCTGCAAGCCGTCGAGGATCAGTTCCAGCACCAGCCTTTCCGGGTGACTTATCTTGGCGTCGTAGTAGGTCCCGGTGGCGACGATCGCCGGATTGAGCGCCGGCATCTCGCCAAGCGCCTGCCGCCGCGCGACCATGCGGTGGCGCGGCATGACCTGGTTTCGCGAACCATAGAAGTCGTAGATCATCAGCCCGATCTTGATCAGTATGGCGCCGCGGCTGCGCGGCGCGCTGGTCGAGCCGAACAGAGTCCGCAACGCCGCCAGCATGCCCTTGCCCCACGAGAAGATCGGGATGACGGTCGGCAGCGGGCTGACATAGTGCGGCGCGTTTTGCAGAAGCAGATTGCGTTCGAGCGTCGACTGCGCCACCAGCCCGAACTCGCCGGTCTCGAGATATTTCAGGCCGCCGTGGATGAGCCGCGACGGCGCGGCACTGGTGCCCGAGCCGAAATCCGCCTTGTCGACGATCAGGCAGTTGACACCTTGCGCGCACAGATCGCGAAACAACCCTGCCCCGTTGATGCCGGCGCCAAGAATGACGACGTCGACCTCGCCGGTCGCAGCCATAGCTGCGAGACGTCCGGCGCGATTGTCCGCCCCTGCTCCGTCTGTTCGGCTCATGGCGCTTTCGTCTTGACGATGCGCAGTTTCACGCCGGCCCGCTCGAGGCTCTGCGCCTGCGCATCGCCGAGGCCCTCGGTCACCAGCACGGCGTCGAAACTGGTCAAATCGTCGAAGACATGCAGCGCGATCCGGTCGAATTTTGCGTGGTCGACCAAAAGGATGCGCTTCACGGAGGCGGTCATCATCGCCTGCTTGACCCGCACGACATTCGGATCCTGGATGAAAGCCGTGGTTCCGGTGACGGCCGAAGCCGAACAGATCAGCACATTGGCGCGCAATTGCGCCACGGCGTTCTCGCAGACGATGCCGATATAGGCATTGTAGGTGCCGTGATACTGGCCGCCGAGACAGATGAAGTCGAGGTCGTCGACATTGATCAGCAACGCAGCCGTCGACACGCTGTTGGTGACAACCGTCAGCGGCTTGACGTCGAGCAGCAGCGTCGCAACCGCGTTTGCCGTCGATGAATCGTCCAGCATCACCACCTGGCCGGCCTCGATATAATCCAGTGCTGCCCGCGCCAGCGCATCCTTCTCGGCTCGGTTGACCGTCACCCGGTAGCGGAAGGCGCTCTCATAGAGACCGGACGGCTGAACCGTCACGGCACCATGCAGCTTGCGCAGCACGCCCTGCTGCGCCAGCCGGTCGATGTGCCGGTGGATGGTCATGCGCGATACGCCGAAATGCTCGACCAGATCGTCGATGCGCACCTGGCCCAGCTTGATCACATAATCGGCGATCTCTTCGCGTCGTTCGTCGGCCTTGATCATGCGTCTCCCCTTGGCCGCGCCAGCCTTTCGATGTCCGGCCAATGCGACTTCAGCTGCTCGGCTATGCGGCAGTAGAGCGAAAACCGCTCATTGAACACAGCACTGGAGGCGGGCACCGGTTGATACGTCCGCTCCGTCATCCCAACCTGCCTTGCCCCCTCTTGCGGCGTCTTGAACAAGCCGACCGCGGCACCCGCGCAAAGCGCGGCACCGAAGGCCGCGGTCTCATCCGTCGAGGTGACGGTGACCGGGGCGTTCAGCACGTCGGCAAACATCTGCACGAAGGCAGGATTACGCGAGCCGCCACCGGTCAGGCGGATCTCGCTGACCGCAAAGCCGTCGCGCAAGGCCTCGACATGGGTGCGGTGATTGAAGGCGATGCCTTCCAGAACCGCCTTCAGCATGTCGCCGCGATTGTGCCAGCCATGCAGGCCGATAAAGCTGCCGCTGGCGATGTCGCCATAGGGCGAGCCGAACAGATAGGGATGAAACAGGATGGTCGAAGGCTTCTTCAACGCCGCGTCGATCTCTCCCGCCAGCAATTCGTGGATGGAACCGCCATCCGTCCTGTTCTGCTCCAAGCGACAGAAGGTGTCGAGAAACCAGTCGTAGTTCGCGGTCGAGGCCGGCGAGATCGACATGTTGTTCCAACGGCCCGCATCGATGGCGTTGCGGCAGAACCAACGTCGGTCGACGCGCGGTTGCGAAGAGACGACTTCGTTGATGGAATAGGTGCCGGCGACGATGGCGAGCACGCCCTCCTCATGGCCGCCCATGCCAAGCGCCGAGGCGGCCACGTCGTGCAGGCCGCAGGCGACCGGTGTTCCCTTGGGAAGGCCGGTCTTTTCGGCGGCATCGGCGGTGACTTGACCGGCGATGTCAGCCGAATGCGCCACCGGCGGCAGCGCGTCGAACAGATCCTCCAACCCGAAGATGCGCAGCGCTTCAGGCGCATAGGCTTGCGTGCGAAAATCCGTGAATGAGGTGCTGGCCTCCGTGCGGTCGGTCCCGATCGTGCCGCTCAGGCAAAAGCGCAGCCAGTCCTTGCAGGCCAGCACATGGCCGATGCGGCCATAGCGATCAGGATCGCTCTGCTTGAGCCATGCCAGCAGCGCCGACGGCGCCGAAACATGCGGCGTCTGGCCTGTCGTCGCCAGCGCATCGGTGAAAACGGTACCGGCGAACCACCTGTCGACAATGTCGCCGGCGCGGCTGTCGAGCGACAGGATGCCTGGTCCCAAAGGCTGACGATCATGATCGAGCAGATAGAGACCATCGCCATGCGCGGTCGCCGCCACCGCCTTGATGTCTTCCGCCGGCCTGCCGGAGAGCGCGATCGCCTCCTTGATGGCGTCGGCGGTTGCTTGCCACAGGCCTGACATGTCGCGCTCCACCCAGCGCGCGTGGGGCATCGATTGCGGCACCCGGCGACGCGCCACGGACAATTGCGTGCCGTCGGCATCGAAGATGACCGCCTTGGTGACCGTGAGGCCGTTATCGATTCCGAGCAGGCTGGGCATGATCACCGCCTCTTTCAGCAACTGGCGATTGCTACAGGGCGATCCTGCAGTCTGATGCAAGGGCGAAACACATGGCGACAACCCCGATTGAGCAAGGGGGACAAACGGCAAAAGCACCTCGCCGCAACAAAGAACTCATATCTTTATGTGAATTTAACGTCAACATACGCGACAAAAAGGCTTCGGCGCCAGGGAGCCACGGATGGATCTCGCGGTTGCCGGAGCGACGCGTTGTCAGCTGCTAAGGCCGTCGCGGATGGCGCTGAAATAGCGGTCGGTTCCAACCTGCCCGCCCTTGAGCGCCACCTCCAGCCCATCGATCGCCTCAATACGCGAGTGAGCGACGCAAAGCGGCGAGCCCGGCGACGCCGGCAACGGCATCCGCACGGTCAGCGCATCGACGCCCATCTGGCCGAGCGCGTGGCTCGACGTATCGCCGCCGGCAACGACCACGCGCTGCAACTTCTGCTCGATGGTCAGCGCGCGAAGCAGTTCGCCGAGGCCCCGCCCGAGCTTGTGGCGGGCGCCTTCCTGGCGGTCGATTTCGCCCCCCCTATCGGCCGCGGGTCCAAGGGCCGTGTAGAGAACGACGCTGCGCCCGGCTTCCAGACTGGCGCGACCGGCTGCCGTCGCGCGTGCGATCGCATCTCCGGAAGCTGCGGAGATCAGTTCGACGGGATCGACCTCGATGCCATCGAAGCCGTCGGTCAAAGCGTGCCGGATCTGTCGTTCGGTCGTCGGCGAACAACTGCCCGAGACGACCGCGATCCGGTCGGCAGCACCCGGCGGTGAAAATTTTGGTTCAGCTCTGACCGTCCCATTCGACACCCATTCGGCCAGCAACGCATATTCGATTCCGGACGAACCGACGACGAACGAACCGCCCGGCTTGCGAGCGCGCCATATCTCCTTGCCGGCAAGCGCCTGCGTCTCGAGGCTGTCGACATCGACAAGTACGATGTCGGTGCCCTCAGCGAGCAAGCGGTCGAAGGCTTCCGAGCGCGACACCGACTGCAACGTCGCGAGATCGACCAGCCCCGATGTGAGCTCCGTCTGCCGCGACAGATGGATCAGCAGGTCGGATTCATCCATCGGCGTCGTCGGGTGGCGGCTCATCACCGGATGGCGGTCGATGCGGAAATACTTTTCACGATAGGCCGCGAACAAATGTCCAAAGGCGGTGTAACGCTTGAGCTGCGGCGCCCCAACCAGCAGCGGCACGCTGTCCTGAGCGAAAACCGAGCGGCCGATCTCGATGGCGCGACCGATGCTGCCGATCGTCGGACTGGAATCGAAGGTCGAGCAGACCTTGTAGTGACAGATCGCGGCATTCAGCGTCTTCAGCCAAGCGAAGGCATCGCTCAGATGCGTGTCCATCCATTGTGGCGTCTCGCTGCGGCTGGTGCCGGCCAGGCCAACGGCTCGGCAATGTGCGAACTGCGCAAGCATGGCCGCGTCCGGCTGGCGCATGAACAGCACGGTCGGCACGCCGCCGAGTTCGAGCGCTTCCATGACGTCGGTCGAACCGGTGAGGTCATCGCCATAATAGCTGAGAAGCAGATCTTGCATCGCTTCAGGCCGCTTTGCCGTCGCCGAACTTTTCGATCGACCGCGCCAGTTCGGGATGGCTCAAGGCGAACTCCGCCAGCGGAATGCCGTCGACCGCCGCCTGCCAGGCTTGCTGCACGGCACGCACCCCGGCGCCCGGTCCATCCGGATGGCTGACGATGCCGCCGCCGCACAGATAGAGCAGATCGACCGTCCGGCCGGTCCGTTCATAGGTCTCGGGCGCTTGCCCGCCCCATTGGCCGGAGCCCGCCACAGGCAAGGCGCAATCCTCAGGCGCAAAAATCGGCGTCGTCACCGCCTTGAAGGACTCGACGAAAGACGCGTCCGGCTCCCAGTATTTCGATTGGATGCCGTTGATCTGGAACTGGTCGACGCCGAGCAGCCGCCAGAATTGCTGCCAGACCTTGAAGTCCATGCCGAGTCCGGGATGGCGGGTAAGAATGTCCCAGCCGTTGCGGTGGGCATGCAGCACCAGGCTGGAGCGTTTCCTCAGGAAAAGCATGCCGCCGAAGCCAATCGAGTTGATGTTGACCACCGCGCAATTTCCGCCGGCCTTGGCCACCAGATCGTGATTGCGCATCATCTCGTCCGGGTCGGCATGCGAGATGCCGAAGGCATACATCACCTTCTTGCCGGTCCTCTGCTCGTGGTCGAGGATCAGCGGCATGATTGCCTTTACCCGCTCCGCCAGCGGCGAATAGGCTGGGCTCATCAGCTTCTCATCGTCCTTGATGAAATCGACACCGGCGGCGATCAGCTCCCCCACCATTGCGGCGGTCTCGTGTGGCCGAAGCCCCAGCGCCGGCTTGACGATCGTGCCGATAATCGGTCGGTCCGCGACACCTGTTAGCCTGCGGCTGCCTGCGACGCCGAATTGCGGACCTGGATGCGCGCCGCGGAATTGCTCCGGCAGCTTCATGTCGACAACGCGAATGCCGGATAGCCCTTTGATCGAATAGGCACCGCCGATGGCGATCGTCATCAGCGCCGACAGGTCGGTGCCGATGGCATCGAACGGAAAGGCGATGTCGACATCCGCGCGCTTGAACGGCACGTCACCGGCCTCGGGAAGCGATGGCCTGTCAGCCTCAGGCAAATGCCGAATGGTCAGGACACGCGCGGCCACCCGGGCTTTCAGTTCCTCGGTCTCGCCGGGCAGCGCGACGAAGGTTCCAGTCGACTGGTCGCTGGCGATCTTGGCTGCCAGCGTCTCGATGCTGCCTGATGTCTCGATGCGGTAGGTGAGCGTGATCATGGTTCGTTGTCTGAGGCCGCAGGGGGTTCGAAAAGAGTTCCTTGATCGTCGAAATCTGGTATAATGAGTACATAAGCTTTGCAAGTGATATCCTGTCTTGCGGCTATGGCCGATGGGGGCGACGGCCATTCCGGGAATGGCTGTGGCAATGCTAGATAGAGACAGGTCAAGGGAGTGATTCGCGACGATGAACCGTTCGGAGCCGATCGTCCGGCGCAAACTTTCCGACGAAGTGTTTTTGCGGCTGAAGCGCCTGATCACCAGCGGAGAATTGACGCCGGGCGACGACATGCCGTCGGAGCGCGAGTTGATGGAGCGCTTCGAGGTCGGCCGTCCCGCGATCCGCGAGGCGATGCAGGCGCTGAGCAATATGGGCCTCGTCGCGATCTCGCATGGGGAACGCGCCAAGGTGCTGCAACTGACCGCGAAGTCGATCATCAAGCAGGTCGACGGCGCCGCCAAGATCATCCTGTCGTCCTCGAAGGACACGCTGGAACACCTGAAAACCGCGCGCATCTTCTTCGAGCGCGGCATGGTCAGGGAAGCCGCCGAAAACGCCACCGCCGAGGACGTTCAGCGGCTACGCGCCACAATTGCCGAACAGCGCGGTTTTCGCGGCGATTCCGAGGCCTTTATCTCCGCCGACATGAAGTTTCATACCCAGATCGCGGCGATCTCCGGCAACCCGATCTATGTCGCCGTGAGCGAAGCGATGCTCGGTTGGCTGAAGGAATATCACACCGAAATGCTGATCTGGACCGGCAAGGAACAGTTCACGCTGACCGAGCATGAAGAGATCATCGGCCGCATCGAGAAGAAGGATGCCGACGGCGCCGAGAAGGCGATGATCAAGCATCTCGAGCGCTCGCGCGCGCTTTATGTGATGAACTCCGGCAACTGATTCAGCCGATCCGCGTGATCGCGTAAGGGGTCATCACCAGTTGGCCTCGGCCAAACGCTGAGATGTCGACCGTCACGTCGTTCGCTGTCAGGTTCGCCAGCCACACGATGGTCTTGCCCGAAGCGGGGCGGCCGGCCAATGCCAGCACCTTGGTCTCATCGCTCGTCCTTGCCGCCACATGCGTAAGGCCGGCCAGTTCGCAAAGCCCCTTGATGGCATCGAAGATCGGCCGAGGCGATCCTTCCGCGACGGGTTCACCGGATGCTGCGAGCACGCCGAAGGGCCCGGCGAAGCCGGACAGCGTGAGCAGTTCCAGCCCGGCCGGCGCGACGCGCGCTGCATAGCCGATCGCCCATGCGGCTGCGAAGAGGCCGGCATGGCGAGGGTCGCGATCGGCCATGGCGATGCGCTGTCCCCCGGGATTGCCCTTGGTCGCGCCGCCATAGGGGTTCTGGCGCATGGCGATCGTCGACGGACCGATGCGGTAAGGCTTTTCCCCGAAGATCGCCCGCGCCGACGCGGTGATGAAGGGCAGCGCCTCCAGTGACTGCATGACGCTGAGATCGTCGGCGGCGTGCACGATCGGACACGTGCAGTGGGTGACGAAATCGAGCAGGCCCCCCGGCACGCGCTTGCGGTTGAGCTCGGTGAAATAGCTGAACATGCCGCCACCAAGCCGGATATCGGGAAAGGCGCGCCGCGCCGCGTCATAGACGTCTTCGAGCGGCGGACAGTCCGGCCACGCACTGCCCGGCGGTGTCGACTGCCGGTCAACCGAAGGCGAGACGGCAATGGCCGAAAGCTTCAACCCGGCTTGACGCACCAAGTCGGCAACGCCTGACAGCTCGGCATCGAGGTCGCCCGCGCAGGCAACGACGCATTCCAGCGTCGTCTGCACCGGATAGGCGGCGGTGAGCCTTGCATAAGACTGCAATGCTTCGAGACCGTGGCCGCGCGTCGGATCGTAGTGGAAGACAAGTTGCTGCGGGCCGAGCTCGGTCAATGTCGAAAGATTTGCGAGCGCTGCTTCGACCTCATCCGGGTAGATGATCACGCCGAGATCCGGCAGCCTCTGCCCGGTCTCGCCGAGTTCGACGCTGACCGGTTCGGCGGCAGATGCTGCGGCCGGCATTCCCCCCTCGCCGGTGATGCGCAGGCTGACCGTCTGGCTTACAGTTTGGCCGGCCGGCAGCACATAGGGCCAAGGCAGCGCCAGTGGCCGCACATAGGTCTTGTAGGACGCGTCCGACCAGTTACGCTGGTCCTCCATCTCGAAAGTGTCGCCCTCCATCCGGCATTCGGCAGTGATGCCCGGCCGGACCTCATGGGTGATCGCGCGCAAATCCTTGAAAGGCTGCCAGGGATCGATCAACAGCGGCAGTTTCGTCGCCACCACGCTGCCGTCGGTATGCTCGACCGTGACCGGGCTGCCGGCGAGGCCGGCGATCGGATGCAGGACGCAAAAACCGCAGCGATTGGTCTCGAAATCGCTTTCAGGGACCGCGCTGACGTCGAACACTAGGTGACCGTTGGCGGAGCCCTTGATCGTAGCGCGAAAGTCGAGCCGGCTTCCGCCCGGTGCTAAGCAAGTTGCGGAGTAGCTGACGGAGAAGCTGTCGGCGTCCTGATCGACGGCAAGGTCCGTCAGCGCCGGTTCATAGGTGCCCCAGTCGCGGTCGCGCACGATGTAGGCGATGGCGCGCAGCACTTCGATGCCGCCGTAACGGATGGTGCGCAGGCTGCCGTTGACAAAGTCGGCGCTGAGCAAGCCCGCACTCAGCCTAACCGGCTCGACCTCGACCACGCGTGTGCCGTATAGGAGGAAGGCGTCGGCTGTCATGTCAGCAAGCCATCCAGGTGGACAGGTTCGTGGCTCGCGGCGCCCAGATAGGCCGCCTCGACCAGCGCGAATGTCTTGAGATTGTCGGCGCCCGAGGTCGCCGGCTCGGTTCCCTTTGCCAGGCAGTCGACCCAGTGCTGCTGGATGGCGACGACGCTCTCCTGGATGTTGTGCCATGGGCGCGATGCCCAGGCGAGTACGGGCGGCGAAACGTCGGTGATCTTCGTGCCGCTCCTGCCGGTGACGGTGAGCCGATATCCCTGCGCCAAGCGGATCGTGCCGTCGCTGCCGTCGATCTCGATCAGCGTTTCGGGAAACGGTTCGGTGGCGAGCTTCGTCGCGTAGCTACAGTCGACCACTGACGTCGCCCCGCTCTTGTGGTCCATCAGCATCGTCGCGACATCTTCGCCCGCGATGCCGGGGTTGATGCGCGCGGTTCGCGTCGTGATCGTCGACACGTCGCCCAGTAGAAAACGGGCGATGTCGAGACTGTGGATACCGAGGTCCTCGATGATGAAGCGCTTTCCCTTGGCGAGATAGGGCTGGCCGGAAAACACGTCATAGGCAGAGCGGAAGGAGATGCGCCCGAAGAACGGCGTGCCGATCTCGCCGCTGTCGAGCACGGCACGCACCGCCTGGATCGCCGACTGCCAGCGAAAATTCTCATGCACCATCAGCGGTACGCCGGCTTCCACGCAGGCCCTCACCATCGCCTTGGCGTCGGCAAGCGTCGGCGCGAACGGCTTTTGGCAAATCACCGGCACACGGTGCAGCGCCGCCATCTCGACCAGCGGACGATGGCTGGGAACGGTAGTGGCGATATCGACGAAGTCGAGGCTTTCGCTTGCAAACATCTCTGCCGCGTCGGTGTAGCGCTTCGCAATGCCGAACTGGTCGCCGATGATGCGCAGCCGCTCCGGGTCGCGGTCGCAAATGGCGACCATCGCGGCGCCTTCAATGTCGCGCCAGGCATGCATCTGGTTGATGGCAAAGAAGCCGCAGCCGATGAGCCCTCCCCGCAACTCCGCCATGCTCAGCCTGCCTTTGCCATCTGCATCAGCGTCACCCGGCTCTGCAGCCGGCGCTGCGCTTGGTCGACGACGACGGCGACGATTATGACAAGGCCCTTGATCACCATCTGCCAGAAGGAACTCACGCCCATCATCACCAACCCGTCCGAAAGAATGCCGATGACGAAGGCGCCGACAATGGTGCCGCCGATCGTGCCGCGCCCACCCGACATCGAGGTGCCGCCGAGCACTGCCGCCGCGATGGCGTTGAGCTCGAAACTTTCGCCCGTTGCCGGGTGCGAGGCCATCAGTTCCGACGAGATGATCAGGCCGACGATCGCCGCGCAGAAGCCGGAGAACATGTAGACGAACATTTTCACCATGTTGACACGAACGCCCGAAATTCGCGACGCCCGTTCATTGCCGCCGACGGCGAAGATGTGGCGGCCGAGCGGCGTGTATTTGGCGAGATATGCCGCAACCAGCGCAACGACGATCAGGATCCAGATCGCCACCGGCAGGCCGAGCAGCCGCCCGGCGCCGAGGAAACCAAACCCGGTGGTGCCAAGCTCCGGCTTGCCGACCAGGTTGGGGAAGGTGCGGCCGTCCGACGACAGCAACGCCAGGCCGCGCGCGACATAGAGCACGCCGAGCGTGGCGATGAACGGCGCGACGTTCAGCCTGGTGATCAGCAATCCGTTGACGGCGCCGATCAATATGCCGACCGCCAGCGTGATCAGCGCGATCTCGACGACGTTGAAATAGATAGTGTAGCCGAATTGCAGGTCGATGCCGTTCAGCACGAGGTAGCCGGCGACCATGCCGCACAGGCCGACGATCGAGCCGACCGACAGGTCGATGCCGCCGGTGATGATGACGAAGGTCATGCCCATGGCGAGGAAGGCGTTCAGCGCCACATGTTTCGACATCAGGATCAGGTTGGCGGTCGACAGGAAATTCGGCGCCGCGATCGAGAAGAAGATCAAGACGGCGATCAGCGCGATGAAGGTCCTCGCCTTCATCAGCGTCAGCAGCAGCGAGCCGCTCGAAACGGAGGAGACAGCCGCCTTGGCCGGGATGTCAGTCATGGGTTCTCCGTGTGCGGGGCCGGTCCGTGGCCAAGTGCCGAGGCGGCGACAAGGGCTGCCTCCGTCGCCTCGGCGCGATCGAACATGCCGGTCAGTTTTCCATTGCTCATCACCGCGATCCGGTCGGACAGCGCCATCACCTCATCGAGATCGGAGGTGGCGAACAGAATACCGAGCCCATCGCGCGACAGTTTGCGCATGGTGCGGAAGACGTCGGCCTTGGCGCCGACATCGATGCCGCGGCTCGGCTCGTCCATCAGCAGCACCTTCGGCCCGGTGAGCAGCGCCTTGCCGATCACCACCTTTTGCTGGTTGCCGCCCGACAGCGACGAGACCTCCTGCGCCGGGTCGGCAACCTTGATCGCCAGTTCCCGCACCATCTGCGTCACCGCCTGCTTCTCCTGGCCGCCACTGATGTGGAACAGGCGGACAAAGCGCGACAGGCTGGCCAGCGTCAGATTGCTGGCGACGGAGAGGATCGACACCAGCCCTTCGCGTTGGCGGTCTTCGGGGATCAGCGCCAGCCCGCGCCGGATGCGCCGCGTCGTGTCCCGCTCCTTGACCTTCTTGCCGGCGATGAAGATCGCGCCGGTCGCCTGGCCATGGCGGCCCATGATGCAGTCGAACAGCTCGCTTCGCCCGGCGCCCATCAGGCCGTATATGCCGAGTATCTCGCCGGCGCGCAGCGACAGCGAGACGTGATCGACCGCCAGCCCCCCGGTAGCCCGCGGCAGGCAGATGTCCTCGGCGCGGAATATCTCTTCGCCGGGAACATGGCCGTCGGCCTTGGCGAAATCCTTGGCGTCGGAGCCGATCATCTGCCGCACGATCCACCGCGTGTCGACGTTTTTCATCTCTTCCTGGCCGGTGATGTGTCCATCGCGCAGCACGGTGATGTAGTCGCCGATGCGGATCAGTTCTTCCAGCCGGTGCGAGATGTAGACGATGGCCACGCCGCGCGCCTTGAGGTCGGCGATCACCTTGAACAGGATCTCGACTTCCGCCGCACTCAGCGCCGAGGTCGGCTCGTCCATGATCAGGATGCGTGCATCGAGCGAAACCGCCTTGGCGATCTCGACCAGCTGCTGCTGGCCGATGCGCAGATCCTCGACCAGCATGTCGGGCCTTATCCCGGCCTGCAGGCGTTCGAGAAATTGGGCCGCACGGCGCTCCTGCTCCTTGCGGTCGATCTTGCGAAACCGGTTGGTGATCTCGCGCGTGGCGAAGATGTTCTCGGCGACGGTCATATTGCCGAACAGGTTCAGCTCTTGGAACACCATGCCGATGCCGCGGTTCACCGCGTCGCCCGATGACGAGAAGGAGACCTCCTCCCCTTCCAGGAGGATCCGGCCGAGCGTCGGCTGTTCGACGCCGGCGATAATCTTCATCAGCGTCGATTTGCCGGCGCCGTTTTCGCCGACCAGCACATTGACGGCGCCCTTGCGCACCTCGAAATTCGCGCGCTTGACCGCGACGGTGCCGGAATAGACCTTGGAGACGTCCTCCAGCTTCAAGACGACATCGTGAGCAACCGCAGCGCTCATGGCTTCGGCCCGATCTCTGCCTCCGCCGGCGTCACCAGCGGCAGGTCCTGGCCGTTTTCGAGCGTATAGGCGCCGAGGACCTTGGCGGTCCGGCCTTCCAGCGCGTCACGCGGCAGTTTGGCAAGCACGGCCTTGACGGCATAGGCGTTGAACGCCTTGCCGAACTGGGCGAAGTCGATCTGGTTGGTAAAATCGTTGAACTGGATGAAATCGAGACTGTCGCGCAGCGCGGTTCCCCGCATCGCCGGTCCGATTTGCACACGCGCATCGGCCTTGCCGTCGCCGTCGACATCGATATCCATCGTTGCCGCGCGTGACGCCGTGTTGGCTGCGATGATCTTGCCCTCGACGCGAACCGCGAAGGTCCATGGCGAATTCGCCTGCTTGTTCGGATTGCCATATTTGGCGCCAGCGGAAGCAGGATCGGTTTTCGCCAGAGCGTGGACCTCGGCAAACGGCCCGGCCTTCTGCTGGAGGTAAGGCACGACCTTCGCGGCCCAGATCTCCTCGACCATCTTGTCCGGATTGAAGACGGCGGCATTGCCGCTGCCCCCCGAAGGGGTCGGGAGGATCTTGCAGGCGGTCAAGCTGATGCCGAGTATCACGGCAAGGATCGGCCAGGTCGGCTTGTTGTTCAGCATGATGGCTTGTTGAGCATGTGATCAATACCCACGGAAAATGCCGACGAGGGACGACCCTTGGGTCGCCCCTCGCTGTTCATGTCACGCCGGCTCAGTTGGTCAGCGCAAACGTTTCCAGCTTGGCAGCATTGTCACCATTGACCAGAACGCAGTCCATCAGCTGCTTTTCCTTGGCCGGCGACTTCTTGTTCTTGATGAAGTCGTTGGCCTGCTCGACCGCCATCTGCGCCTGCGCATAGGCCGGCTGCAGGACGGTTGCCTTGATGCCGCCCGCGGTGATCGAATCGCGTACGTCGTTGGATCCGTCGAAACCGACGACGATGACGTCCTTGCGGTTCGCCGCAACCAGCGCCGCATACGCGCCCATGGCCATCGTGTCGTTGCCGGAGATGACGCCCTTGATATCCGGGTTGGCCTGCAGGATCGATTCCATCTTGGAATAGGCTTCCGTCTGGCTCCAGTTGGCCGATTGCTGGGCGACCATCTTCAGGTCCGGATAATCGTCGATGACGTCATGATAGCCCTTCGAGCGAATGCCGGCATTGGTATCGGATTCCTTGCCGACCAGCTCGACGAAATTGCCCTTCTCGCCCATCAGCTTGACGAACTCCTGCGCGCCGAGCTGGGCGCCCTGGTAGTTGTTGGAGACGATCTGAGCCACGGCGACGCCGGTGGCGTTGATCTCGCGATCGATCAGGAACGACGGCACGCCTGCGTCCTTGGCCTTCTGCACGGCAGCGACGGTGGCGTCGGCGCCGGCATTGTCGAGGATGATCGCCTTGGCGCCGCGACCGATCGCCGTATCGATCAATTCGGATTGCTTGTTGGCGTCGTCGTCATGGACGAGCACAAGCGCTTCGTAGCCGAGTTCCTTGGCCTTGGCTTCGGCGCCGACGGCTTCCGCCTTGAAGAACGGATTGTCATGCGAGGGCGTGATGATGGCAATGAGGTCGGCCGCATAGGCGGGCGCCGCCGTGCCAAGCGCCAGCATGCCGGCGAACGCCGCAAGTGTCATTCTGCGTGTGAGTTTCATGATGTCCTCCCGTTTGAAAAATTGCCTTGATCAATCAAGGCCCCTGCATTCGAATTCGTCGCGCAGCGCGGGCCGCTGATCGGTTCGGGCTGAAATGCCGTTGCCGGCTTCCCACCTGACGGATCGTTGCGCCCCCGCCGTCCCTCCACTCGTCCAGGCTTCGTACTTCCCGCGAACCCTTGCCCAAGCCATCAACAGCTAAGCCAACTGGTATGATGAGTCAATCACTAATCGAGGTGACATGTGCCCACTGAGCAAAAACAGTTGGGTGTCATGGCGGGTGTGTCGAGCCACCGAGGCACTCCGGCAAGCGCCCGACTCGGCCTTCCTCAGGTAATGCGCCGAATGCTCGCGGCGATCTCTTCCGGTTCGAACACCCGCTTCCAGTCGTCGCGCATCAGCACCGGCTTGCCGAATTCGATCGCCTTGTTGCAGGCATCCGAGAATACGCCCTTGGTCTCGCCGAAAATCACGGCGCCGAGCACGTTCATGTGGCCGAGCAGGAAGTCGAGCGCCGCCTGTTGGTCGACGCCTCGCGCGACGACCTCGTCGACGGCTTCCTTCATGACGACAAGCAGTGACGCGCACACCGTCTCCGATAGACCGGGCTCCAGCAGCGCCATCTGTTCGACGGTGACACGGTGCGAGCGCATGACCGGCGCCCAGATGATTTTTGCGACCGCCTCGCCCTTGGCGTAGTCCGCTTCCGGCCCCTGCATCAGCGCGCTGACCATATGCTGCTTGGCCTTGACGCCGCCAAAATAATCCTTCTTGGCCGCCATGTCGGTCTCGTCGTTGAAGATCGGCGGATGACAGGGATGGGTGACGAAATAGGTCAGGTCCGGCCGGTTGGGCAGATGGCCGGCGAAGGGTGCGGCCGCATCGAGCACTATCACCATTGTGCCTGGCGCCAGTTTGCTCTCGATATCAGCCGCCACCTTGCCGATATGCGTGTCGGGAACGGCCAGGATGACGATATCCGCCCCGTCGAGCGCCGCATCGGCACTGACCGCGTCGAAGCCCAGTCCGGTCTTCAGCCGCTCGCGGCCGGCCTCGCTGACCTCGACATGGCGTACCGTGTAGGGCGATCCGCGAAAATTGGTCGACAGTCGGTAGCCCATTTTGCCGCCGGCACCGAGCAGCGCAATCGTCGTCATCTATCCCTACTCCCGCTTTAAACGACGGCCGCGCCGATCGTCATGTTATTGACTGGTATAATCACCTTACCACGGATTGAGGAGTTGAACAGGGCTTTGATGCGGCCATGCGGTCGTCTGTTTGGCATTCCGCTCGCACGTGGCGGGCCTGCCTGGGTCCCTGGTCTTCCTTCCCAGCCCGAAAACTATCCCTGCGCCGCGAGTTCTCGTAGCGCCTTCAGGATCCAGTCACGCGCCGGCGTCCTTCTTCAACCAGGTGAAACCGGTAGCGATCGCGTATGAACTCGTTGAAAAATTGCCCTTTCGAGAAGGCGGCGCGGAACGCCGCATAGGTCTCGGGCTCGACCTCTTCATAGTCGTAGCGGGCTCCGCTCGGGACGAACCAGACCGAGAGGATTTTCGTCGACGGGTCGTAGTGGGTGTTGCGAATGGCAGTGGACGGCATGTCGAAAATCCTGCTTCGTCCCCAAATCTTTCGCCCCAAATCCTGCTTCGAACATGCGTAATGCCGCAACGATGCGGAGGTTCCGTCAGGGAGGCGCACCACAACGCCGAAAATCTTGCCCGGGCCGCGAGGCTTCCTATCTCTCCGTCAGATGTCACAGACGAAATCCAGTACAACAGCGTATGCCAGCCAGGGCGATCTCTTCGGCGCGGCCGACACGCTGCCGGAAGGATTTTCTTACCGGCCTAGCCTGATCACAACGGACGAAGAGGCGGAACTGGTCCGTCACCTCAATGAACTGTCCTTCAAGCCGTTCGATTTCGATGGCCATATTGCCAACCGGCTGGTCGCCGGCTTCGGCTGGCGCTACGACTATGACCGGCGACAGGTCGTCGAAGCGCCGCCCATCCCGAAATTCCTGCTGCCGCTTCGCGACAAGGTCGCGGATTTTGCCGGCAGGCAGGCCACGGAATTCGCGCAAGTGCTCATCAACGAGTATCGGCCGGGCGCGGGCATAGGTTGGCATCGCGACAAGCCGCATTTCGATCTCGTCGCCGGCGTCTCGCTGCTGGCGCCCTGCAGCTTTCGGCTGCGCCGCAAAAAAGGCTCGAAATGGGATCGCGAGACGATCGAGGTCGAACCGAGGTCCCTCTATCTCATGGACGGTCCGGCGCGCCACGAGTGGGAGCACAGCATTCCGCCGGTCGCCGGGCACCGCTATTCGATCACGCTGCGCACTCTGAAATAGGCGATACTCCAAGCCACGCAGCAGCCGCTCTGGAAGGCAGCACGCAGTTGTGCTTCGATTGCATATGAGCGTTGATCGCAGCAAAATCCCGGCCATCCGCGTGGCGCTCTTTCTGTGGGCATGCCTGTCCTGCGTTCTGGCTCTGCAGTGGCTCGTCGACCTCGGCATGGTCGGCTTTCCCGACGGATACATAACGCCCTATGCCCGAGCAACGAGCACGCTGTTGCATGTCCTTGTCTGGGCATGCCTGGCTCAAAGTCTCTACTTCGCTTGCCGAGCCTTGCTTGGCAAACGCTTCGAGCCTGCTCCTCTCTTCCTGCAAATCCTGATCGCCGCCGCACTGACTGTCGTGCCGGCATTCATCGTAAAACACTGTCCGCGGTCTCAGGTATGCAGCAACATCTATGAAGCGCTCACGAATACGATGATGGACGACGGCACCGGCGGATGACGTTGTGTCTCCAGTAACTGACGAGAGTTAGAACTTTGGCGTCGCGCCGCGCGGTGGCGGTAAAACCTGGAGGAACCATGCGAAAGATCCTGGCATCGATGCTGCTGTTCGCGGCAGCGCTATCTGCAAACCCCGCTCGGGCGCTGGACAGTACCATCCCGCCGGTTGTCGTCACACCGCTTGCCGATCGCAGCCAGACGGCGTCCGGTCAGCCGATCGTGCTGCCGCAGAAAAATGTCCAGGTCCTGGTTTCGAGCTACGACATCGCGATCGGCGCCACTCTGCCGGTGCACAAGCACCCGTTTGCCCGCTACGCCTATGTCGAGGCCGGGACACTCAAAGTGACGAATGTCGACACCGGCAACAGCAACACCTACAAGACGGGCGATTTCATCATCGAGATGATCGGCCAATGGCACCAGGCCACCAACATCGGCGACGGCCCGGTCAAGCTGCTGGTCATCGACCAGATCGAACAAGGCGCCAAGAACACGGTGCTGCAGAAACAATAGATCTCTCGCTACGGACTAGGCCGGGTTGCCGGGCTGGCCCAAGCAGCGACTGGCTGTTCCGGCTTCCCCACCAACCGAGCCGATGCTAGGGCTGGCCATCATGCAATCATGAAGGATCGCCCCTTGGCCGGAAATGCTCGCCCCCTGATCGAAATCTGCGTCGAAGGCATCGATGGACTGCTGGCCGCGCAGGCCGCCGGCGCCGACCGGGTCGAGCTCTGCGCCAGCCTGGTCGAAGGCGGCATCACGCCCAGCCTCGGCACGGTGCGCGCCGCACTCGAGAGCGCGACCATTCCCTTCCATGTCATCGTGCGCCCGCGCGGCGGCGATTTCCTCTACAGCGAGGCCGAATACAGCTCGATGCTCGCCGATGTCACAGCGCTTCGTGACCTCGGCGTCGCCGGTGTCGTCGTCGGTTGCCTCAATGCCGACGGCACCATCGATGAAACCCGCATGGGCGCACTGGTCCATGCCGCCGGTCCGCTCGCCGTCACCTGCCACCGCGCCTTCGACATGACGCGCGACCCGGCCGAGGCGCTGGAAGCGCTGATCCGCTGCAAGGTCGGCCGCGTGCTGACCAGCGGCCAGAGGGACACCGCGGTGGAAGGCGCCGGCCTGTTGGCGGATCTCGTCCGCCAGGCCGACGGCCGCATCATCATCCTCGGCTGCGGCGCGCTGGACCCCGAAAACATCGCCGGGGTGCTGGCATCAACCGGGCTGACGGAACTGCATTTCGCCGCGCTCAAGGACGTACCGAGCGCCATGGCCTACCGCAACCCGCAAGTCGGCATGGGCGGCGGCGATCTGGACCGCGAATACCGCACCACAGTCACCGATGGGGCGCTGGTTGCCGCGACGATTGCGGCGGCCAGAGCATGATGAGCGAAGCCGTGACTGGGCCGTCGCCGATCAGCCGTGTCTCGCCTCAGGACGAAGCGGCCATCCTCGCACTCAACAATGAGCACGCCGCCGAACTGTCATGGCTCCAGCCCGAACGGCTGTCTTTCCTGCTTGGCGAAGCGTTTTACGTCAGGCGCATCGGCGCGCTCGAAGCCTTCATCATGACCTTCGACCAAAATGCGGCCTACGACAGCCCGAATTTCCTCTGGTTCCGCGAGCGCTATCCACGTTTCGTCTATGTCGACCGTGTCGTCGTCGCGGCGCAAGCACGCGGCCGCGGCCATGCCCGCCGGCTCTACGAGGATCTGTTCGGGGAAGTCGCCCGCGCGGGCCACAGCATCGTCACCTGCGAGGTCAATGTCGAACCGCCCAATCCGGCTTCGGACGCCTTCCATGCGGCGCTTGGCTTCGGCGAGGTCGGCGAAGAGGCGATCCATGGCGGCCAGAAGACCGTGCGCTACTACCTCAGGCAGATCGCGGGCTGACACATCGCTGGGCGCCACAGGCCCTTGGTGGCCCGCCTGTCACCAATTCCGGTTCAGCCAGGCCCGCGCGGGCTTCTCGACCAGATAGTAGCTGCATAGTGCACAGGCGAAGACAGCCGCCAGCATCGGGATCGGCGCACTGCCCTGCTTGGCGACGAATTTGTAGAAGGGCTGTTGCCAGAGATAGAGCGAGTACGACCATAGCCCGATCATCACCATCGGCCTGGATGAAAGCAGGCCGGTAAGATGCCAGTTGCTGGTGTCCAGCGTATTGACGGCAAGCGCCAGCAACGGCACCGCCAGTAGGTAATGGATCGGCGTCGGCACCGGATCCAGGAACAGCAATATAGCCGCCGCCGCCGACACGAGGCTGACATAGGGGCTCGTCAGGAATGCCGGCAGCCGGTCATCGTGCTTGAGCAGGCAGATCGATGCCGACAGCAGGATCGAGGCGATATGCACATCGGTGCGCCAATAGCTGTGCTCGTAATCCATGCCGAGTGCCCAGTACGAAATGGCGCCATTGGCCATCGCCAGCAGCGACAGCGTCACCAGCAGCCGAACGACATTACCCCGCCCGGTCACCACCACGCTGATCAGCGCCAGGATGATGTAGGCATGCTCTTCCCCGCATAGCGACCAGATGTGGTCGAGCGCGCCGGCGCGGGTGATGAGAATTCCGGCATAGTTGTAGGTGAATGTCAGCGCCGTCAGCGCCGCCTTCCATTTGAAGCCGATAAAGGTGCCGGAGAGCCCGATCATGGCTGATGTCATGAACACCAGCAGCGCGGGATAGATGCGCGAAAAGCGGCGCTTGAAGAATTTTTTCAGCGGAAAGCGTTCGATGAACAGGATCTCGCCCATCAGCCGGCCTGAGAGCACGAAGAAGAACTCGACGCCGAGCACGCCGAGATTGATCCCGGGAACGGGGAAGAAATGGCCGATCAGCACCAGTGCGATCGAAAGCCCGCGCCAGCCATCGAGATAGGCCAGTCTTGCTCTGGCTGCTTTGTCGGCTGTGGCCCGCGGCAGGGCAACAGACGCTGCGGAGATGTCGGCCATGCCGATCCTCTACGACGCAAGATCTTGGCGCAGCTCACACCGCCGCGCGCAGAATCCACCCCGTGTTCCGCCAAGCTATACATATTGCAGTGCAATATCAGATTGTGCAAGTGCGAGAATGGGGCTGGGCAGTCCCTTGGGAAGTATGCGCCTGTTCTTGCACGGGATTTACCTGAAACAACGGATTTGCGCGTGGCAGCGAACCCGCAAGGACTGGGCAGTTACAGCCCGCCACAGACGAACAAAGGGGCCGCGATGGCCCCTTTCCTTGTCAGTAGCTTTATGATGTCAGGCGTTGGCTGCCGCCACCGCGCGCTTGGCCATCACGGCGATCAAATTGGCACGGTATTCGGCCGAAGCGTGGAGGTCGGTCATCAAATTCTTCGCCGGCACTTTCACGCCGTCGAGCGCCGATGCGGCAAAATTCTTCGCCAGTGCTGCTTCGATCTCCTTCGAGCGGAACACACCGTCATCGCCGGCGCCGGTAACGGCAACGCTGACCCCGTCCTTGCCCTTTGCCACGAACACGCCGACGATCGCATAGCGCGAGGCCGGGTTGCGGAATTTTTCGTAAGCAGCCTTGGCCGGCGCGGTAAAACTCACCGCGGTGATGATCTCGCCTTCTTTCAGCGCCGTTTCGAACAGGCCGGTGAAGAATTTCGCGGCTGAAATCTCGCGCTTGTTGGTGACGATGGTGGCGCCCAGCGCCAAGAGCGCCGCCGGATAATCGGCGGCTGGGTCGTTGTTGGCGACCGAGCCGCCGATCGTGCCCTTGTGGCGCACCGCCGGATCGCCAATCAGCGACGCAAGGTGGGCAAGCGCCGGACAGGCCTTCCGCAGCTTCTCGTCATTGGCGACGTCGTAATGGGTTGTGGCGGCGCCGATGGTGACGGTCTTGCCCGACACCTTGACGCCTTGCAGCTCCTTGATCCGCGACAGGTCGATCAGGTCGGACGGTGCGGCGAGCCGCGTCTTCATCGCCGGGATCAGCGTCATGCCGCCTGACAAAAGCCTGGCGTCGCCGCTCTTCACCAGCTTGGCGGCGTCGGCGACCGAGGCGGCGCGGTGGTAGTTGACTGCGTACATGGGATCCTCCCCTGAAGTGGTTAGGCAGTAGTGAGTAGTGAGTAGGGAATAGGGACGCTGTCATCTCCGGTAATGCCCATTCCCTACTCACTACTCCCTACTCACTCATTTCTTCGCCCTAATCGCCGCCCACACCGTTGACGGCGAGGCTGGCATGGCGATGTCCACAATCCCCAAAGCGTCGGTGATGGCGTTGATGACCGCCGGCGGCGAGCCGATGGCGCCGGCCTCGCCACAGCCCTTGATGCCGAGCGGATTGCTCGGACACGGCGTGTTCGAGGTCGACACCTTGAATGACGGCAGGTCGTCCGCGCGCGGCATGGTGTAGTCCATGTAGCTCGCCGTTAGCAGCTGCCCGCTATCGTCATAGTGCGCGCCTTCCAGCAGCGCCTGGCCGATGCCCTGGGCGATGCCGCCATGCACCTGACCCTCGACGATCATCGGGTTGATGATGTTGCCGAAATCGTCCGCCGCGACGAACTGGACGATCTCGGTCGTGCCGGTTTCCGGATCGATCTCGACCTCGCAGATGTAGCAGCCCGCCGGGAAAGTGAAGTTCGCCGGATCGTAGAAGGCTGTTTCCTTCAGTCCCGGCTCCATGCCTGCCGGCAGATTGTGAGCGGTGTAGGCGGCAAGCGCCACCTGGAACCAGGGCAGGCTCTTGTCGGTGCCGGCAACCTTGACCTCGCCATTCTCGATGACGATGTCGCCCTCGTCGGCCTCGAGCAGATGGGCGGCGATTTTCTTGGCCTTGGCCTCGACCTTGTCGAGCGCCTTGGCAATTGCCGACATGCCGACCGCGCCCGAGCGCGAGCCGTAGGTGCCCATGCCCATCTGCACCTTGTCGGTGTCGCCATGGACGATCGACACCGAGTCGAGCGGCACGCCGAAGCGCTGGGTGACCAGTTGCGCGAAGGTCGTCTCATGGCCCTGGCCGTGGCTGTGCGAGCCGGTCAGCACCTCGATCGTGCCGACGGCATTGACCCGCACCTCGGCCGATTCCCACAGACCGACGCCGGCGCCGAGCGAACCGACCGCCGCCGACGGCGCGATGCCGCAGGCCTCGATATAGCAGCTCATGCCGATGCCGCGCAGCCTGCCCTGGCTGGCGGCCGCCGCTTTGCGCTTGGCAAAGCCGGCATAGTCGGACGCCTGTGTCGCCGCATCGAGTGAAGCTCCATAGTCGCCGGCGTCATAGTTCATGATGACCGGCGTCTGATGCGGAAACTCGGTGATGAAATTGGCGCGCCGAAGCTCCGCCGGAGACACGCCGAGTTCGCGTGCGGCGGTCTCCATTGTGCGTTCGAGCAAATAGGTCGCTTCCGGCCGCCCTGCCCCACGATAGGCATCGACGGGTGCCGTGTTGGTGTAGACGGTGCGCACATTGGCGTGGATCGTCGGGATGTTGTACTGGCCCGACAGCAGCGTCGCGTAGAGATAGGTCGGCACGCAAGACGAGAACAGCGACATGTAGGCGCCGAGATTGGCGATGGTGTCGACTTTGAAGCCGGTGATCTTGTTGTTCTTGTCGAACGCCATTTCGACCGTCGAGACATGGTCGCGGCCATGTGCGTCGGTGAGAAAGCTTTCGGTACGGTCGGCAACCCATTTGACCGGCACGCCGGTCTTCTTCGACGCCCACAGGCAGACGATCTCTTCGGGATAGATGTAGATCTTCGAGCCGAAGCCGCCGCCGACATCGGGCGCAATGACGCGCAGCTTGTTTTCCGGCGCGACATTGTAGAAGGCGCTCATCACTAGCCGCGCGACATGCGGGTTCTGCGACGTCGTCCAGCAGGTAAAATGGTCCTCGGCTTTGTCGTAATGGCCAAGGGCCGCGCGCGGCTCCATGGCGTTGGGAACCAGCCGGTTGTTGACGATCTTCATGCGGGTGACATGGGCCGCCGCCTGGATCGCCGCGTCGGTCGCCTTGGCATCGCCGATCTCCCAGTCGAAGATCAGATTGTCCTCGGCCTCGGCATGGACCTGCGGCGCACCTTTTTGCAGCGCCTTGGTGGCATCGACCACCGCCTTCAATTCCTTGTAGGTGATCTCGACCGCTTCGGCCGCGTCGCGGGCCTGGCCCTTGGTTTCCGCCACCACGATGACGACCGCATCGCCGACATAGCGCACCTTGTCGACCGCCAGCGGCGACCACGCGCCCATCTTCATCGGCGAGCCGTCCTTGGAATGGATCATCCAGCCGCAGATCAGGTTGCCGATGCCGTCGGCCTTGAGCTCCTTGCCGGTCAAGACGCCGATGACGCCGGGCATCGCCTGCGCTCGTCTGACGTCGATCTTCTTGATCTGAGCATGCGCGTGCGGGCTGCGCACGAAAGCGGCATGCTTCATGCCGGGAACCACCATGTCGTCGACATAGCGGCCGGCGCCGGTGATGAACCGTTTGTCTTCCTTGCGCACGACCCGAGCGCCGATGCCTTCAATGCCCATAGGAATTCCTCCGGAATTTAAGGGAATAGGCAGTAGGGAGTTAGGCAGTAGGGAAAGAGCACGCGGTGTATCGCCGTTTTGCCCTACTCCCTATTGCCTACCACCTATTCCCTAAGCTGCCTGTTTCGCCCTGCCCTTCGGCACCTTCGCCATCGTCTGCGATGCGGCGAGGATCGCCTTGACGATGTTGTGGTAGCCGGTGCAGCGGCAGATGTTGCCTTCGAGCTCGGCGCGCACCGTCGCCTCGTCAAGGCCTTCGGGATGGCGCGCGATCATGTCGGTCGCCGTCATGATCATGCCCGGCGTGCAGAAGCCGCATTGCAGCCCATGATGTTCCTTGAACGCGGCCTGCATCGGATGCAGGTCGCCGCCATTGGCAAGTCCTTCGATCGTCACCACGGTCGACCCGGAGGCCTGCACGGCCAGCATCGAACAGGACTTCACCGCCCTGCCGTCGACATGCACGACGCAGGCGCCGCATTGAGAGGTGTCACAACCGACATGCGTTCCGGTGAGACCAAGATTTTCGCGCAGGAAATGAACCAGTAGCGTTCGATCCTCGGCAGCGCCGCTGATCCGTTTTCCGTTCACGACAAACGAAACGTCCGACATGCATCCTCCCTGGGTATGACCTTGGTAGCCATGCTGCCGATGCGGCTTTGGCGCTCGGCCATGCGCTATTGGTACACTGCACAAAGCGCAAAAAACACACGGCGCTCATTGTACTTTCGGTCATGGAGAAAACGAAAATCATGGGCCTGTCCGCCCCATTGCCAAAGAGCGAATAGGGGGCAACAATGCCCTCGACGCCAGCTCGCCGAGAGACATAAAACGGGCGCGCGCAGGAAGCGTCGGAGGATATCGGGAGGAAGCCTCTGGCCAGTTCACGGACGAGCTATGCATCCGGTCTGTCGGCGCTCACCACCGACGAGCCCGACGCCGATGCATTCGCCCTGGCGGTCGCCGTCGAGGCCGCAGCCATCGATGCCGGCTTTGCCCTGCTGTTCTTCTCCCAGAGCCTGTTTGACGCGAGCGTCCTTTCGCAAGGGCTGAAGACCCACGCGCCGACGCTGGCCTACGCCGCCTGCTCGACCGCCGGCGAGATTACCCCCCAGGGCCTGGAGGAAGGCCATGTGCTGGCGCTGCTCTTTCCCTCCGCGTCGTTTTCGGCGGTCAGCACCATGGTCGACAATCTCTCCTCGTCGGGCATGGACAGGATCACTGATGAAGTCGAGGGCTTGCGGCGCCTGCTGCGCGGACGCACCGGCAGTTGCCATGCCAAAAGCACTTTCGCGCTCTGCTTCATCGACGGCCTGTCCTTTGCAGAGGAAGCGGTGACCTCGGCCATCCATTGGGGGCTGGACGACATCCCGCTGATCGGCGGTTCGGCGGGCGACGATTTGAAATTCGAAACCACCAGGCTGATTTCGAACGGCAAGGTAGCGTCAGACAGCGCCATCATTGTGCTGATCGCCACCGAGATCCCGTTCCATGTCTTCAAGACCGACAATTTCATCCCCACCGACGAGAAGCTGGTGGTGACGGCATCCGATCCGGACCACCGCACCGTGCGCGAATTCAACGCCACCAATGCGGCTGAGGAGTATGCAGCCTCCGTCGGCATCGTTGCGCAGAACCTGACGCCGATGAGCTTCGCCTCGCACCCGGTGGTGGTGAAAGTGGGCGGCGAATATTACTGCCGCTCGATCCAGAAGATGCATGCCGACGGCTCACTGTCTTTCTTCTGCGCCATAGACGACGGCGTCGTGCTCTCCATCGCCCAGCCCAAGGACATGGTGGAATCGACGCGCGCCGCACTGCGCGACGTCGAGGAGCGGCTCGGCGGCATCGACATGATCCTCGGCTTCGATTGCGTGCTGCGCCGGCTCGACGCCCGCAACCGCCAGGTGTTCCGCGACATTTCGGAGCTCTACCGGGTCAACAATGTCATCGGCTTCGGCACCTATGGCGAACAGTACCGCTCGATGCATCTGAACCAAACCTTCACCGGCATCGCCTTCGGCGAACGCCAGGCGGCGGAATAGCCCATGCCGCTCAGGGACATCGACGACGTCGACAGGCTGAAGAAGATCAACGCCGCTCTGGTCAGCCGCGTCGAGCGCTCGATGGACCAGCAAGGCAATGCCTTCTCGCTGTTCCAGACCGCGATTTCACTTGAAAACCGCGTGCGTATGCGCACCGAGGAACTGCACTCGACCTTGCGCCGGCTGGAACAGTCGAACATCGACCTCAGCGCCGCCAAGGAAAACGCCGAGCTGGCAAACCTGTCCAAGACCAGGTTCCTGGCCGCCGCCAGCCATGACGTGCTGCAGCCGCTGAACGCCGCCCACCTCTCCGTCTCGGCGCTGGCCGAAGTGCAGACCAGCGACGAGGGCAAGAAGCTGGTCCGCCAGGTCGAGCGCTCGCTGGAGACCATGGAAGACCTGTTGCGCACGCTGCTCGACATTTCCAAGCTCGATGCCGGCGTGGTCCAGCCCGACATCGGCGATGTCAATCTGGAGACGCTGTTTTCCTCGCTGCGGTCGGATTTCCTGCCCGTGGCCGAGATGAAGGGGCTGGCGCTGAAGTTCCGCCCGGTCAGCGCCGTGGTGCGTTCGGACCGCACGCTCTTGCGCCGCATCCTGCAGAATATCCTGTCCAACGCTCTGCGCTACACCCGCTTCGGCGGCGTGCTGGTCGGCACCAGGCATCGCGGCGACACCATCCGCATCGATGTCGCCGACACCGGCTGCGGCATTCCCGAGGATCAGCGCGAGGCGGTTTTCGAGGAGTTCCATCGCGGCTCCGCCATTCCAGCCGATACCGGGATCTCCGGCGGCGGGCTGGGCCTGGGCCTTGCCATCGTGCGGCGCATGGCCGCCGCGCTCGGTCATCCCGTGACGTTCTCCTCGAGGGTTGGGCGCGGCACCATCTTCCACATCGACGTGCCGGTCGGCATCGGCGCCAGCGCCGACGCCATCGCCAGCCTTGCCGAGATGGAGCGGCCGCGCGGCTACGGCCTGTTCGGCACCAAGGTCCTGCTGGTCGAAAATGACGCCGACGTGTTGCAGGCGATGACCTTCCTGCTCGAGCGCTGGCAGTGCCTGGTGCGCGCCGCGACTTCGACCGAGGCTGCGATCAGCCTGCTTGGCGACACCGACTGGGTGCCCGACATCGTCATTGCCGACCAGCATCTCGACGACGGCGACCTCGGCACCGCCACCATCGCCGAAGTCCGCGATTATCTCGGCCGCGCCGTGCCGGCGCTGATCGTCACCGCCGACGGATCGGAGGCCGTCGCCAAGGCAGCCCGCGCCGCAGGCATAGAGCTGATGCGGAAGCCGCTAAAGCCGGCGCAGCTAAGGGCGCTGCTGGCGCATCTGCTGGCTTGAGCCCCATACCCTCCCCTCGATGGGGAGGGTCGGCGCGCAGCGCCGGGGCGGGGTGCAGCGCCAAGCTCCCCCACCCCGCTCCGCTTCGCGGATCGACCCTCCCCACAAGGGGGAGGGTAAAGATCAAAACCCGGCCTGATCGCGAAACAGCTCCGCATTGTCCAGCTTCGACACCTCAATCACCGCTTGCGTGCGGCTGTAGACGTTGAGCTTGCGCAGGATCTCCGAGACATGCGCCTTGACCGTGGTCTCGCCGACCTGCAGCTCGTAGGCGATCTGCTTGTTCAGCAGGCCCTGGCGCAGCATCTGCAGCACGCGCAGCTGCTGCGGCGTCAGTTTGGCCAGCCGCTGCACCATATCGGCGCGGTCGGCGCTGTCGGCGTCGGGTGGCTGTCCCTCATAGGTCTCCGGCACATAGATCGCGCCCTCCATCACTGAGCGGATGGCGGCGGCGAGATCGCTCTTGCGCGCCGATTTCGGGATGAAGCCGGCTGCACCATAGGAAAGCGCCTCGGAGATGATCTTCGGCTCCTCATAGCCCGAGACGACGACCACCGGCAGCCGCGGATGGCGGGTCCTGAGTTGCAGCAGTCCATCGAAGCCATGCACATCGGGCATGTTGAGATCGAGCAGCGCCAGATCGAATGGCTTTATCCCACCCAGAAGATCGAGCGCCTCGGCGATCGAGCGCGCCTCCACCGTGTCGACTTCCGGATAGGCCATCTGCACGGCGCTGTGCAGCGCCTCGCGAAACAGCGGATGGTCGTCGATGATCAGAAACCGGGCGCGATCGTTGACTGCGGTCATGGTGTTCGTTTCAGTCCTCCCTGGGCACGATACTCCCGCTGGTATGGCCAGCTTATTGGCAAATAGTCTATCGCCATCTTAACCCCAGGAGGCGAAGCCGACTTTATCAGACAATCAAGGCGCAGCCGACGCTTTTGCGGAGGCTCCTGCCTTGCCCGGCGGTCCAAATCGGTCAAATGTGCCGGCAGTTGAAGCAGAAAGACCTGGCATGACAGACTTCGTCCTCCCCTTGCCCGCAACCCCATCGGTCGCCATAGAAGGCTCGGCCCAGCGTTTTGCGGTGCGCCGCATCTTCTGCGTCGGCCGCAACTACGCCGCGCACGCGCGCGAACTCGGCAATGACGAGCGCGACCCGCCCTTCTTCTTCACCAAGCCGGCCGATGCGGTGGTCGATAGCGGCACCACGGTCCCCTACCCGCCTTTGACCCAAAACCTGCACCATGAGATCGAGCTGGTGGCGGCGATCGGCAAGGCCGGCTTCCGCATCCCCCGCGCTGAAGCCCTCGAGCATGTCTGGGGCTACGGCGTCGGCATCGACCTCACCCGCCGCGACCTGCAGGACGAGGCCAAGAAAGCGGCGCGGCCCTGGGACTGGTCGAAGGCCTTCGACCGATCGGCGCCCTGCGGCCCGTTGGTATCAGCCGCCAAATCCGGCCACCCGCAAAAGGGCCGCATCTGGCTCGCCGTCGACGGCACGGTGAAACAGGAGGGCGACCTCGCCGAACTGATCTGGCCGATCGCCGATATCGTTTCGATCTGCAGCGGTGCGGTTGTACTACAACCGGGCGACCTGATCTTCACCGGCACGCCGGCCGGCGTCGGCGCGGTGGCGCCGGGTCAGACGATGACCGGCGGTGTCGACGGCATCGGCACCATCGAGATCACTGTCGGCCAAGATTCGATCGGCCAAAATTCCACCGACAAGCCGTGATCCAATGAGCGACCTCGTCCTCCACAACTACTACCGCTCCTCCACCTCCTACCGCGTGCGCATCGCGCTCGAGATGAAGGGGCTGGGCTACGACTACGTGCCGCATCATCTGCGGCATGGCGACCATCTGGAGCCGGCCTATCGCGCGGTCAATCCGCAGGGGCTGGTGCCGGCGCTGATCCTGGGCGACGGCACGCTTTTGACGCAGTCGCTGGCAATCATCGAATATCTCGACGAGACCCACCCCGAACCGTCGCTGCTGCCGAAGGACGCGCTCGGCCGGGCGCGCGTGCGAATGCTGGCGCAGATGATCGCCTGCGACATCCACCCGGTGAACAATCTGCGCGTGCTGACCTCGCTGCGCACTTTGTTCGGCGCCGGCGACCAGGATGTCATCCACTGGTTTCGCCACTGGGTGAACGAAGGGTTCCAGCCGCTTGAAAAGATTCTGGCTTCATCGGATGAGACCGGCACATTTTGCCATGGCGACGCACCGGGCCTCGCCGACATCTGCCTGGTCGCCCAGATCGCCAGCAACGCCCGCTTCGGCGTCGACCTGACACCCTACCCCGAGATCTCGCGCATCCACGCCGCCTGCATGGCGCTGCCGGCCTTTCAGAAGGCGGCGCCGGAGAATCAGATAGATGCCGAATAGGCTCACAATGCCGGAGCAGAGCACGGAGAGTTGCCGATGAAAGCCGTCGTCTTCGAAAGATTCGGCGAGGCGCCGAGAATCCAGACCGTGCCGGATCCGAAACCGGCCGCGGACGGTGTGGTCATCAAGGTCGAGGCGACCGGGCTCTGCCGCAGCGACTGGCATGGCTGGATGGGTCATGATGACGGCATCACGCTGCCGCATGTGCCGGGCCATGAACTGGCCGGCATCGTCGTCGCCGTCGGCAAGCGGGTGACCCGCTGGAAGGCCGGCGAGCGCGTCACCGTGCCGTTCTGCGTCGGCTGCGGCCGCTGCTTCGAATGCAATTCGGGCAATCATCAGGTCTGCGAACACCAGACGCAGCCCGGCTTCACCGCCTGGGGATCGTTTGCCGAATATGTCGCCATCGAGCATGCCGACACCAATCTCGTGCGCCTGCCCGAGGAGATGGAGTTCGCCACCGCCGCCAGCCTCGGATGCCGCTTCGTCACCTCGTTTCGCGCCATTGTCGACCAGGGCCGGGTGACGCCGGGCGAATGGGTGGCGGTGCATGGCTGCGGCGGCGTCGGCCTGTCGGCGATCATGATCGCCAGTTCCATGGGCGCCAATGTCATCGCCATCGACCTCACCGACGAGAAACTGGACTTCGCCAGAAAGATCGGCGCCGTGGCGACCATCAACGCCTCGACCACGCCGAACGTGGTCAAGGCGATCAAGCAGATCACCAATGGCGGCGCGCATATGTCGATGGACGCGCTCGGCCACCCCACGACATCGTTCAACTCGATTGCCAATCTGCGCCGGCGCGGCCGCCATGTGCAGGTCGGCCTGATGCTGGGCGAACACGCCCGCCCGCAAGTGCCGATGGACAAGGTGATCGCCTTCGAGCTGGAAATCCTCGGCAGCCACGGCATGCAGGCCCACCGCTACCCCGCCATGATGGAGATGATCCGCACCGGCAAGCTCAAGCCCGAACTGCTGGTCGGCAAGAAGATCAGCCTTGATGAGGCGCCTGCGGCGCTGGTGGCAATGGGCGGGTTCGAGGGGATTGGCATTGGGGTGGTGACGAAGTTCTA
Source organism: Mesorhizobium sp. M0802 (assembly GCF_040320115.1). Taxonomy (NCBI): domain Bacteria; kingdom Pseudomonadati; phylum Pseudomonadota; class Alphaproteobacteria; order Hyphomicrobiales; family Phyllobacteriaceae; genus Mesorhizobium; species Mesorhizobium sp. M0802. The sequence continues at coordinate 112,618 of NZ_JAMYOY010000003.1, forward strand.
GGGCGGAGTCGCCCTCCACCACCAAACTCCTAGCGCGCAAATTTCTTCGCCCCGAACACGCAAGCCACCACGCCGAGCGTCACGACCACCATCAGCGGGCTGACCTGCTCGTGCAGCAGCGACGCTGCCAGCGCCAGGCCGAAAAAGGGCTGCAGCAACTGCAACTGCCCGACGGCAGCGATGCCGCCTTGGGCCAGGCCGCGATACCAGAACACGAAGCCGATCAGCATGCTGAACAGCGAGACATAGGCGAGACCCATCCAGGCGTGAGAGCCGATGCCGGCGAAGGACGACGGCAGCGTCGCAAAGGTCAGAACCAGCATGATCGGCAGCGAGATCGCCAGCGCCCAGCAGATCACCTGCCAGCCGCCCAGCCTGCGCGACAATGCCGCCCCCTCGGCATAGCCCAGGCCGCAGACGATGATGGCGGCCAGCATCAGGCCGTCGCCGACAGGTGAGGCCGTCACGCCTTGCATCAGGGCAAAACCGGCGACCAGCGCGCTGCCGATGCAGGAAAACAGCCAGAAGGCCGGGCGCGGACGCTCGCCACCGCGCAGCACGCCGAAGATCGCGGTGGCCAGCGGCAGCAGGCCGACGAAGATGATGGAATGGGCGGAGGTGACGTGCTTCAGCGCCAGCGCGGTGAGCAAGGGAAAGCCGACAACCACGCCAAGGGCGACGATCACCAGCGACAGAAAATCGCCGCGCTCCGGGCGTTTCTGCCGAAACAGCATCAGCATGGCGAGACCGAGAAGTCCGGCAATCGCGGCGCGGGCCGAGGTCAGGAATATCGGATCGAAATCGGCCACGGCCACGCGCGTTGCCGGCAGCGAGCCTGAGAAGATCAGCACGCCGATGAATCCGTTCATCCAGCCGCTCGCGGTTTTGTCCATTCCAGGCTCCATTGCTTTCGCCCTCTATCGGGCAAGTGCCTATGGTGCAGCCAGAGACAATGCAGTACAATTCCGCAAAACGGTAATGGCTATCAGAGCAATACAGATGACCGAACTCATTTTGGAAACCGGCAATGCGCACCCTCCTGTCGCGACCACGCTTGTGGAAACTGTCATGGCGACCATCCGCCAGCGGATATCGGCGCGCAGCCTGACGCCAGGCGCGCGGCTACCTTCGATCCGCGCCTTTGCCAAGGCCATGCAGGTGTCCAAGTCGACCGTGGTCGAAGCCTATGAGCGGCTCGCTGCCGAAGGCGCGATACGCTCACGGCCGGGTTCGGGTTTTTATGCCGCCGGATCGCTGGCGCCACTGTCGCTGGCCGAGATCGGCCCGCGGCTCGACCGCGCTGTCGATCCGCTTTGGGTTTCGCGCCAGTCACTGGAAGCCGGCGACGAGATGCTGAAACCCGGCTGCGGCTGGATGCCGGCCTCATGGATGCCGCAGGGGGCCTTGCGCCGGGCGCTGCGCACCGTGGCGCGCGCCGACGATGTCGACCTCGCCGATTACGGCACGCCGCTCGGCCTGCCGCCGCTCAGGCAATTGCTCGCGCGGCGCATGGCCGGCCACGGCATCGAGGTCTCGCCCGAACAGATCATGCTGACCGAATCGGGCACGCAGGCCATCGATCTTCTGTGCCGCTTCCTGATCGAACCCGGCGATACCGTGCTGCTCGACGACCCCTGCTATTTCAATTTTCACGCGCTGCTGCGCGCCCATCGCGCCAAGGTCGTCAGCGTGCCCTACACGCCATCGGGGCCGGATATCGAGCTGTTCGCGCAGGCCCTCGCCGAGCACAGGCCGCGCCTCTACATCACCAATTCCGCTATCCACAACCCGACCGGCGCGATCCTGTCGCCGGTCACCGCGCACCGGCTGCTGAAACTCGCCGACCAGTCGGACCTGACCATCATCGAGGACGATATCTTCGCCGATTTCGAGCACAGCCCCGCGCCCCGGCTGGCGGCGTTCGACGGCCTCAACCGCGTCGTCCATATCGGCAGCTTCTCCAAGACGCTATCGGCATCGGTTCGCTGCGGCTTCATCGCGGCACCACGCGACTGGATCGAGCAACTTACCGACCTCAAGATCGCCACCACCTTCGGCGGCGGCCGGCTGGCGGCCGAACTGGTGCTGACGCTGCTTAGGGACGGCAGCTACCGCAAGCACATGGAATTGCTGCGCGCGCGGCTTTCCCGCGCCATGGGCGAAACGGGCGCGCGCCTGAAGGCGATCGGCATCACGCCCTGGATCGACCAACCGGCCGGCTTGTTCCTGTGGTGCAGCCTGCCGGATGGCGTGGACGCGGCTGAAATGGCACGCCGCGCGCTGGCCGACAACATCGTGCTGGCGCCCGGCAATGCATTCAGCCTGTCGGGAACCGCCAGCCGGTTCCTGCGCTTCAACGTTGCCCAATGCCAAGACGAGCGGATTTTCAGGGTGCTCAAGGCGGCAATGGCGCGCTGAGCGCTCAGCGGGAGGCCGCGCAGACCTCCCGAACGCAATCTCGCAGCCAGCGTTGCGCCGGATCGGCATCGAGCCGTGGATGCCAGAGCATCGAGATGGTGACCTCCACCGTGGCGACCGGCAGCGGAAAGCTGACCATGCCGGCGCGTGCGCCTTGCGTGTGCCGTTCGGGCACGCTGGCGATCAGGTCCGAAGCGCGCGCCATGGCGAGTGCAGCCGAAAAGCCGGAGACCATGCACGCCACGGTTCGCTGCAGGCCGAGCTGCGCCAAAGTCTGATCGATCGGCCCTCTTTCCCGACCCCGCCGTGAAACGCTGATGTGGCGGCCGGCCGCGTAGCGTTCAGGCGTCACCGCACCTTCGCTCAAGGGATGGCCGGCTCCTACGGCGCCGACGAACCGGTCACGGAACAGCGCTTGTATGCGCACCTCCGGTCCGGTCTCGCCGGCAACGCCGATTTCCAGATCGATCGCTGCGTCGCGCAACGAGGCGACATCCTTGTCGGCTTTCGGCGCAAATCGCAGCCGCACGCCCGGCGCCTCGGCCTGTATGCGAGCGACAAGACGCGGCCCGAACTCCTCGACGAACCCTTCATTGGTGCGCAGCGTGAAGATCTGGTTCAGCTTCGCGAGATCGAGAGGCCTGGCAGGGCGCAGCAACGTTTCTGCTTCCTGGACGACACGGCCGGTCTGCTGCCGCAATGCCTCCGCGCGCGGCGTCGGCACAAGGCCTCGACCGGCCCGAACCAGCAGCGGGTCGCCGGTCGCTTCGCGCAGTCGCGCCAGGGTGCGACTCATCGCCGAAGGGCTGAGCCGCAGCCGGGTTGCCGCGCGAGCCACGCTACCTTCGGTCAGCAGGACGTCGAGAGCGAACAGCAGATTGAGGTCGGGCGATGTCATTGGCGGATTGTAGCACATGCCATGGCGTTTGGTGCACGAATAAGATGCAAATGCTGCGCCTTCCGCCATTCCACCCTGACGACTAGATCTCCGACAGGTCCGGTTGCGGGACTGACAAGGAGGAAATCGCCATGGCAACTGCCGAGCAGAACGAGTGCGCATCGGCGCCGCAGAACACCCGGTCCGCAGGCCTGGCCCACTCTCCTGTCTTGGCATTGGCCAGCCTGTCGCTCGCCACGCTGCTGTCGTCGCTTGGAACCAGCATTGCCAGCGTCGGACTGCCTTCCCTCATGCAGGCGTTCGGTGCGCCGTTCCAGTCCGTGCAATGGGTGGTTCTCGCCTATCTGCTCGCCATCACGGCCCTGATCGTCAGCGCCGGCCGGCTGGCCGATATGGTCGGCCGCCGGCCGTTGCTGCTCGGCGGCATCGCGCTGTTCACACTGGCCTCGGTGCTCTGCGGCCTGGCGCCGACGCTCTGGCTGCTGATTGCGGCGCGCGCCGTGCAAGGGCTGGGTGCCGCGCTGATGATGGCGTTGACGCTGGCCTTTGTCGCGGAGACCGTGACCAAGGAGAGAACCGGCAGCGCCATGGGCCTGCTCGGCGCCATGTCGGCGATCGGCACGACGCTCGGACCCTCGCTCGGCGGCTTGCTGATCGCCGGCTTTGGCTGGCGGGCGATCTTCCTCGTCAATGTGCCGCTCGGCCTCCTGACCTTTGCCCTCGCCTGGCTGGCCCCGCCTGCCCGCGGCAAGGCTGCGGGCGTTCAAGGCGGGTTCGACGCGATCGGGACGGTCTTGCTAGGCCTGACGCTCGCCGCCTATGCACTGGCCATGACGCTCGGCCACGGCCATTTCGGCGCCCTCAACACCGGCCTGCTGGTTGCCGCCGGCATCGGCGTCGTTCTGTTCGGCGTCGCGCAGAAGAGGGCGAAGAATCCCTTGATCCGGCTTGCCCGGTTGTACGACATCCGGCTCAGCGCCAGCCTCGCCACGAACCTCGTTGTCGCCACAGTGATGATGGCGACCCTGGTGGTCGCTCCATTCTATCTGTCGCGAGCGCTGGGGCTCAATGCTGCGATGGTCGGCGTGGTCCTGTCGACAGGTCCGCTGGTCTCCGCGCTCTCGGCGCTCGTCGCCGGCCGCCTCACCGATCGCTTCGGCGCGCACAGGATGATGGTCGTCGGACTGTTCAGTCTTGCCGTCGGAACCTCATTGTTGTCGCTCGCCGCAACAAAACTCGGCATTGCCAGCTATATCGTGCCGATCGCCGTCACCTGCTTCGGGTACGCCCTGTTCCAGACATCCAACAATGCCGCCGTCATGAGCGGTGTCGCTGCCGGCGAGCGCGGCGTGGTGTCCGGCCTGCTCAATCTGTTGCGCAATCTCGGCCTGATCACCGGCGCATCGCTTATGGGCGCCATTTTTGCGGCTGCCTCGACGGGAGAACGGCAAAGCCAGGACATGCTGACCTCAGCGGCAGCCGCCCACGGGATGCAGGTTACCTTTCAGACGGCAACGGTCCTGGCGGTGGCTGCGCTGTTGCTGGCACTGCTCTCGACCCGCGCCGGCGGCAAGGCTGTCGGTGCGGCAACAGCCATCATGACCGAAGATGGGGAGCTTACGCTCCCGCCCGCTTGCGCCGCTCATAAAGCATGACCAGCGTTTCGGCGGTCAGAGCCGGCCTCTGTTCGCCCTCGATCTCGACCGTATTGGCGGCCTTCATCAGATACTGGCCCGGCCCCTTGTCCTCCACCGACAACAGCGTCGTGCGCAGCCGGATGCGTGCGCCGACCCTGACGGGCGCCAGGAACCGCACCTTGTCGAAGCCGTAATTGAAGGCGGCTTGCGTATTTTCGGGGACGATGCCCATGCCCAGCGCCAGCGCGCCGATGATCGACAGCGTCAGATAGCCATGCGCGATCGTGGTGCGAAATGGGCTCTGCCGCTTCGCCCGCTCCGGATCGACGTGGATCCACTGATGGTCGCCTGTGCATTCGGCAAACTGGTTGATGCGGTTCTGGTCGACGGTCGTCCATTCCGACACGCCGAGCTCCTGCCCGGCCATCGCCCTTAACTGCTCGAAGGTCGGCGGCGTTTTCGGCCGTAGTTCCGTCATTCCTGCTTTCCCGGTGGCTCCCAGTGCCTCGGACCACGAACGGACGGCTCCTGTCAATTCGCCCGTTGCGATTCCGTTCCGCCATTTTCCGCCAAACAGTGTCCCTCGTCCATGCTCATGCGCCGCAACCGGCCCACTCCTCTCATGGTTGCGTTGAGAGTCACTTCTTGTCATAGCCCGAGCGGATTTCCTCCATCGCTTCCTTGATGCGGCTGCGCAGGATTTCGATCGATTCGGTGCCGGATTTCTTGACCAGCTCGGCCACTTCGCCGGCATTTTTCAGGGCGGCTTCGAAGGATTTCCTGGCGAACTCCGCCTGTTTTGTCATCAGTTCCTGGGGATTGCCCGGCGCCTTGTAGCTCTGCGCCATGTCGCTGACTTCACGCAGCGTGTCCTGCAGCATCTCGCGCTGTCTGGACAACAATGAGGTCGCGCCGGCAGCTCCCGCCCGCGCCGATCTTTCCAGGGCCTCGAGGTTCTTGCGATGATGCGCGAGGATCGCCTCGACATTCGGCACCTTCAGGTCACGGCCGAACCGGCTGAACATGTCAAGGAACGAATCGGAGTCGGGTTGTTTGGCCATTGCTCGTGCTCCCCAGTGTCGCAAATGCTGAACCCTGTTCTGGACAATAGCACTCGCGCGCCGTGTGTCCATTCGGACGCCCAAGCAATTCAGCGGCAAACGCAGCATCAGCCAGCGAGAAACAGCCTCTCCGCCGTGTAGAGCACGAGACCGGCCAGGCCGCCAATAATCATGCCATTGAAGCGGATATATTGCAGGTCCCTGCCGATGTTCATCTCGATCAGCCTCGTCAGCTGGGCAAGGTCCCAGCGCTTGACCTGATCGGCGATGAACGTCGACACACCGCTCTTCTGGCTCTCCACGAACGACGACAGCGCCACGACAAAGCCCTGGTTCATGTCGGCCCTGATCTGCGGATCGCCTGAGAGATGGCGGCCGACCTCGACGAACATGTTGGCGAGATGCGCGCGAACAATCGAATTCTCCGCCTTGGCGTCCTGTTCGATGAACACGCTGAGGCTCTGCCACATGTCGCCGGCGAGCGACTTCACTTCCGGCCGCGCCAGGAAATCGCGCTTCAGCTTCTCGGCCCGTTTGGCGTATTGCTTCGAGGTTCTGAGCCGCTCGATGAAGCTGTGCGCGAAACGGTCGAATTCGGCGCGCATCGGATGGTCGGGATCGGCGCGCACCTCGTCGAGCAGCGAGCCGGCGGAAGCGACGATCTTCTTCAGCAGATAGGCGTCGGCTCTGAACAGGTTGAACAGCGACGGCAATTCCTCGCGGATCTTTTCGCGCATGGTCGCCAGCGCCTCTTCATCGTTCAGGAACCGGCCAATCACCCTGGTGAATTCGTCGAACAGTTTCTGGTGGCGGCGGTCGTCGGTGAGCGCCGACAGCAATTCGGCGGCCAGCGGCGCCAGCGGCACCTTGTCGATCTGCTCCAGCATGCGGCTGGTGACGAAGCCGCGCAGGCCGGATTGCTCGATCGCCGCAAGCGTCTGCGGCACCAACCGCACGACGAAGCGCGACAGGCCGGCAGAGCGTTCGGCGTCAGTCAGCCAGTCGGCGACGAGTGCTGCAAAATCAACCTCGGCCAGCTTTTCGCGCACCGGCTCCGGCGCCAGAAAATTGACCTCGATGAAGCGGCCCAGATTATCGGCGATGCGGTTCTGGTTCGCTGGGATGATGGCGGTGTGCGGGATCGGCAGGCCAAGCGGCCGCTTGAACAGCGCCACCACCGCGTACCAGTCGGCCAGGCCGCCAATGGTCGCCGCCTCGGCGAAGGCCGCCACGAAGCCCAGCCACGGATACTTGGCCTCGAACGATTTGGCCACGGCAAAAACCACGACGCAAAGCACCAGCGCAGCCGTGGCGAGGAACTTTGTCCGCCGCAACGCGAAAAGCTTGGCGCCCGTCTCGGCATCAAAACCGCCAGGCGCCAGGGACGAAGCCGATTGGGACATGATACGCCGCTCCTCATCGATCTCTTGGCTATCTGGCATGGCCTATTTAGGGGGTGTTTGGGCCCGTAGCATGATCGGATGGGCCGATTTCGTCCGGGAATTGCCGGTTTCGCACGCAAAGTTGACAAGAATGTTCATCTATCATGCAATCCCAGTCTGGAATTGTTCCAAGGTATAGGCCATATTCCGATCAGGCCAGTGTGGGCGAATCCGAAACTCCGGGTGAGAAAGCCGCACCAGCACAATCTAAAATCTGGTGCAGTTCCAACGCGCCAGGACTCGGGTGAGGAATGAAATGCGGCTGACGCGCCAGACCAACTACGCCATGCGCATCCTGATGTATTGCGCCGCCAACAACGATCGCCTGAGCCGCATCCCCGAGATTGCGGCCGCCTATTCGGTGTCGGAGCTTTTCCTGTTCAAGATCCTGCAGCCGCTGGTCGAGCATGGCCTTATCGAGACGGTGCGCGGCAGGAATGGCGGCGTGAGAATCGGCCGCCCCGCCGAGCAGATCAGCCTGTTCGACGTCGTACGGGTGACCGAGGAGAGCTTTGCCATGGCCGAATGCTTCGAGAACGACGCCGCCGAATGCCCGCTGGTCGACAGCTGCCAGCTGAATTCGGCGCTGCGCGAGGCGCTCAACGCCTTCTTTGCCGTACTCTCCCGCTACACTATCGCCGATATGGTGGCGGCGCGCCCGAATGTGCGTCATTTGCTCGGCATCGACATGCTGGTCCAGCGAGCTCCGGCCGCCTGAGTTTTCTACTGCATGTCGCTCAAAAGTGGCCCCGGGTTTTGAGACAACGACATGCATAAAGACAAAGACCTAAAGCGCGTCGCCTGAGTCCGTTCAAACGCGACGCGCTTTAGGCGGCTGACTGCGGCAAGACAAACGGCATGTTCGCCGCCGGCAACACACCGACCCTTAGCCGACAATCGAACACCTTTTCGATCAGATCGTCGCTCAGCACCTCCTGCGGTGAACCGTCGGCGGCGAGCCGGCCGCGATGCATCACGAAAATCCGGTCGGCATACATGGCCGTCAGATTGAGGTCGTGCAGGATGGCGATCACACCGCCGCCGCGCCGGGCGAAATCGCGGGCGATGTTCATGATGATCAGCTGGTGCTTGATATCGAGGCTGGAGACCGGCTCGTTGAGATAGAGATAGCGCGGCTTGCCGTCCAGCACCGGCGCCCAGACCTGGCACAGCACGCGCGCCAGTTGCACGCGCTGTTGCTCGCCGCCCGAGAGCTCCTGATAGAAACGGCCGGCAAAGCCGTCGAGGTCGACCCGCACCAGCGCCCGCTCGGGCAGACGATCATCTTCGCCCGGCAGAACGCCGGAACGGCCGCCGATAAGGCCGAGCCTGACCACTTCGTGCACGGTGAAGGGAAAGGACAGGGTCGTCGCCTGCGGCAGCACGGCACGCACGGTTGCGGCCTCCACCGGCCTCATCGCGGAGAGGTCGCGCCCGTTGACGGCCACTGTCCCCGTAAACGCCAGATCGCCCGACAACGCCTTCAAGAAAGTCGTCTTGCCCGAGCCGTTCGGTCCGACGATGGCGGCGATCTCGCCCGGCCGTGCGACAAAATCGACATTAGCGACGATGCGTTTGCCGCCCATCGCCACCGAGACATCGCGTGCTTCGATCATGCCGCCTCACAAGTCGATTACGCCGCGCTTGCGCAGCAGGATCCAGAGGAAGAACGGTGCGCCGGCGATCGCCGTGACGATGCCGATTGGCAATTCGGCCGGCGCCACGATGACGCGGGCAACTGCGTCGGCAAGAAGCAGCATCGAGGCGCCGAGCAGCGCCGATGCCGGCAAGAGATAGCGATTGTCCGGACCGATCAGCAGCCGCAAGAGATGCGGCACGACGATGCCGACAAAACCGATGCCTCCGCTGACTGCGACAGAGGCGCCGACCGCTGCCGAGACGCCGACGATCGCGGTGTATTTCAGCCGCTGTACCGGGATGCCGAGATGTCCGGCCGTCGCCTCGCCGAGCGCCAGGGCGTTGAGGCCTTTGGCCAGGAACGGCATTGCCGCAAGCGCCAGCACGATGATCGGCCCGACGGAAGCGATCTTCGGCCAGGTCGCGCCGCCAAGCGAGCCCAGCTGCCAGAAGGTCAGGTCGCGCAACTGCCGGTCGTCGGCCATGAAAATCAGGATACCGGTCAGCGCCATGGCAAGGGCTGCGAGCGCAATGCCGGCAAGCAGCATGGTGGCGACCGAGGTGCGCCCCTGCCGCGTGGCGACGCGGTAGAGCACCAGCGTGACCGCAAGGCCGCCGCAGAAAGCGGCGAGCGGCAAGGCCATGCCGCCGAGCGCCAGAGTGAGCGGCGCCAGCCACGTCGTGCCGAGCACGATGACGGCGACCGCGCCGAGGCTGGAACCGGCTGAAACGCCGATCAGGCCGGGATCGGCGAGCGGATTGCGAAACAGGCCCTGCATGACCGCTCCCGATACGGCCAGCGCCGCACCGATCAGCACGCCGAGCAGCACGCGCGGCATGCGGATATCGTAGACGATCAGCCGGTCGCGGGCGCCAAGCGCGGCGTCGGCCGGCACGGCGCCGGTTAGCCAGTCACGAATGACACCGACGGCCGATGCATCGGAAGCGCCCGACCTCAGAGACAGGAACAGCGAAAGGGCAAGGGCCACGCACAGGAGCAAAATAACCAGGCGCGCGCGCCCGGAACGATCGCCCTCGGCCATCTTGCGCGCCGCGCCGGCGATCGACTGATCCACCATCGGCTCAGTCCGTGACCTGGCTGCCATAGAGCGAGACTGCGAGATCGTGGATGGCATCGGAGGTGCGCGGCCCGAAGCCGAGCAGATAGCTGCCATCCATCAGGATCAGTTTGCGGCCTTCACCGGCCGGCGTCGAGGTGATCGACGGGATGGCAAACAGCTCGGCCTCCGCAATCGGCGGTCCGGCATTTTTCATCGCCAGGATCACGTCCGGCCTGGCGGTTACGATGGCCTCGTCGGACATCTGCTTGTAGCCGGAAAAACCTTCGACGGCGTTGACCGCACCGGCGAGCTTGATGGTGCCGTCACCGGCGGTGTCGGTGCCGGCGGCCAGGATCTTGCCGCCCTGGATCGACAGCACGAACAGGATGCGCTTGCGCTGCTTGATCGACGCCGTCTGCTTCTCGGCCGCCTTCAGCTTGGCGTCGGTCTCAGCCACCAGCGTCTCGGCCTTGGCGTCGACGCCAAGCGCCTTGCCGACGATGCGGATCTTTTCCAGGATGCCGTCATGGCTGTAATGCTCGGGCACGTCGATGAACGGAACGCTCGACTTTTTCAGCACATCGACCGCTTCCTTCGGCCCACTGCCATGCAGCGCCAGAATGCCCGAAGGATTGACCGACAACACGCCTTCCGGCGACAGCTGGCGCATATAGCCGACGTCGGGCAGCGCGACCGCGGCGGCGGGGTAGCGGCTGGTCGAATCGCGGGCGACGAGATGACCTTCCTCGCCAAGCGCGTAGACGATCTCGGTGATCGAACCGCCGATCGCCACGATCCGCGACGTGTCGGCAAACACGGCCACGTTCTCGCTGGCCGGCACTGGGGCGGCAATAAACAGCGACAGGCCCATGGCCGCGGCAAGCGTCCTGAACAGTGAAATCATCGTCGTTTCCTCAGGCTGCGGTCGGGCTTGGAATGCGCGGCAGGTTCTCGGCAAGGAACCGCCAGTCGTCGCGCTCGCCCTCGCCTTCATGGCGCTTGCCGAAGAACTGGATGATCATCTTGCCGTCGGCGCCATAGGCTTCGAGCGAGGTGACATGACCGTCCTTGGTCGGTTTGCGCACCGCCCACACCTCCTGGATGTGGTCGGTGCGCAGATGCAGGTGGAACGTCTCGTCCATGACGTTGATCCACGGCCCCATCGGCTTGATCGACTTGACGGGACCGGAATGGATCTGGATGCAGCCTCGGTTTCCGACAAAACACATGATCGGCATGCCGTCGGCGGCGGCATGGTGGAACATGGCGCCGATGGCGTCATTGTCGAGCAGCCAGGCATAGTCCTGGCCGACCATGCGCATGGCCTGGCGGCGGGTGAGCTTCAGCGTTTTCAACATGCCAAAGAACTGGTGGACGTCGGTCAGCCGGCTCCAGCGGTCACGCAGATCGTCGGTGTCTGCGGCAACGCCCGACGTCTCCGCGTCGTCGTCGGCCAGGCCTGCGATAGACACGGTCGCCTCCTGGTTCGGCGATTCGAGTGCGGCCACGAGTTTCTGGTAGGCATAGAGATTGGACGCCGGCCGCAGATGCACCTTGTGCACCGCATCGCCGGCCGCGTCGAAGAATTGCAGGCTGCGGCGGATGTCGCCACCGTCGCGCTTTTCCACGGCAAAGCCATGCGCCCAGACTTTGGGAAAAATGCGCAGGTCGATGTTTTCGCCCAGTACCATGGCATTGTGCGCACCTGTGACAACCTTGTCGTAGACGCCGATCTTCTCGTGCACCGCGCTTTCGTTGCGGGTCAGTGCCATCACTTCGCCAACGGCATCGAGGCCGGTCAGCAGATCGTTGACCCTGGGCTCGACGCGCACGACACCGTCGCCGCAATGCTCGGCGACCAGTTCGGCTTCGGAAATACCGAGCTCAGCGGCAAGATCGCGCTCGCGCGCTTTCGGATTGTCTGCCCGCGCTCGCCGGATTTCATGCGGTGCGGGTTTTACGCGCTGGTCCATGTCCTGCTTACCTGTCCTGCCTGGCGTTTTGGCCTGCCTGGCTGTTTCATCACTTGTTGAGGATGAGCTTGCCCTGGCGGGTGATCTTCAGCCGATAGAGCGCGCCATGGTGCTCGATGCCGATCTCGTGCTCGCCCTGGAACAGCGTGTTGGAGGACAGCGTCCGCACCGCCAGCGGCACCCGGTCGAAGCGGGTCGGCGTCTCCTCGGAACGGCGGACGCGGTAACGGAAGTCGTTGGGATTGTGGGTGTTCATCTCTTTCGATCCCTTTCCTGTGCCGGGCAACTGGCTAGGCGTTGCAAATGCCGATTCATTTCTTGACTTGAATCATCATGTTTATTAGTCAGTGCAATACCGGAATAAATGAGTCAATATTTAAGACGCCGGACGGAATGAAAAAAGCCAGCGAGCGCCAAGCCAGCCAGCGTCGAACCTGGAATTTGGAGTTGGGGCATGGGCTTGGGAAATTCTGGACGACTGGGTCTGGCGAGCACCGGTCCGGTGCATCGGTCTATGGCAAAGGTGGCCTTGCTTGCGGGGGCAGCGACGATCGCGCTGCTGACATCGCCGGTCAGCGCTCAGCAGGCCGCTCAGCCGGCCGCTGACCAGGCCGACCAGACCAGGAAAACCGAGGACACCAAGCCGGCGCCCGCCGGCGCGACCCTGCTGGACAAGATCCTCGTCATCAGCCGCACCGGCGAGACGGCAATCGAATCGCTGGCCTCGGCCAGCCATGTTGACCAGGAACAGCTCGACCGCCGCATGGCGACGACGCCGAACGAAATGCTGCTCGGTGTGCCTGGTGTCGCGGTGCAGGCCGATGCGCGACGCGTCAGCTCCAGCATCAACATCCGCGGCCTGCAGGATTTCGGTCGCGTCGCGGTCATCGTCGACGGTGCCAGGCAGAATTTCCAGCGCTCAGACCACGGCACGCAGTCGACCTTCTATGTCGATCCCGAGCTCATCAAATCCGTTGACGTCATTCGCGGACCGACCGCCAACACCTACGGCTCCGGCGCCATTGGCGGCGTCGTCTTCTTCGACACCAAGGATGCGGTGGATTTCCTCAGACCGGGCGAAACCTGGGCCGGCTCCGTCACCGGGCGCTATGAAAGCAACGGCAAGGGCTGGACCGCCAGCGCCAGCGGCGCCTACAAATTCAACGACGATTTGGATGTGCTGGGCAACATCGTCTACCGCGACTACGGCGACTACAAGAATGGCAGCGGCGACACCGTCGCCGGTACCGGTTTCGACGTGCTGAGCGGCCTGCTCAAGACCACAATCCGCCCGAGCGAGAACAGCGAATTGAAGCTCGGCTGGGTCGGCTCGAGCGACGGCTGGACGGAAACCAGCGGCGGCGTGCCGGCCAACGACGTCGACCTGAAGTCGAACACCTTCACCGCCCGCTACAACATCACTGACGACGCCAGGAGCTGGCTCGATCTCCACATCAACGCCTCCTACAACAAGACCAATCTCGACCTCGCCACGCTGGTCCCGCAGAACCGCTTCGATCCGTCGACCGGCCTTCCCGTGCTGCTGCCCGTCGGTTCGACCTCGACCTTCGACGTTGGCACGGCCGGCGTCGACATCTGGAACACGTCGCGCTTCGAAACAGCCGGTGTTGCGCACGAATTGACCTATGGCGGCGACTGGGTGGGTGACGATGTCGAGACCGGCGGCACCGCCGGCGGCGACAGCTTCTACACCCCATCGGGCAAGCGTAGTGTTTCGGGCGCCTACATCCAGGACAAGCTCACCTGGGACTGGCTCGAGGTCATTGCCGGGCTGCGTTACGACAATTACAGCCTGGAGGATTCCGACAATGGAACGTCAGGTGATCGTCTGTCGCCGCGCATCACCGTTGGTGTCACGCCCTTCGAAAGCGCCAGCCTGGCGGGCCTGCAGTTCTATGGCACCTACGCCGAAGGCTATCGCTCACCCTCGCTGACCGAAACGCTGATCAGCGGCAACCATCCGGCAGGCGTCACCTTCCCGTTCCTGCCCAACCCAAACCTGCGGCCTGAAACCGGCAAGACCACCGAGTTCGGCGTCAACTACAAGCTGAACGACCTTATCGAGGCCGGCGACGCGTTCCGGCTCAAGGCCGCCTACTTCCACAACGATGTCGACGACTACATCGAAGGCGTCACACTGTCGGCATTCGACCCGACCAGCGGCTGCCCGTTCGGCCCCGGCATTCCGATCTGCTTCCAGTACCAGAACGTCGCCCAGGCCAAGATAAACGGCTTCGAACTGGAAAGCGTCTACGATGCCGCCTGGGGTTATGCCGGGCTCTCCGCCTCGATCACCAACGGCCACACCATCTCCGATGAAGGTGAGCGCGCCGACCTTGCCACCATCCCGTCCTCGCAGGTCACCGGGCAGCTCGGCTTCCGCTTCCTTCAGGACAAGCTGACCGTCGGCGGCGAGGTGCAGTACAACGGCAAGCCGAAGGGCAACCCCGTAGCCAAGGATTATACTCTGGTCAACGCCTTCGCCAGTTACCAGGCCACCGACAATCTGAAGGTGGACTTCCGCGCCGACAATTTGTTCGACGTCAAATACACCAACCCGCTGAACGGCGGCACCACCGCCGTCATCTATGAACCCGGCATCACGCTGAAGCTGGCCGCAACCATGCGCTTTGGAGGCTGACACCCATGACAAGTTTGACGGCATCGCTTCGGCTCCTGACCTCGACGCTGGCGATGTCGCTTGGCTTGATGCCGGCGTGGGCTCAGTCCGCGCCGGCTCCGCAACTCAGCCTCGAGCTCAATGCCGCGCAGCCCTCCGAAAAGGGTTGCCGCCTGACCTTCGTCGTCAACAATGCGCTCGGCGCCGATCTTTCCAAGGCGGCATTCGAAATCGCGCTGTTCAACGAGGCCGGCATTGTCGACCGCCTGAGCGTGCTCGACTTCAAGGACCTGCCGGCCGGCAAGACCAAGGTGATCCGCTTCGACCTCGCCGGCACCGACTGCACCAAACTCAGCCGCGTGCTGATCAACAGCGCCACCGAATGCGCCGGCGTCGAACCGGGCGCCTGCATGCGCGGCCTGAAGACGCAGACCAAGACCGGTATCGCATTCGGCGTTTGAGGTGGGTCTGCATCCCGCCTTCCTGCACGACAATGCGACACGACCCGTCGCAGCTCCGCCGTTATGGCCGGCAACCGATCTTGATTTGACAATCCCGCCGCGCTCGCGGCAGGTCTCGCCGCGAACCATGCAGGACATCACCCCCCTCCCCGACGCCGGCAACGAACCGGCGATAACAATGGACGAGCTCGTACAGCCGGCGGCCGCGGACCGCAAATGGACTGTGGCGATCGTCGCGTCCTGCCTGCTCCATGCCGCTGCCGCAGCGGCGTTCATGGTCGCACCCGCCGGGACATTCGATACCGGAAAGGCAATACAGGCCGAAGGCGCCGATCGATCAGGCGCAGACGTCCTCGGCACCGCTTTGCAAAACCCGGTACCCGACGCAGTGGATGTTACCCTGGTAACCGATCCTCAGCCGGCCAACCCCGTCCAATCCACGCCGCAAACCGAGGCGCCTCAAGCCGTAGAGGAGCCGGCGGCGCCCAAATCTGCGCCGGAAGCTGCCAAGCAGGCAACCGTCGCTCCCGATGCACCAACGGCCGCCATCCCGGATGATCAAAGTGTCGCCCCAGAGGGTGAGACGCCTGCACCGTCACCGGTTCAAACGCAGAGTTCGGAGGCGTCTCCCGCCAATGAGCCTGCCGTTGAATTGCCTGCCGCGAGGCCACCAGTCCCAAGCCCGAGGCCAAGTACATCAATATCGGGCGCACCAATATCGGGAGAGACTGGCGGCACGGCAGATGGCGAGGAGCGCGAGGCAACGGCGGTTGCCAGCAAAGGCGGAAAACAGGGCGCGGCGGGCAATTCGATGGAATCCGGCTACAGCGTTGAAGTTCAGAACAAGCTTGTCCGCGCCAACCGCCACGTTTCGAAGGCGGTTCAAGCCAAGGCTCGCAACGATGCCAGGGTCTATTTCGTCGTCATGGCCGACGGCAGCGTCAGCGACTTGCAGCTTGTCGAAAGTTCAGGGTCTGCCGAGCTAGACCAATTCGCTTTGAAACTGGTGCGCCAGCAAGCCCCGTTCCCGCCCATTCCACCCGAGACCGGATTATCAAGTTGGGTGTTCAGGGCGCGGATCGGTCCGTTTTAACCAGCTCGCAGACCTTCGCCAAATGTCGTCGTCCACCAATTCAAGAGGAAGCCCAATGTACATCGCCATGAACCGCTTCAAGGTCCAGAACGGCTCGGAGACTGCCTTCGAGGATGTCTGGAAGAACCGCGATTCCAGCCTTTCGAAGATGGAAGGCTTCAGGGAATTCCACTTGCTGCGCGGCCCGGTCAACGAGGCCGAGGGTTACACGCTGTTTGCCTCGCACACGGTGTGGGCAAGCCATGAGGATTTCGTCGCCTGGACCAAATCCGAGAATTTTCGCGCCGCCCATCGCAACACCGGCACCTCGAAGGTGCATTATCTCGGCCATCCGCAGTTCGAAGGCTTTTCGGTTGTCGAAGGCGCCTGATTGAGATTTCACCCGTCGACGAGATCTGACGACCTGCAGATGCCGTCATGTTCCGGTTGAATTCCGGCCGCCCAGTCGCCGAAGCCACTGGGCAATGTGCAGGCGCAGCCGCCGCCAGGGCTGTCCGCGTGTCAGGTAGCGCGCCAACCGCGGATCACCGGCCAGCTCCGGGAACTGGCGCACATGCTGCATCAGGAATGCAGGTATGAAATTTCGCCCGTTGAGATCGCTGAGCCAGGCAGAATTCGCCAGCAAATAGTCTGCGGCATCCGCCGCCAACACGCTCCTGTAGCTCCTGTATGCAGGCGTTTGCCGCACATTGCCGCCGGCAAAGGCAGTTCCGGTGGACAGGTTGGAGCCATGCAGGCGATAGAGGCCGAGACCTTCTGACAGGATGAGGCTGCCGCCGGCCTGGTGCGCGAGTGTCGCCGTCAGATAATCCGTCCCGACCTTGGCCTTGAACGGGAAGGACAATACCGGTTCCAGCGCGCCACGCCGGTACATGATCGCCGAGCATGGCGACCACAGCCAGCCCGTCACCGCAGGTGCGAAATAGGTTACCGGATGCTCCGATGCGTAGGCGATCCCGGGCGCCATGCCGGCAAGCCGGCCACCGGGCGCGATGGCGACGCCACTGCGATCCGCTCCGGACCGCGGTTTGCGCAAGGCAAGGAAGGTACCGCCCAGCAAGGTGCCGTCGCCATCGACAAGGAACACATCGGAACTCGACAGTGCGGCCGAATGCGTCGTGTTGAGGTGGGCGGACAGATGCGCCAGGAGAAAATCCGGCAGCCACACGTCATCGGAATCCAGAAACGCGACGAAAGGCGCGGCGGTTGCGGCAAAGCCGTCGCGGAATCCCGCGATCTGCCCACCATTCTCCGTGCGCGCCATCAGGCGCAGGCGCGGGTCGTCTATATCCCTTAGGAGCTGGCGGACTTGGTCGGCCGAGCCGTCCGTCGAGGCATCGTCGACGATGACGCATTCCCAATTCCGGTAGGTCTGCGCAAGCACCGAGCGGATCGCCTGTTCGACGTACGGCCGATAGTTGAAGCAGGTGATGACCACCGCCACCCGCGGCAGCTCAAACGGTCGGGACGTGTCTTCCATCTTTTCCGCTGCCCGCTCGAGTTGCTGTCTATCCCTTGCGCATACCCTTGCAAGTCGACGCAGGCAAGCGAGCCGCGAAAAGTCGCCTAGGCCGCCGCAAGCAGGCTGGCATTGCCGCCGGCAGCCGTGGTGTCGACGCAGACAGCGCGTTCATGCGCATAGGCCGCCGGGTTGAGCACCTCGCTGACCAGCGGCACGATCGGCCCGCTGCGGTCGGCAATGACCTTGCGCACGATCCGCGCCGCCTCGGGCCTGCCCGAGAAGGCGACGACATCGACGCGCAGCGAACGCGCTTCGACTGGGTTTGGCCGACCGTCTATGGCCGCCAGCGGCAGTCCCTTGCCGGTCAGTGCCGACAGTGCCGCCGGCGCGCCCGGCGCCACGGCCAGCACTGCATTGCCGGCGGCCAGCGCCTGGATCGTCTGGGCAAGCAGCGTTTCGGCGTCCGGACCGAGGCACAGCACCCGGCCGCGCGGCGACAGCGACAGCGTGTTGGCCTCGCCGGTCGGTCCGGGCAGGTCGACCTGGCCGAAATCAATGGCGGCTGCAGCGCCGATCGCTGCAGCGCCCTTGCCGCGCAGATGCTTTCTCAAGATGGCGATGCGGTCCGGCCGCGTCGACCAGCCGCCAAGCGTCGGATCGGGCAGATTGTCGGCCAGTTCGGTCGCCGTCACCTTGTGGCCCTCGGCAATCTCCGTGCCCGCCTCCGGCCCCTTGCGGAACCGCCGGAGATAATGCGGCCCGCCGGCCTTCGGCCCGGTGCCCGAAAGCCCCTCGCCGCCAAAGGGCTGCGAGCCGACGACGGCGCCGATCTGGTTGCGGTTGACATAGATGTTGCCGGCATGGATGCCGTCGACGAAATGCTGGACGCGGCCTTCGATGCGGGTGTGCAGGCCGAAGGTCAGGCCATAGCCTTTGCGGTTGATGGCGGCGATGACGGCGTCGATCCCGTCGGCGTCGAAGCTGGCGACATGCAGCACCGGACCGAACACTTCGCGCTCCATCTCCTCGATGCCTTTGACCCGGAACACATGCGGCGCAACGAAGCGGCCATCTTTGGGTGCTTCGAGCTTGGCGATCAGCCGGCCCTGCAGCCCCATTTTGGTGCAATACTCGCGGATCGAGTTCTGCGCCTCGTCATCGATGACCGGCCCAACATCGGTCGAAATCTGCCAGGGATCGCCGATGGTGAGCGCTTCCATGGCGCCTTTCAGCATCTCCAGCATCTTCTTCTCGACATCCTTTTGCACGTAGAGCACGCGAAGCGCCGAACAGCGCTGGCCTGCACTCTGGAAAGCCGATGCCAGTATGTCGCGCACCGCCTGTTCGGGCAGTGCTGTGGAATCGACGATCATGGCATTGAGACCGCCGGTCTCGGCGATCAGCATGGCGTCCGGCGCGGCCGTCTCGGCCAGTTGCTTCTCGATCAGCTTTGCAACCTCGGTCGAGCCGGTGAAGCAGACGCCGGCAATGCGCGGATCCGCAGTTAGCGGTCCGCCGACCGCCGGACCGTCGCCCGGCAGAAGCTGGATGACATCTTCCGGAACGCCGGCCTCGCGCAGCAGCTCGACGGCGCGGAAGGCGATCAGCGGCGTCTGTTCGGCTGGCTTGGCGATGACCGAATTGCCGGTGACGAGCGCTGCCGCGATCTGGCCGGTGAAGATGGCGAGCGGGAAATTCCACGGCGAAATGCACACGATCGCGCCGCGCGCCTCGGTGCCCGCTTCGTTGTTGGCCGCTTCGGCAGCGTAGTAGCGCAGGAAGTCGACGGCTTCGCGCACTTCGGCCACGCCGTCGGCCAGCGACTTGCCGGCTTCCCTGGTGGCGAGCGCGAAAAACTCGACCGCATTGGCCTCATAGAGGTCGGCCGCGCGGTTGATGATGGCGGCGCGCTCGGCGACGGGGCGTTTTGCCCAGGCCGGCTGCGCCTCCACCGCGAAGCGCACCGCGGTCGCTACCTGCTTGGCAGCGGCTTCAGCGACCGTGCCGACGATCTCGGCAGGCTTTGCCGGATTGACCACCGGGCGCTGCTTGCCGTAGCCGGCGGCGCGCGTCATCGGCTTGGCATGCCAGCGCTCGGGCCCGGCAAAGGCCGCCTTGGCCTTGTCGATCGCCGCCAGCGTCACCGGATCGGTGATGTCGAACCCCTTCGAGTTGCGCCGACCAGCGCCGAAGATCGTCGCAGGACGAGCGATTGCCGGATTGGCGGCGGGGCCCTGGCTCTCGACCGTCTCGAGCGGATCGCGCGCAATATCCTCCGGCTCGACGTCCTCGTCGGTGAGCTGATGGACGAAGGAGGAGTTGGCGCCATTCTCCAGCAGGCGGCGAACCAGATAGGCCAAGAGGTCGGAGTGCGCGCCGACCGGCGCATAGATGCGGCAGCGCGTGCCTTCGGCCCGGCGCACCGTCTCATGCAGCGCTTCGCCCATGCCGTGCAGGCGCTGGAATTCGAAAGCGTCACGGTTGTCAGCCATCGACAGGACGGCAGCGACTGTATGGGCGTTGTGCGTGGCGAATTGCGGATAGATGCGGTCGGTCATCGACAGCAACTTCCTGGCGCAGGCCATGTAGGAAACATCGGTGTTGGCCTTGCGGGTGAAGACGGGGTAGCCGGAAAGCCCGAGCGTCTGTGCCCGCTTGATCTCGGTGTCCCAATAGGCGCCCTTGACCAGCCGCACCATGATGTTGCGGTCGTACTTTTTCGCCAGCGCATAGAGCCAGTCGATGGTGAAGGCCGCGCGCGGGCCGTAGGCCTGGACGACGACGCCAAAGCCATTCCAGCCGGCAAGCTCCGGCTCGGACAACACACGCTCGATGACGTCGAGCGACAGGTCGAGCCGGTCGGCCTCCTCGGCGTCGATGTTGAGGCCCATGCGCGAATGGCGTGCGGCCAGCGCCAGCGACAGCAGCCGCTCCGCCATCACCGGCAGCATCTTTTCCTTCTGTGCCTCTTCGTAGCGCGGATGCAGCGCCGACAGTTTGACCGAGATGCCGTGGTTCTGGCGGATATCGGGACCATTGGAGCCTGAATCGAGCGTGGAGATCGCATCGGCATAGGCCTTATGGTAGCGCAGCGCGTCGGCCTCGGTGCGGGCCGCCTCGCCCAGCATGTCGAAGGAATAGAGATAACCTTTCTGGATCATCGACTTGCCGCGCTTGACGGCTTCCGCAATGGTGCGGCCGAGCACGAACTGCTCGCCCATTTCGCGCATGGCGGCGGCGACCGCCTTGCGGATCACCGGTTCGCCCAGTCGGCGAACCATCGAGCGCAGCGTGCCTTCAATGCCGCCCTCGCCTTCGTCGAGCACACGGCCGGTCAGCATCAGCGCCCAGGTCGAGGCGTTGACGAAGATCGAGCTCGAACCGCCCGAATGCGCCGACCAGTCATGAGGTGCGATCTTGTCGGCGATCAGGTCGTCCATGGTCTCGGTGTCGGGCACGCGCAGCAGTGCCTCGGCCAGGCACATCAGCGCCACGCCTTCCTTGGTGGAGAGGCCGTAGGCCGAGAGAAAAACCTCCATCAGCCGCGGGTCGGACGAGCCGCGCACCGCGCGCACCAGATCCGCGGCACGGGCCGAGACGGCTTTGCGGTCATCGGCCGAAAGTTCTGTCGCGGCAGCCAGGCGCTTCACAGCCGCGTCTTCGTCGGGCAGGTAGTTGGCGCGGATCTGCTGGCGGATGGTGTCGAGCGGCATGGCGGTCCTGCGGAGCAAGCATCTGGGAGCGGGCCGGCGGTCGCCGGACCGAATGGCGCAAGCTAGCACAGAGCCGCATTTTCGGCCGGTCCAAATAAATCGACATGCCAGGCCGAGCGGTCTATCATGCGGCTAAATTGTTATCAGATGGACTGTGATATCCGTGACAGGAGACCAATTGGACCGCATCGACAGAAACATCCTGTCGGCGCTGGCGCGCGACGGGCGGCTGTCCATGTCGGAACTGGCCGGCAAGGTCGGCCTGTCGAAGACGCCGGTGCAGGCGCGGGTGAAGCGCCTGGAGAAGGACGGCTATATCAGGGGCTATCAGGCGATCATCGATCGCGAGCGCATGGGCGAAGGTCATGTCGCCTTCGTCCAGGTCAAACTGTCGGACACACGCTCGGCCGCGCTCGATGCTTTCAATCGCGCGGTGCAGGCCGTGCCGGAGATCGAGCAGTGCCACATGATGGCGTCGAGCTTCGATTATCTTCTGAAGGTCCGCACCACGGACATCGCCGCCTATCGCCGTGTCCTCGGCGAGCGCATCTCGGCATTGCCGCATGTTGCGCAGACTTCAACCTTCGTGGCCATGGAGACGGTGAAGGATCGCTGACTCACTCCGACAGCGTCTTCAAAAACGCCACCAGCGCCGCGCGTTCGCGGTCCGACAGTTGCAGCGGGTGGACCTCGGAGGTGCCCTCGACGCTCGCCTCCGCCTTCGCATAGTGCGCCACCACCTCCTCCAGCGTGGAGAACTGTCCGGCATGCATATAGGGCGGCCGTGTCGCCGCGCCCCGCAGCGACGGCGTCTTGTAGGCGCGCATCAGTTCGGGTGCTGCCTTGACGATGAAGCGCAGCTCGCCGCAGGCGCCGGCGTCGCCATCGCGGAAGGCGCCGAAGCAGTTGAATGGGTCGGCCTGAACCTGGGCCACCGCATCGAAACGGCCGCGATCCAATGGCAAATCCCTGACCGGCGGCACGCCGGTGTTGTGGAAAGCGTTGTCGGTGAAGCGCGGGCCGTTATGGCAGGTGACGCAATTGGCCTTGCCGATGAACAGTTTCAGCCCGAGCATCTCCTCCGGCGAAAAGGCATCGTCGGCTTTCGGCTTGGCGCCTGACGCAAGATCGATGGCAAAGCGGTCAAAGCGCGTCTGTGCCGGTTCGACCGACCGTTCGAAGGCGGCGATCGCCTTGCCGATGTTGGAAAAGACGCGGTTGACGTCGTCCATTTCCGCCGCGGTCATTGCCTTCCATGCCGCCTGCTCGGCCTCGTTGCCGAGCGGGCTGGCGTTGGCCGGCACGGCGGAAAGATCCGGCAGTGGCCCGAAGATGCGCTCGTAGCGCGCACCAAAGCGCTTCTGGATGTAATGGGCGAAGGCGGCGCGGTTCCCCGCCTGCTCAAGCGGGTTTTCCAGCGGCGTCAGCGCCTGCGCCCACAGGCTGTCGCGCCGTCCATCCCAGAAGAACCACGGATTGCGGGCAATGCCGGCCAGCGGCATCGAGCGCCTGTTGGTTCGGCCAACGCCGACGGATTGCGGCAGGTCATCCTGGAATTGCCGGTCGATCTTGTGGCAGGTCGAGCAGGATACGTTCCCGTCACGGCTCATCCCCTGGTCGAAGAACAGAGTGGAGCCCAGGGCGGCGGCGGCCGGCACGTCGGCGAAGCGGTTGGTGGTGTCGGGTTTGAGCGCCGGCAAGGTGTTCAGCGCCAGCGAAGCGATGGTCTTCTTCTCGGCATCGGAAAAATCCGGTTTGCCGCAGCCGGCAACGAGCACGACCGCCGCCAATGCCAGAAGGCGCAACAGGCCGTTCATCCGCTCACAGCACCACGTTGAAGACGACCGTGTCGGAACCGGCCGCCGCCGAAATGGCGAAGCGCAACTGCCACACGCCGCTCATGGTGAATTTCAGCCCCTCGATCCTGTAGCGCCCCTCGCCAAGATAATCGGTCGCCTGCGGACTGGTCGGCAAGCCGTGATTGTGCTGCGGCATGCCGCCGGACACCGAGATCGCCGCACCTTCCACGGAATCGCCGTTGACCGTCTTCAGGGTCAGCAACCAGGATTGCAGTTCGCCTTGCCGGATAACGCCGCGTTCCGGCTGAATGCTGGCGACAAACAAGCCGTTCGCCGTCTTCTTCGAGCGCGAAATATCCGGGCCCGGCGCCGACTGCGGCGCGGTCAGATAGACGATCGCCAATATGCCAGTCAGCAAGGCGGCCAGACCAACGCCCGCAAGAAGATAACGCCATATCGATGCCAAACCGGTTCCTCTTCTGGGCATAACGTCTCGCGAAGCAATTCGCGTCCCGCCGCTTCTGTGGGAAAACGCTTCTGGCGCAAAAAACCGCCGCCGCCAAGCATGGCGCTGCCGGCCGCAAAAAGCTACAGCAGCGAACTGGTCCGGAGACAGATACATGGCAGCAGACGGCGTCGCTTCGATCGGTGAATGCATGCTCGAGCTGTCCGGCCAGGCCGGGCCGAACTGGCGCATGGGCTTTGCCGGCGACACGTTCAACACGTTGTGGGCGCTGCATGCGCTGAGCGGCGAGCGGCCGGCGACCTATGTCTCCGCCTTCGGCGACGATCCCTTCTCGCAGGGCCAGATTTCGTTCTTCGCCGAAAACGGCATCGGCATCGGCGCCAGCCCGGTCATCCCAGGCGCGCGGCCCGGCCTCTACGCCATCACCTTGACCGGCGCCGAACGCGCCTTCACCTATTGGCGCAGCGACGCGGCGGCCAGGCGGCTTGCCTCGGATCCAGCCGCCTTGGCAAAAAGCCTTGAAAACCAGGCGCTTGTGTATTTTTCCGGAATCACCTTGGCAATTCTGGATGCCGCCGCGCGCAAGACGTTGCTGGCAGAAGTGGCCAAGGCGCGGGCTGCCGGTTCGCTCGTCGCTTTCGACCCCAACTACCGGCCGCGCCTGTGGCAGAGCCGCGAGGAGGCGCAAGCCGCGATCCTCGACGCGCTTGCCGTCGCCGACATCGCGCTGCCGACCTTTCCCGACGAGCAGATGCTGTTTGGCGACTCGGCACCGCAAGCGACCGCCGAGCGGTTCGGAAAACTGGTCGGCGAAGTCGTCGTCAAGAATGGCGAGGAACCCGCGCTGATCGCCACTGGCGGAGCCCTGCAGCCGGTTCCGGCCCAGCATGTCGCCACCCCGGTCGACACCACCGGCGCCGGCGATTCCTTCAATGGCGGCTATCTCGCCGCCCGGCTGGCCGGCCATGCCCCGGCGGATGCCGTGCAGCGCGCGCATCGCGTCGCCGCCGCTGTCGTGCAGGTGCGCGGCGCGCTGGCGCCGTTCGAGGTTCTAAGAACCGCTTTCGAGGGCTAAGACCTTAGGGAAGCCTGAAACGATATTCCGTCACCTGATGATAGATCTGGCCCGGCCATAGCGTGGCCTGTGGGAAATAGGGCCGGTTCGGCGCGTCGGGCCACGTCTGCGCTTCCAGGCAAAAGCCGGAAAACGCCTTGTAGCGCCGTCCGTCCAGGCCGCCCGAGGTCGGCGCGACATACTGGCCGGTGTAAAGCTGCAGGCCCGGCTCGGTGGTCCAGACTTCCATCTCGACGCCGGAATTGGCGCCTTGCGCCCACGCCACCTGGTGAAGCGGGCCCCGGGCTGACGCCAGGCAGAAATTGACGTCGTAGGGAAGCTGCTCGCCTTCCGTTTCCATGCGCAGCGGCCGCGCCTGGCGGAAGTCGAAGGGCGTGCCGTCGACAGGTTTGACGACGCCGGTCGGGATCATCTCGCCATCGACAGGCGTATAGGCGCCGGCGTTCAGCATCAGCCGGTGGTCGAGAATGTCGCCAGCGCCGCCATCGTCGAGATTGAAATAGGAATGCTGCGCCAGATTGCACAGCGTCGGCTCCTCGCAAGTGGCGGTCAGTTCCATCGAGAGCGTGCCGGGGATCTTCAGCCGGTAGGTGCAGGTGACGTCGAGCGCGCCGGGAAAGCCCATCGTGCCCTCGGGATCGTGCAGGGTCAGCGTGACAAAATCCCGGCCGTGCAGCGAAACCGTCCACGGCCGGTGGAAGAAGCCCTCCGAGCCGCCATGCAGCGTGTGCTTGCCGAGGAAATTGCGCTCGGTCTGGTAGCGCTGGCCGGCAATGGTGAAGCGGCCGTCGCGGATGCGGTTGGCGTAACGGCCGACGACCGCGCCGAAGAAGGCCCGGTCGGTCTCGTAAGGCTCGAAGCGGTCGTAGCCCAGCACCAGCGGCGCATCGTGGCCGGCGAGGCGCAGATCCTGGATGATTGCGCCGAGCCCGATGATGTTGGCGCTGATGCCGCCGCCCCGGATGGTGAAACGGCGAACGGGTTCGCCCGCCTGCGTCGTGCCGAAGACTTCGCCGTCCTTCATCGCTATGTCCAAATGCTAATTCGTCGATCTATCGACTTAGAGCAATTCCAGGAAAAGTGTGAAACGGTTTTCCGTCCGGAATTGCAAAAAACAAAGAACTGGAGCGGTTCGGCGTTTCCGTGAAACGCTGAACCGCTCCAGGCCGGCTGAATGTCGTCTGGCAAGGGCCGGCCCGCGGCCTGCCCTGCCCGTCAATGATTTAGAGGCCGAGACCCCCGATGCAGACATATTTGGTGTCGAGATAGTCCTCGATGCCCTGATGTCCGCCTTCCTTGCCGAGGCCCGATTCCTTGACGCCGCCGAACGGCGCTTCCGGCGTGGTGATCAGGCCTTCATTGACGCCGACCATGCCGTATTTCAGGCCTTCCATGACCCGGAAGGCGCGGCCGAGGTCGCCGGTGTAGAAATAGGCGGCAAGGCCGAACTCGGTGTCGTTGGCAAGCGCAATGGCTTCCTCCTCGGTCTCGAACTTGAACACCGGGGCGATCGGGCCAAAAATCTCTTCCTTCATGAAGCGCATGTCAGGCTTCGCATCGGCGATGACGGTCGGCTGGAAGAATGAGCCGCCAAGCGCGTGGCGCTTGCCGCCGGCAACGACCTTGCCGCCCTTCGACGTGGCGTCGGCGATGAATTCCTCGACCTTCTCGACCGCCTTCACGTCGATCAGCGGTCCCTGCTGCACGCCCTCTTCCAGGCCCGAGCCAACCTTCAGCGCATTGCTGGCAGCGGCCAGCTTCTCGACAAACTTGTCGTAGATGCCGGCCTGCACCAGGAAGCGGTTGGTGCACACGCAGGTCTGGCCTGAATTGCGGTATTTGGCGGTGATGGCGCCGGCGACGGCGCGATCGAGGTCGGCATCGTCGAAGACCACGAACGGCGCATTGCCGCCGAGTTCCATCGAGACCTTCTTGACGGTGACGGACGACTTCTGGATCAGCAGCTTGCCGATCTCGGTCGAGCCGGTGAAGGTGATCTTCGACACCAGCGGATTGGCGCAGATCTCGTCGCCGATTTCGCCGGCAGCACCCGTGAGGATGTTGATGACGCCCTTTGGGAAGCCGACTTCCTCGGCGAGCGCGCCCCATGCAAGGCCGGAATACGGCGTCTGCGAGGCGGGCTTGACCACGGCGGTGCAGCCGGCGGCAAGCGCGGGGCCGAGCTTGCGGGCAAGCATCGAGGAGGGGAAATTCCACGGCGTGATGGCGGCAATGACGCCGACCGGCTCCTTGGTCACCAGGATGCGGCGATCGCCCCACGGCGATGGCACGACATCGCCATAGGTGCGGCGGCCTTCCTCGGCAAACCACATGATGTAGGCGGCGGCCGAACCGATCTCGCCCTTGGATTCGGCGAGCGACTTGCCCTGCTCGATGGTGAGCAGTTCGGCCAGCACATCCTGATTATCCATCATCGCGTCATGCAGCTTGCGCAGCAGCTTCGAGCGCTCCAGCGCGGTCGTCTTGCGCCAGGTCTTGAAGGCTTCGCTTGCGGCTTCGATGGCGCGGCGGGTTTCCGCCTTGCCCGACTTCGGCACGGTGCCGATCTTGAGACCGGTGGCCGGGTTGTTGACGTCGACCGCTTGGCCGCTGTCGGCCTGCACCCATTCGCCATTGATGAGATTGGCCTGGCGCATGAAATGGCTGGTTTTCTGCAGCATGGTCTAGCCTCCGTTCGGCGCACTGACGGGCCGGTCTGTGGATGTCTTCGATGAGCGCGCGCAATGGCCTGGATGCCCGACACGCTGAGCCACTGCTCTTTACCTAGGGCAAGCTCGGCAAGCAATGCAAGATGGCATATAGGCTTTGGGCCAGCCAAACGCCAGAGAAAATTCACATGTAAATTAGTTTGGGCCCCAGCCTTGCCGAAGACCAAGCCTACCCAAAGACATGAACCACCACCGTCAGCCAAAAGGCGGTTGTAACAACCGCGCTTGCCGTGGCGATGGTCATCTGGTTCGACGCCAGCGCCTGGCCGGTGTTGAACTGAACGGCGATGAGATAGGAATTGATGCCGGACGGCAGCGCCGCCACCACGACCGCCACCTTGGCCGTCAAGGGCGGCAGCCCAAGCAGCCAGACCAGGCCGAGCACCAGCGCCGGCATCAGGAACAGTTTCAGCGTCGACAGCGCCAGCGCCGGTCGGATGTTACCGGAAATGCCGAAACGGCGCAGGCTGAGCCCCATGGCGAACAGCGCCACCGGCCCGGCGGTGTTAGCCAGCGCATCGACCAGCCGCGTCGCAAGATTCGGCAGCGGCGCGCCGGTGAGGCGCCATGCCAGCCCGGCCAGGATGCCGATGATCAGCGGGTTCGTGAACAGTCTTCTCAGAAAGCTCTGGATGATGCGCAGCGGGTGTACGGGCTCGCTGCCGCCGCGGCCAAATATCTCGAACATGATGATCGAAGCCATCATCATGGTCGGCAGGTGCACGGAAACGAGCAGCGACAGCACTTCGAATCCGCTGGACCCGAATACGCCGAGAACGAAGGGAATGCCCAGCAACACCACATTCGAGAAGGATGACGACACTCCACCGACGATGCCGGTGCGCGCGTCCCGCCCGAAGATCCGTGTCGTCACCAGATGGCCGGCGGCCCATGTCATTGCAACCGCCGCGAAATAAGCACCCCACAGCGACCAGGGCGCCACGCCGTGGAAATCGGAATTCACCATCGTCCGAAACAGCAGCAGCGGCATCGCGACGTTGATGGCGAATTCGGAGATGCCGTCCCCGCTGGCCGGTTTCAGATAGCCGGTGAGCCCGGTGACATAGCCGAGCGCGACGAGGCTGAAGACGAAAAGAACGGTTTCGGTGAGCGGAGACATTTTTCAGGGATAGGCGAGCCCGGATTCCAGCGCAATCGCCATGGTCTTCAGAAACCGCTCCTCGATCCGCCCGGCGCCTGAATTTGATCATGGTCGGGTGGCAGCGCTATACAGGTTTGGGATCATCAGGGCGGATAGACAGCGAATGGGTGCGACGCCGAAACAGCGTCATTTCAGACAGGGGTGGCTGGCGGGTTTCGTCGCTATGCTGCTTTGCCTTGCCGTATCTGTGGCTCAGGCCGCCGAGACCAAAAGCCTCAAGGGCGTTGCGCTGATCATCGGCCAGTCGAAATACGAACACATCGCAGCCCTTGCCAACCCGGCCAACGACGCCCGCGACATGGCCAAGATGCTGACCGATCTCGGCTTCGACGCCCGCAACGTCACCGATCGCGATGCCGCCAAGCTGAAGCGCGATCTCGATCGGTTTGTCGAGGATGCCGACGGCGCCGACGTCGCCTTCATCTATTATTCCGGTCACGGCATCGAGGCGGGCGGCGAGAACTATCTGGTGCCGGTCGACGCCGACGTCTCGTCGCTGAAAAATGCCGGTGAGGCGCTGGTGCCGATTTCAGCCGTCATGGACGAGCTGAAAAAGACCGTGCCGGTGACGATCGTGCTGCTTGACGCCTGCCGCACCAACCCGTTTCCGCCGGACGCGGTCGTGCGACGCGGGCCGACGGCTTCCGCCGAGCCTGTCGGCGCCGGCGGGCTGGAACCGGTCCGCGGCGCCAAGGCGCTTGCCAGTGCCTCAGTGGATGATGCCAGCCTGGGAACCGTGGTCGGCTTCGCCGCCGAGCCGGGCCGACCGGCGCTCGATGGCGCCGCCGGCGAAAACAGCCCCTACGCCGCCGCCCTGCTGCGCCACCTCACGGCGATGAAAGGCACCGAGTTCGGCTCGGTCATGCGCATGGTCACCGAGGAAGTCTATCTCGACACCAAGGCAAAGCAGCGCCCCTGGGTCAGCGAGAGCCTGCGCCGCCTGCTCTATTTCGGCGTCGCGCCGCCGGAACCGACCGGCGACGACGGGCTGATCACCGGTGAGAGGCGGCAATTGCTGCTGACCATTTCCGACCTGCCCGATCCCAAACGGGCTCAGGTGGAATTGGCTTCTCTGCAGGACGGCGTGCCCCTTGACGCTCTCTACGGCGTGCTCAAGGCGCTCGGCACGGAAAAGATCCCGGAGGATCCGAACGACCTGCAGAAGGTGCTGGACGGCCAGGCCGAGCGTTTGAAGAAGATGATGGCCGAACGCGCCGCATTACGCACCGACGATCCCGAGATCAGTCGCCTGGTCGCATCCGCCGACAAGGCCATAGGCCAGGGCGCGATGGTGACGGCGCGCAAATTCCTCGACGACGCGGTCGGCCGGATCGAGGAAAACAGCGGTGCGGTCGACGAGGCCGAGGACCTGCTCCGGCAAAAGCGCATCGCCGACGCCGCCATCTATGCCAAACGCGCCGACGCCGCCGCGCTGGTCTTCGACTACAAATCCGCCGCCAACGACTATGCCGAGGCGTATTCGCTGGTCGAGAAGTGGGACGAAAAGCTGCGCTGGAACTACAAGAACCAGGAGGCCGAGGCGTTGAACGCTCATGGCTACGCCACCGGCGACCTCGATGCGCTGCAGCACTCCATCGAGGCCTATCGCACCATCTTGAACTTCATCCCCAACGGCGAACAGAATCGCGACTGGGCAATCACCCGCAACAACATGGCGGTGGTGCTGCAGACCATTGGAGAGCGCGAAACCGAGACTGCGCATCTCGAAGAAGCAGCGGTGATTTTCC
Organism: Mesorhizobium sp. M0802; assembly: GCF_040320115.1. Lineage (NCBI taxonomy): Bacteria > Pseudomonadati > Pseudomonadota > Alphaproteobacteria > Hyphomicrobiales > Phyllobacteriaceae > Mesorhizobium > Mesorhizobium sp. M0802. The sequence continues at coordinate 143,095 of NZ_JAMYOY010000003.1, forward strand.
GCGATTCGCTGGTGGTGTTCGAGCGCGAGAAGGACGACCGCAACTGGGCCGCGGCGCAGAACAACCTGGCCAACGTGCTTCTGAAGATCGGCGAACGCGAGAGCGACCCGAAGCGTCTCAATGAAGCGGTGGCGGCGACGCGCGCCACCCTTGAGAAGCGTCCGCGCGACAAGCTGCCGTTGGACTGGGCCGGTTCGCAGAACAATCTAGGCCTCGCGCTCTATGCACTCTCCGAGCGTGAGCCTGCCGGCGAGCATCTCACCCAGGCGGAAGCAGCCTACCGGCTGGCGCTTGAGGAATACACACGCGAGAAAGCACCCGTGGAATGGGCGATGGTCGAGAACAATCTCGGCAACACGCTTGTAACGCTTGGCATCCAGCTCAACGACAAGGCGAAGATCAACCAGGCGGCCGACGCGTTTCGCGCCGCGCTGGAAGTGCGAACCCGCGAAACTTTCCCGGTGTCCTGGGCGACCAGCCGCCTCAACCTGGGCAATGCGCTGAGCGGTATCGCCCGCTTCGATATGGGCACGGCTACGCTCGAAGAAGCTGCTGCTGCCTATGACGACGCTCTGACGGTGTTTACCCGCAAGCGCTTCCCGATGGACTGGGCGTCAGCCCAGAACAATCTCGGCTCGATCTATCAGACGCTGGGCCAGCGCACGCGTGATGCGGCCAAGCTGGAACAGTCGGCGGCAGCCTTCCAGGCGGCACGGCAGGTCTATGTCAGGCGGAAGTTCCCGCAGGACTGGGCGATGAGCTACTACAATCTCGGCAACACGCTGCAGCTTCTCGGCGGCGTCACCGACAAGCCCGAGCATTACAGCGAGGCGGTCGACGCCTACGGCAATGCGTTGCGCGAGTACAAGCGCGAGACGAACCCGCGGCAATGGGCAATGGCCCAGGCCGGCCTGGGCTCGACGCTGCACTGGTTGAGCATGAGCAATGGCGATGCCAAGACGCTGCAGGATTCGATTGCGGCGCGGCGGGCAGCGCTCGAAATACTCACCATCGAGGCCGCGCCGGTCGACTGGGCCAACGCTCAAAATGGCATCGGTATGAGCCTGCTCAATCTCGGCAATCTCCAGCGGACCGACAAATATCTCAACGACGCCGAAGCGGCGTTCACGGCGGCGCTGAAGGTGTTTACGCGCGAAAGTCAGCCGCTGCAGTGGGCCTTCGAGCAGAACAATATCGGCGACGTCCACTGGAACCGCGCCAGCTATGGCGCGGGCAAGCCGGAATATCTCAAGGCGATCGAATTCTTCGAGAACGCCAAGCAGGGCTTCACCGAAGCCGGCTACACGATCCCTATCCCGCTCACCGATCAGAAGATCGAGCTGGCGAAGAAGCAAATGGCGAAAATGTGAAGCGAACCGAGGGTTCGCCTTTCGCTTGTCTTTGTGCCGGCTTTCCGATCCCTATATCAGAATGACCGGAGCGGCATCCGGCTCCCGGAAAAGGTTTCGATGATTCGATTTGTGCTGTCGCTGTTCCTGCTTGCTGTTCCCGCCGTCGCCCACGCGACCGACGCCGGCTGGGCGCTGCTGCGTGACGGCGGCCATGTCGTGCTGCTTCGCCACGCACTGGTCACCGGCACCACCGACCCCGCCAATTTCGTCATCGACAACTGCGCCACCCAGGTCAACCTATCGGCGCGCGGCAAGCAGCAGGCGAGCAAGATCGGCGCCTTGTTCGGCGCCCGCGCCGCCCCCATCGAGCGGGTGCTGTCCAGCCGCTATTGCCGCTGCCTCGACACTGCCCGCATCGCCTTCGAAGCGGAGCCGGAGCTCTTTGCGCCGCTAGACCTCCTGAGGAGCGATCCGACCGAGAAGGCCGCGCAGCTCGACGCGGTGATGAAGGAAATCCGCGCCTACACCGGTTCCGACAATCTGGTCATGGTCACGCATCTCGAAAACATCGTCGCGCTGACCGGCGTCTCGCCGCGCGAGGGCGAAGCGGTGGTGGTCGAGCCGCAGGGCGATGGCTTGCGCGTGCTCGGCCGTGTCACGTTCTGAGAGAGCCAGTGGTCAAGCTCCGTGAAAACTAAGCTGACGTAACGTCAACTGGAAGGGCCACCGGCTTGTCGGGCGGCCCTTCTTGTCTTCACGGGAGGGCCATCCCATCTGCGCCCGGCGCATCAGGCCTTTTCCTGCCGGGAAAAACCGATTAGACAGCGCCCAAACCAGATGCGGACAGATTCCGCCCGCAACCGAAGGAAGAGCCCTTGTCCACCACGTTCGACAAAGTCGCCAAGATCATTGCCGACACCAGCGAGATCGATATCGACACCATCACTCCCGAGAGCCACACGATCGACGATCTCGGCATCGACAGTCTCGATTTCCTCGATATCGTCTTTGCCATCGACAAGGAATTCGGCATCAAGGTGCCGCTGGAAAAGTGGACCCAGGAAGTCAATGACGGCAAGGCTTCGACCGACGATTACTTCGTCATGAAGAACCTGTGCGCCAAGATCGACGCGCTGGTCGCCGCCAAGACCGCCTGATATCGGCAAGTGCGCGGCCTTGACGGGCTGCGCCGCCTGACCCACAAAGCCGCTCATGAGCAGCCCTCGCGACGTCGTCATCACCGGTATCGGCCTTGTCTCCTCGCTGGGAGAGGGTCCGGATACCCACTGGCAGAAGCTGGCGCAAGCGGGCCTGCAGCCGGTGCTCGAATCCGCGCGCTTTGCGCCCTACACCGTGCATCCGCTGCCGGAGATCGACTGGAACCTGCAGATCGCCAAGCGCGGCGACCAGCGGCAGATGGAAACCTGGCAGAGGCTGGGCACCTATGCCGCCGGCATGGCGCTGGACGACGCCGGCATCAAGGGCAATGACGATCTCTGCACGACGATGGACATGGTGGTGGCCGCCGGCGGCGGCGAGCGGGACGAGGCGGTCGATGCCGCCATCCTCGCCGCGTCCGAGAGCCGCAACGACCGCGACGTGCTGCTCAACGAGAAGCTGACCACCGAATTGCGGCCGACGCTTTTCCTGGCCCAGCTCTCCAATCTGCTCGCCGGCAACATCTCCATCGTCCACAAGGTGACGGGATCGTCGAGGACCTTCATGGGCGAGGAAGGTGCCGGCGTCGCCGCCGTCGAGACCGCCGCGGCGCGCATCCGCTCCGGACAGTCGACCCACATACTGGTAGGTGGCGCCTTCCAGACCGAACATTCCGACATGCTGCTCGGCTATGAATTGGCCGGCTATCTGCATCGCGGCCCATGGAAGCCGGTCTGGCAGAGACAGGGCGCCGAGGGCGGTGGCCTGGTCTCCGGCTCCGGCGGCGCGTTCCTGGTGCTGGAGCAGCGCGAACACGCGCAAAGCCGTGGGCGGAAAATCTATGCCGAGCTCGGACCGGTCGTCTCAGGCCGCGCCCGGCGTTCGCGCGGCGAGCTTGACGCCGAGATCGCGACACTGCTCAAACAGGCAACTCTCCCCAGCGGCAAGCTGCTGGCCCTGTCGGGCGCATCCGGGGCGCATACCGCAACGTCAGCCGAAAAGTCAGCGCTGGATGCCAATCCGGCGATATCGGCGCGCGGCTTCGCCACGCTGACCGGGCATATGAAGGAAGCGCAGTTTCCATTCGCGGTCGCCCTCGCCGCCCTGGCCGTCGACCGCAAGGCCCCCTACCCCGTATTCGACGCCGCGGCCGAGAAGCCGTTCGAAGGCATTCCCGAAACCGTGCTCGCAACGGCGATCGGCTATCACCAATTCGAGGGCATGGCGCTGGTCAACGCTGCTTGAAGCAGCGCTGAGCGATCATGCTGCAAAGTTAAGAGGTTCCGGATGGCCAATCTCAGAGATCATATGGGCAGGCCGATCGTCGCCGTCACCGGCATCGGCGTGGTAACCTCGCTCGGCATCGGTAAGGCCGACAATTGGGCGGCACTGACCTCCGGCAAATCGGGCATCCACCCGATCACCCGCTTTCCCGTCGACCACCTCAACACCCGCATCTCCGGCATGGTCGATTTCCTCGACTCAAGCTCGAAAGGCGCCAGCCTGCTGACCTACGAACTGGCCGAAACCGCAGCGAAGGAGGCGGTGGCCGAATCCGGCCTCGAGTCCTCTGACTTCGGTGGCCCGCTCTTCCTCGCCTCGCCGCCGGTCGAACTCGACTGGCACGACCGCTTCGCGCTCTACAATTCCGACGGCAAAGGCGCCGGCGCCGAAAGGCTGCTCAGGGTGGCGCGCGGGCTGAAGGAAACAGGTACGTTCGCAAGCACGCAGTTCGGCGCGATCGCCGACCGGCTGGCCGACCGCTTTGGCACGCGCGGCCTGCCGATCACGCTGTCGACGGCCTGCGCTTCGGGCGCCACCGCCATCCAGCTCGGCGTCGAGGCGATCCGCCGCGGCGAATGCGACCGGGCGCTGTCGATCGGCGCCGACGGTTCGGCAACCGCCGAGGCGCTGATCCGCTTTTCGTTGCTCTCGGCGCTGTCGACCCACAATGACATCCCTGAAAAGGCGTCAAAACCCTTCTCCAAGGACCGCGACGGCTTTGTGCTGGCCGAAGGCTCCGGCGCGCTGGTGCTGGAATCGCTTGAGGCAGCCCTTGCCCGGGGCGCCAGCGTTCTCGGCATCCTGCGCGGCTGCGGTGAAAAGGCCGATGATTTCCATCGCACCCGTTCCAAGCCCGACGGTTCGCCGGCGATCGCAGCAGTCCGCGCCGCCCTTGCGGATGCCGGCCTGAGCAAGGACGAGATCGACTACGTCAACGCTCACGGCACCTCGACGCCGGAAAACGACAAGATGGAGCATCTGTCGCTGTCGACCGTGTTCGGCGATCGCATCGGCTCGATGCCGGTCTCGTCCAACAAGTCGATGATCGGCCACACGCTGTCGGCGGCCGGCGCCGTCGAAGCGGCGTTTTCGCTGATGACCATGCGCGAAAGCGTCATTCCGCCGACCATCAACTACGACAATCCCGACCCGGCAATCGTGCTCGACGTGGTGCCCAACAAGAAGCGCAATGCCGAAGTCGGCACGGTGCTGTCGAACTCGTTCGGCTTCGGCGGCCAGAACACTTGCCTTGTCATGGCGCGGGAACCGGTCTAAGCGACCTTTTTCAGCCAGACTGAACTGACAGGCCCCATGCGCGCACTGCAACTTGTCGAGGACCGCCGTCTTGAAACGGTGGACCTGCCGCCCCCGCCGCCCCCCGCATTGGGCGAAGTCACGCTGCGCATCAAGGCGGTGGCGCTGAACCATATCGACGTCTGGGGCTGGCGTGGGATGGCCTTCGCCAAGCGTAAGCTGCCGCTGGTCGTCGGCGCCGAGGCCTCCGGCGAGGTCGAGGCTGTCGGCCCCGGCGTCTCCAGCCTGCTGCCCGGACAATTGGTGTCGATCTACGGCGCGCGCACCTGCGGCCTTTGCCGCGCCTGCCGCGAAGGCCGTGACAATCTCTGCGAACATGTCTCGGGCGTCCACGGCTTCCATCTCGACGGCTTTGCGCAGGAGAAGATCAACCTGCCGGCGCGCCTGCTGGTCCCGGCCCCTCCAGGCGTGAGCGATGTCGGCGCGGCTGTCGCACCCGTTACCTTCGGCACCGTCGAGCACATGCTGTTCGACAATGCCAAGCTGCAGCCCGGCGAAACCATCCTCATCCATGCCGGGGGCTCCGGCATCGGCTCGGCGGCGATCCAGCTGGCCAGGCGCATGGGTTGCACCATCATCACCACGGTCGGCTCCAACGACAAGATCGACAAGGCCAAGGCGCTCGGAGCCGACCATGTCATCAACTACCGCGACGATCGTTTCGAAGGCGTCGTGCGCAAGCTCACCAGGAAGAAGGGCGTCGATGTCGTGTTCGAACATGTCGGCGCCGACACCTTTGCCGCCTCGATGCTGTGCCTCAAGCGCGGCGGCCGCCTCGTTACCTGCGGCTCGACCTCCGGCGTGTCGACCCAGATCAATCTGATGCAGCTGTTCCAGCAGCAGCTGAAGCTGCTCGGGTCCTTCGGCTGCCGCATGGAGAACATGGCCAACGCCATGCAGAAGATGGCGGCGGGACAGGTAGCACCTGTTATCGACACCGAGGTCGGCTTCGACGGCATCGACGCCGCGCTGAAGCGCATGGAAGGCCGCGACGTGTTCGGCAAGATCATCCTGCGCGTTTCCTAGGACAATGGCCGGCTCGGTGTTCAAGAAAGCCCGCCGGGACTTCATGTTCCGCTATGGCCGAAAACTGCGCCAGATGGAGCACTGGCTGGTGGCGCGCGCGGCGATGACGATCATCTCGCTGCTGCGCCTCTTGCCCGCCGACAAGGCGCTCAATTTCGCCGACCGCGCGGCCCGCCGCATCGGCCCCCGTGTCGGGCGCCACCGCGTCGCCATCGACAATCTGCGCCTTGCCTATCCCGAAAAGAGCGACGTCGAGATCGAGGCCATCGCCTCCGACATGTGGGGCAACATGGCCCGGCTCGCCGCCGAATACATCTTTCTTGACGCGCTCTTCGACTATGATCCGAACGCAGCGACGCCCGGCCGCGTCGAAGTCGGTGGCGCCGACCATTTCCATCAGATAGCTGGCGAGGACAAACCGCATATCCTGTTCACCGGCCATCTCGGCAATTTTGAATTGCTGCCGGTGGCTGCCGCGACGTTCGGCATGAAGATCACGGCGCTGTTTCGTCCGCCGAACAATCCTTACCTCGCCGATTATATCCATTCGACGCGGCGTTCGAGCATGGGCGCCTTGCTGCCGTCTTCGACCGGCGCCTCCTTCGCGTTGGCGTCGATTCTGGAGAAAGGCGGCAATATCGGCGTTTTGGTCGACCAGAAATTCTCCAGCGGACTGGAGACGATCTTCTTTAATCGCCCATGCCAGAGCAATCCGGTTCTGGGCATGCTCGCCCGTCACTATGATTGCGACGTCTATCCGGCGCGATGTGTGCGGCTGCCAGGCAACCGCTTCCGCCTCGAGATCGAGGACAAGCTGACCTTGCCGCGCAATGAAAGCGGCAGCGTCGATGTCGCGGCCACCACCCAACTGCTCGCCGACGTGGTCGAGCGCTGGGTGCGCGAAGATCCGGGACAGTGGATGTGGTTCCACAAAAGGTGGGAAATCTCAGGCCGGCGTCGCCGCCGGCGCGGACAGGCCAACGCCACCGGCCAGGGGCAGCGTCAATCTTAAGTCGTCGAAAGCCTCAGTTCGTCACAACGATCCGCGTATTGCCGAAGCCGACTTCGCGCACCATCGCATAGAACATCGCGGCATTGGCGGTGTGCAGCCGCACGCAGCCATGCGATGCCGGACGCCCTAGCTGCCTGACCGCGCCGGTGCCGTGGATGGCGTAGCCGCCATGGAAGAACACCGAGTAAGGCATTGGCGACATGTGGTATTTCTTCGAATACCACATCCGCGCCGTGCGTTGCGGCCGATAGGTGCCGCGCGGCGTGAAATAGCCACTGCGGGCGGTCGACACGCTCCAGCGATAAAGCACCTGGCCGTATTGGCTGACGGTCATGGTCTGCGACGAGACGTCGATGCTGGCCACCAGCGAGGCAGCCCTGCTTTCGATGGACGTGCCGAACAGCATCGCCGCAAAAGCAGCTGCCATGAGAACGATTTTAGTCATGAGATCAAACCCCTTTGATGCCCCTTGCCTGCCCTGTCATCACGCGGTTTTTCATCTTTTTAACGACAGGTGAGTGATCTAACACACACTCCTTGATAAATTCGCCAATCTAAAGCAGCGAATTTGAACGATTTTCCGCCATAGTTGCCGCTGCGACACGAAGTTTCGGCGCCAGTGGCGCGATGCTTGCAAAACCACCCCCTTGCCTGCTCAAATCCGGGAATGAACAAACGACTCTTCAAAGCGATAGACGCCCGTGTTGATGACCTGGTCGCACTGACCGCCGACCTGATCCGCTTCCCGACCATCAACCCGCCTGGCGAAGCCTATCGCCCCTGCGCCGAATATATCGGTGCGCGCCTAGGCAGGCTTGGCTTCGAAACCGAATTCATCCGCGCCGAAGGCACGCCCGGCGACACCGACCGCTATCCCCGCGTCAATGTCGTCGCCCGCTTCGACGGCCGCTCGCCTGGAGCCTGTGTCCATTTCAACTCGCACATCGATGTGGTCGAAGCCGGCGAAGGCTGGAGCGTCGATCCCTTTGCCGGGGTGGTGAAGGACGGCAAGGTCTACGGCCGCGGCGCCTGCGACATGAAAGGGGGCATGGCCGCCTCGATCATCGCGGCGGAAGCCTTCATGGAGGTATTCCCCGACTTTCCCGGCGCCATCGAAATTTCGGGCACGGTCGATGAGGAGTCCGGCGGCTTCGGCGGCGTCGCCCATTTGGCCAGGCTCGGCTATTTCTCGAAACCCAAGGTCGACCACGTCATCATCCCCGAGCCGCTGAACAAGGACCGCATCTGTCTTGGCCATCGCGGCGTCTGGTGGGCGGAGATCGAGACCAAGGGCGAGATCGCGCATGGCTCGATGCCGTTCCTCGGCGACAATGCGGTGCGCCATATGGGCGCCGTGCTGCAGGCCTTCGAGGACAAACTGTTTCCGGCGCTCGACCGCAAGGTGACGCGCATGCCTGTCGTGCCCGAAGGCGCAAAGCGCTCGACCATGAACATCAACTCGATCCATGGCGGCCAGACCGAGGATTTCCGCCCCGGCCTGCCCTCACCCAACGTGCCCGACGCCTGCCGGCTGACCATCGACCGCCGCTTCCTGCTCGAGGAGGACCTTGCCACGGTCAAGAGCGAGGTGACCGATATCCTCGACCGGCTGAAGCGCGAGCGCAAAAAGTTCGACTACGAGATTCGCGACCTGATGGAGGTGCTGCCGCTGATGACCGAGCGCGACGCGCCGGTGGTCAAGGCGGTGGCGCAAGGCATCATGGCGATCTTCGACCGCGAGCCGGATTATGTCATTTCACCAGGCACTTACGACCAGAAGCACATCGCCCGCATCGGCCACATCTATGATTGCATCGCCTATGGCCCAGGCATTTTGGACCTCGCCCACCGGCCCGACGAATGGGTCGGTATCTCTGATATGGTGGAGTCGGCCAAGGTGATGGCGATCGGGCTGAATGTGCTGCTCAGGGGCACGGCCGAGGGCTGAACCATCGACTTCGCTGAAAAAACATTCCTCCCCGCGGCGCTGCAGAGCACGAAACGCAATTTACTCCACCTCGAAATCACGCTTCTATCGCACCAGGGTTCGAGCATTTGGGAGTTGCACGATGAAATTGTGGAAAACCATTCTTGCCGCCGCAGTGCTGGCACTGGCCGGCAGTCAGGCATTTGCCGCACGCACCGACCTGGTGATCGGCATTCCGCTCGAGCCGCCACATCTCGATCCGACCGCCGGTGCTGCCGCGGCGATCGACGAAGTGCTCTACGCCAACGTCTTCGAGGGCCTGACCCGCATCGGTCCGAATGGCGAAGTGCTGCCCGACCTCGCCGAGAGCTGGGCCATTTCCGATGACGGCAAGGTCTACACCTTCAAGCTGCACACCGGCGTCAAATTCCATGACGGCAGCGATTTCGACGCCGGCGACGTGAAATTCTCGCTCGACCGCGCCCGCGCCGACAATTCGGTCAACGCGCAAAAAGCCCTGTTCGCCTCCATCGATACGGTCGAAGTCGTCGATCCGACGACGGTCAAGGTGACGCTGAAGAACCCGCAGGGGTCGTTCCTCTACAATCTGGGCTGGGGCGACGCGGTGATCGTGGCGCCCGAGAGCGCCGACACCAACAAGGAAAAGCCCATCGGCACCGGCCCGTTCAAATTCCAGAGCTGGGCCAAGGGCTCGTCGATCACGCTGGTGAAATCGGACACTTACTGGGGCGCCCCGGTGTTCCTCGACAAGGCCGAGTTCCGCATCGTTCCCGACGCCGCCGCCGCCGTGCCGGCGCTGCTCTCCGGCGACATCCAGGCTTTCCCTTTCTTCGATCCCGACAGCGTCGCGCAGGTCAAGGACGATCCGCGCTTCAAGGTGGTGATCGGCTCGACTGAGGGCGAGACCATTCTGGCGATCAACAACAAGAAGCCGCCTTTCGACAAGCTCGAGGTGCGGCAGGCAATTGCCTTCGCGCTCGACCGCAAGGCGATCATCGACGGCGCCTCGGCCGGCCTCGGCGTGCCGATCGGCTCGCACATGTCGCCCGCCAGCAAGGCCTATGTCGACCTCACCGGCCTGTACCCGCACAATGTCGACAAGGCCAAGGAGCTGCTGAAGCAAGCCGGCTTCGAAAACGGCATTAAGGCGACGCTGAAGCTGCCGCCGCCTTCCTATGCACGGCTTGGCGGCGAGATCATCGCCTCGCAGCTGCGCGATGTCGGCATCGACCTGGAAATCATTCCGGTCGAATGGGCGCAGTGGCTGGATCAGGTGTTCACCAAGAAGGATTACGATCTGACCATCGTCTCCCACACCGAGCCCAACGACATCGATATCTACTCGCGCAAGGACTACTACTTCAACTACGACAACCCCGCCTTCGACAAGATCATCGCCGAGCTGAACCTCACCTCCGACGACGCCAAGCGCAACACGCTGCTCGGCGAAGCACAGAAGATCCTGGCCGACGACGCCGTGGTCGGCTTCCTCTATGAACTGCCGAAGGTCGGCGTCTGGGACGCCAAGCTGCAGGGCCTGTGGGAAAACGCGCCGATCCAGGCGAATGACCTGACCAAGGTGAAGTGGGCGGATTGAGGCGGCGGGCCAAAGGGCGGCGTTTGCGCTCCGTCACACCCCCCTCTGCCCTGCCGGGCATCTCCCCCGCAAGGGGGGAGATCGGGCTATCATCTCCGCTTTCGCCTATCGCGAACGTTGAACGCTGGTCGACGACACAGAAACTGCTGATCTCCCCCCTTGCGGGGGGTGAGGAGTGGTCCGCGCAGCGGACGGAAAGCCAATTGCTTGGCTTTCCGAACAACGAACGCCCGAAGCGACAGCGAAGGTCCGGGTCCGGCAGGACAGAGGGGGGTGGGCGGGAACTCGACTTTCAGGGCGCAGCCGCACCGGGCGCCCCTCCACCATGACCGCCTACCTCCTCCAACGCCTCGCCATTGCCGTAGCCACCTTGATCCTGGCCTCGATGGTCGTCTTCGCCGTGCTCGAAGTCCTGCCCGGCGATCCGGCGCGGCTGATGCTTGGCCTCAACGCCAGCGCCGAGCAGGTCGAACTCCTGCGCAACCAGATGGGCCTCAACGCGCCGCTTCTCCTGCGCTACCTCCACTGGGTCGGCGGTCTGCTCAGCCTCGATTTCGGCCGCTCCTACACTTATTCAGTGCCGGTCATCGACCTTGTCCGCGAGCGCATGGCGGTTTCCCTGCCGCTGGCGCTGATCGCGCTGGCGCTGTCCACCAACATTGCCATCCCGGTCGGGCTCTATTCCGCCAGCCGGCGCGGGCGGGCCGGTGACACGATTGCCATGGGCGCCGCCCAACTCGGCGTCGCCGTGCCGAACTTCTGGTTCGCGCTGATGCTGATCTACCTCTTTGCCGTCTGGTTGCGGCTGGTGCCGGCCGGCGGCTTTCCCGGCTGGAGCGCCGGCGCCTGGCCGGCGCTGAAATCGCTGCTGCTGCCGGCCATCGCCCTCGCTCTGCCGCAGGCGGCAATCCTGGCGCGCGTTGCCCGCTCGGCGCTGATCGAGGTGCTGAACGAGGACTATATCCGCACCGCCCGCGCCAAGGGCCTGCCCTATCGCGCCGTGCTGTGGCGGCACGCGCTGCGCAACGCGATGATCCCGGTTCTGACCATTCTGGGCCTGCAATTCGCCTTCCTGCTCGCCGGCACCATCATCATCGAGAACGTCTTTTATCTCCCCGGCCTCGGACGGCTGGTGTTCCAGGCGATCACTCAGCGCGACCTGATCGTGGTGGAAAGCATCGTCATGCTGCTGGTCGTCGCCGTCATTGCCGTCAACCTCGTCGTCGACGTCTCCTACGCCATCGTCGATCCGCGCCTTCGAGGCCGGCAATGACGCTGCACATCGACATCCCGCAGGAGACGTTGGGCAGCATTCTGGCCAAGGCCTTCCGCAACCGCTCCTTCCTCATCGGCTGCGCCATCACGGTGCTGGTGGCTGCAATAGCGGTCATCTCCTACGTCTGGACGCCCTACGACGTGACCAAACTGGTGATCTCGGACAAGACGCTCGCGCCCTCTGCGGCGCACTGGTTCGGCACCGATCATTTCGGCCGCGACATCCTGTCGATGATCATGGTCGGCGCCCGCAACTCGATCGCCGTGGCGCTGGTCGCGGTCGGCATCGGCATGGGCGTCGGCGTGCCGCTCGGCGCCTTCGCCGCGGCGCGCGGCGGGTTCGTCGACGAGGCACTGATGCGGCTGAACGACCTTGTCTTCGCCTTCCCGGCGCTTTTGTCGGCGATCATGATCACCGCCATCTTCGGACCGGGCGCCATCAACGCCATCATCGCCATAGGCATCTTCAACATCCCGGTGTTTGCGCGCGTCGCCCGCGCCGGCGCGCTGGCGATCTGGCCACGCGAGTTCATTCTCGCCGCGCGCGCCGCCGGCAAGAGCAAGACGCAGATTACAATCGAGCACGTGCTGCCCAACATCGCCACGCTGCTTCTGGTGCAAGGCACCATCCAGTTCGCGCTCGGCATTTTGGCCGAAGCCGGTCTCTCCTATGTCGGCCTCGGCGCCCAGCCGCCAATGCCGAGCTGGGGCCGCATGCTGTTCGACGCCCAGACGCGCATGGTGGTGGCGCCGTGGATGGCCATCTTCCCCGGCATGGCCATTGTCGTCACCGTGCTTGGGCTCAATCTGCTCGGCGATGGCATCGCCGACATACTCGACCCGAAATCGCGGCGACAGCGATGAGCCTGCTGCAGATCGAGAACCTGTCGCTGGCGATCGGCGGCACGTCGATCCTCAAAGGGGTCGACCTCTCCGTCGCGCCCGGCGAGGTGATGGGCCTGGTCGGCGAATCCGGCTCGGGCAAATCGATGACGGCGCTGACCATCATGCAGCTTCTGCCGCATGCTGCGCGCGCCACCGGCTGCGTGACCTTCGACGGCATCGACATCCTCGCGGCCAAAGAGGACCAGATGTGCGCGTTGCGCGGCGATGACATCGGCATGGTGTTCCAGGAGCCCATGACGGCGCTGAACCCGGTCAAGACCATCGGCGAGCAGGTCGCTGAAGGCATACGCTGGCACACCAGGGCAAGCCGCGCGGAAGCCGAAGACCGGGCGCGCAAAATGCTCGACCGCGTCGGCCTGCCCGAGGCCAAATTCCCGCTGTCGCGCTATCCGCACGAACTGTCGGGCGGCCAGCGCCAGCGCGTCGTCATCGCCATTGCCTGCGCACTGAAACCCAAGCTGCTCATCGCCGACGAGCCGACCACGGCGCTCGACGTGGTGCTGCAGGCGCAGATCCTCGACCTCTTGCGCGGCCTTGTCAGCGAAAACCGAATGGGCCTGCTGTTGATCTCGCACGATCTCGCGGTCGTCACCGAAATGGCCGACCGCATCACCATTCTGCGCCATGGCGAGGTGATGGAAGCCGGCGACACCGCACGCACGCTGTCGGAACAGCTGCATCCCTACACGCGCCAGCTGGCGCTGGCCTCCATGCACGTGCCCGCGCGCGCCAAGGTTCACGCCGCCGGCCAGGGCAAACCGCTGCTTGAGGTCGAAGGCGTGACACGGGACTATCCGGGCCGGCGCACCTCCCTGTTCAAGTCAGCGGCTCCGATCCGCGCCGTCGACGACGTGTCCTTGTCGCTGGCGCCGGGCCAATCGGTGGCGCTGGTCGGCCGCTCCGGCTGCGGCAAGTCAACGCTTGCCCGCATGATCCTGGCGCTCGACAAATCGACATCGGGAACGATCCGCTTTCGCGGCGAGACCATAACCGGCAAAAGCGAGGCGGAGCTCAAAGCCGCGCGGCGCGACATGCAGGTCGTGTTCCAGGATCCCTACGGCTCTTTCGACCCGCGCCAGAAGGTCGTAAAACTGGTCGCCGAGCCGCTGCATGTACTGGAGACGAAGCCGACACCGGCTGAGCGGCGCGAGATGGTGGCGCATGCGCTGCACGAGGTCGGCCTCGGCACCAGCGACATGGACAAATATCCGCATGAGTTTTCCGGCGGCCAGCGCCAGCGCCTGTCGATCGCCCGCGCCATCATCACCAGGCCGAAGCTGGTCGTCGCCGACGAGCCGGTCTCGGCGCTCGACGTCTCGATCCGCGCCCAGATCCTCGATCTGTTCGCAGAGCTCAACCAGAAGCTCGGCATCGGCTATCTCTTCATCACCCACGATTTGACCGTCGCCCGCGCCATCACCGATGAGGTGCTGGTCATGCATGACGGCAGGATCGTCGAGCGCGGCAAGACCGGTGACGTGCTCGATCATCCGCAGTCGGAGGCGGCCAGGGCGCTGGTCGCGGCTGCGCCCGATCTGCATCGGGCGATCGCTCACCGTATGCAGGAACAGGGGTAAGTGACCGGTTCGCGCAGCGAATTCATCGTGCCAGCGGCACGATGAAAGGTCACAAACGCTGGGACGCTGCGAAGCAGCGGGGACCCGGCTGGGCGGCCGTTGCCCCTGGTCTGCCTCACTCCTCCGGCTTCACCACATCGACCGGGCTGATGTCGAGCAAATCGAGCGTGCGGCGCAGCAGCCGCACTTCGCTCTCGGCCAGCTTGGAATCGGCTTTGGCGATCTCCGCCATGTGGAGCGCCAGCAACTTGCGCCGTTCGACATCGAGATCGCGGAAGAGCGCAATGGCTTGCGAACCGTTGGTCTCGTAGCCGAAATCATTGAGATATTCGATGACCGCGTCGATGCTGGTTTCCGGGATGCCGAAGGCGTCCTTGCAGATACGCCGGAAGGCGACCATTTCGCTCTCCGAAACCGAGCCGTCGGCCAGGATCATGCGAAACAGCATCAAGAGTTCCGCCGACAGCACGGGGTCGTCGGCAACCTTGCGCACGCCGGGGTCACCATCGAAGATCGAGCGTATCTGGTCGAGCAATGCCATCGCCAACAGTGTCCCTTTCCCGAGCCCGCCCAGCGCACATGACCCAAAACTGCGCAGCGGTACTGAGATAATGACATGCACCACAGGAAATCCAAGCGCAACGCGCTTGGATGGACGTAGCGCGGAATCGGCCTTGCGCAAACCGGATGGCCATGAGAAGGCGCGGCACCACCTTTCCCGCCGGAATGTTCAGAAAATCCCGATGCTCGACCTCGCTACCCAGACCGTCATCATGCTTGCCTTCGCCGCCTTTGCAGCCGGCTTTGTCGATTCGATAGCCGGCGGCGGCGGGCTGATCACCATCCCGGCCCTGCTGCTTGCCGGCTTCCCGCCGGTCGCAGCACTTGGAACCAACAAGCTGCAGGGCATTTTCGGCACCGCTTCGGCGACCATCCACTACGCCATGAATGGCCATGTCGATCTGCGCCGACAGCTGCCATCGGCGCTTCTGGCCCTTGCCGGCAGTGCCGTCGGCGCCTTGCTGGCGGCATTCGTGCCGGGTGATCTCCTGCGGGCGCTGCTGCCGCTGCTTTTAATCGCCATCGCGATCTACTTCGCCGTGAAACCCAACATGAACGATGTCGACCGCGCCGAGCGCCTGTCGCCCTTCCTGTTCGGGCTGGTCATCGCCCCTTTGGTCGGCTTCTATGACGGGCTGTTCGGGCCGGGAGCCGGCTCCTTCTACATGCTGGCCTTCGTCAGCCTCGCCGGCTTCGGCGTGCTCAAGGCCACGGCACACACCAAGCTGCTCAATTTCGCCTCCAACATTGGCGGCTTCATCGTCTTTGCCGTCGCCGGCGTCGTCTACTGGAAGATCGGGCTGATGATGGGCGTCGCCCAGTTCCTCGGCGCCCGGCTCGGCGCCAGCCTTGCCATCCGCATCGGCGCCCGGCTGATCAAGCCGCTGCTGGTGATCATCTGCCTGGCGCTGGCGGTGAAGCTGCTGGCCGACCCGGCAAACCCATTGCGCCAGCTGATTGGTGTATAAGCCTCACGCCTGATAGAGTGCCGTTGTACGAATCATGTTGGAGGGACCACACATGAATCTTAGTGCACCCACTCAGCTTGTTTTCATCATATCCCTTGTCATCGCCATCATCGGCGTGCTCGCCGCGCTTGGCGTTCTTGCGTTCATTCCTCTGGCTGCGGTGTGGATTGTCCTCATCGCATACATCGTGCTTGCCGCCGCCTGCCTGATGCGCGGCGCCTAGGCACCCGCGACCTCTGCAATTCGAAGCGCCCGGTCAAAAGCCGGGCGCTTTTGCTTTGGATGCATGGTCTGTTAGGCTCTTCCGCGCGGAGGTTGACCATGAAGCAAAGCGGACGCGCAGACCCGAGGATGACGAAACGGTGGACGGCCCTACCTCGCTAACCCAAAAATCGCATCGCAATCGAGATGGCGCTCCAGTTCGGCTGCGATCTCGTCCAGAGCGTTTTCCACCTCCGCCCGATAGTCGACGCCGCCGCCTTTCACGCCGAGGCTTTCCAGGAATCTCGCCCGGAAAGCGTCGGCGGAAAACAGGCCGTGCAGATAGCTGCCAAAAACCTTGCCATCGGCGGAAATGGCACCGTCGTCGATGCCGTTGATCACAGCCGACGGCCGCGCCATGTCCGGCCCGGTAGTGCGGCCGAGATGGATTTCGTAGCCCTCGAGCGCCAGGCCGAACGGCACCGAGCGCGCGCTGACATTGCGCACCGTCTTTTCCGGTTCCATCACCGTCTCGATGTCGAGCAGACCAAGACCTTCCGCCTCGGTGACGCTGCCCTCGATGCCATCGGGATCGCGCACCAGGCGGCCGAGCATCTGGAAACCGCCGCAAATGCCGACGATATGGCCGCCGCGTTTGCGGTGGGCGAGGAGATCGCGATCCCAGCCATTCTCGCGGAACTTCATGAGATCGCCGATCGTCGATTTGGAACCGGGAATGACCACCAGGCCGGCATCCTCCGGCAAGCGCTGCCCCGGCGGCACGAACACCACTTCGACCTGCGGCTCGGCCTTGAGCGGGTCGAGGTCGTCGAAATTGGCGATGCGCGACAGCATCGGCACCGCGACCTTCAACGCCCGCTTCTCGCCCGACGTCACGCGTTCGAGCACGACCGAATCCTCGGACGGCAATCGCGCCGCCGCCTTCAGCCACGGCACGACGCCAAAGCAGCGCCAGCCGGTGAAGCTTTCGATCGACCGGATGCCGTCGTCGAACAGCGAGACATCGCCGCGGAACTTGTTGATGAGGTAGCCGACGATCATGCGCCTGTCTTCCTCCGGCAGGATCAGATGCGTGCCGGCGACCGAAGCGATGACGCCACCGCGGTCGATGTCGCCGACCAAGATGACCGGCACGTCGGCGCGCGTGGCAAAGCCCATATTGGCGATGTCGCGGCTGCGCAGGTTGATTTCGGCCGGCGATCCGGCGCCCTCGACGATGACCAGATCGGCGCCCTCACCGACCTTCGTCCAGGACTCCAGCACGGCGTCCATCAGCCCCGCTTTCATTGTCTGGTAGTCGCGCGCTCGCGCCTCGCCGAACACCTTGCCTTGCACGATCACCTGCGAACCGATGTCGCTCTGGGGTTTGAGCAGCACCGGATTCATATGCACGGTCGGCTGAACACCACACGCCAGCGCTTGCAGCCATTGCCCACGGCCAATCTCGCCGCCGCCGGCGCGGTTGTCGCCGGGAATGTCGGCGACGGCGGCATTGTTCGACATGTTCTGCGGCTTGAACGGCCTGACTTTCAGCCCGCGATTCCTGGCCGCGCGGCAGAGACCCGCCACCAACACGGTCTTGCCGACATCCGAGCCCGTGCCTTGCAGCATGATCGCCTTGGCCATGCTCAGCCCCTGCCCTGCGCGCCGGAAACGGTCGATTTCTGCGACAGCGGCCCGCCGCGCCAGATGTAAAGCGCCAGCAGCGGCTCGCTGCCGGTGCGCATGGCATGGCTGACATTGGAGGCGTGATGGATAATTTCGCCCGCCTGGCGAACATGAAAGCCGCCCTCGCCCATGCGCCATTCGGTGCCGCCGGTCAGCGGAATGTAGATCTCCTCGGCAATGTGATGATGGTCGGGATAGGTGATGCCAGGCCCCAGGATCAGCAATCCGGCCGCGACCTCTTCATTGGCGAAATGGCCGCGCGTGCCAAACACCTCCAGCCAGCCGTATTTCTGCAAGAACGCTTCACCAAAATCGCTCGCGTTGTAGGTCTGCCCCCAGCACAGATCGTCACGAAGCTCCGCCAGCAGTTGCACCACAGGCTGCGGGTCCGGCGGCGCCAGTTCGACAATGCGGTCGAGCAGACCGAGGCACGGCAGCGGATGCGCTTCGAGCACGCGCGCCGTCATATTCCAGCCGATCCGGGTCACGGCGTCCCGCACCAGCGCGTTGTCCACGCCTCGGAGATAGTCATGGAAGCGGTCGAGCAATTCGTCGAAATGTGTCGGCACGCAATGCTCCGTTGATCCATTCATGCACAGCGGCTGCGCGGCGAGCCGGGTTGCGCGGCGGCATCATTGGTCTAGATTGGGCGGCGCGCAAAGCCAAAAACAACAGGCCAGCAAGCCAACCCCCAATGGGGAACACAGGGAGCACGCCATGGACGCCGCGGTCGATGCGAGCACCAGCCAGTTCGAGCTCAACGAGGAACAGCGCGCCATCCAGGAGATGGCACAGGCCTTCGCCGCCGATCGCGTTGCGCCCAATGCGCTCGACTGGGACCGGGCAAGACACTTTCCCGCCGATGTAATCCGCGAGACCGGCCCGCTTGGCCTTGGCGGCATCTATGTCAGGGACGATGTCGGCGGCTCGGCGCTCGGCCGGCTCGACGCTGTGCTGATCTTCGAGGCACTGTCGCACGCCGATCCGGCGTTTTCCTCCTTCATCTCGATCCACAATATGGCGGCGTCGATGATCGACCGCTTCGGCGACGACGAGCAGCGCCAACGCTTCCTGCCGAAGCTGACCTCGATGGAATGGCTGGCGAGCTACTGCCTGACCGAGCCGGGCTCAGGCTCGGATGCCGCGGCGCTGAAGACGCGCGCGGTGAAGAGCGGCGACGACTATGTGCTTAACGGCGCCAAGCAGTTCATCTCCGGGGCCGGCGACAGCGACCTCTATGTCGTCATGGCGCGCACCGGCGCCGACGGGCCGAAAGGCATTTCCACCTTCGTTGTATCAAAGGATGCGCCCGGCCTGTCCTTCGGCGCCAACGAGCACAAGATGGGCTGGCACATGCAGTCGACCCGCCAAGTTATCTTCGAGGACTGCAAGGTGCCTGCAGAGAATCTGCTGTCGGGCGAAGGCGCCGGTTTCGGCATCGCAATGGCCGGGCTCGATGGCGGCCGCCTCAACATCGCCGCCTGTTCGCTCGGCGGCGCGCAATCTGCACTCGACAAGGCGCTGTCCTATACCGCCGAGCGCAAGGCTTTCGGCTCGAAGATCAACCAGTTCCAGGCGCTGCAGTTCAGGTTGGCCGACATGGAGACCGAATTGCAGGCAGCGCGGATCTTTCTCTACGCCGCCGCCTCGAAACTCGACCGCAAGGGGCCGGATGCCGGCAAATGGTCGGCCATGGCCAAGCGCTTCGTCACCGACATCGGCTTCAACGTCGCGAACGAGGCGCTGCAGCTGCATGGCGGTTATGGCTATCTTCATGATTACGGTATCGAAAAACTGGTGCGCGACCTGCGCGTCCACCAGATCCTCGAAGGCACCAACGAGATCATGCGCGTCATCATCGCGCGGGCGTTGATCGGACGGCAGTAGGCAGTATGCAGTAGGCAGTAGGCAGTAGGCAGTAGGCAGTAGGCAAAGGATGACCGGCAAGATCAACTCGTACAAGGATCTTATCGTATGGCAGCAGGCGATGGATCTGGCTGTCAGCACCTACTCATTGACCAAGACATGGCCCAAAGAGGAATTATATGGGCTGACCAGCCAAATCCGCCGTTCAGCAACCTCTATCCCTGCAAACATCGCGGAAGGCTATGGCCGAGACAACCGAGGCTCCTATCAGCAATTTCTCAGGATAGCCCAAGGCTCGCTTAAGGAGTTCGAGACACACCTCCAAGTCGCTCAACGCATTGGCGTTGCCACGCATGGGCAAGCTGAGCACCTGCTTCTGGCGGCCGAGGCCATCGGAAAATGCTTCGCCAACTTATTCTCAAACTCGCACCCGAATAGGTCGCCCTACTGCCTACTGCCTACTGCCTACTGCCTACTGCCTACTGCCTACTGCCTACTGCCTACTGCCTACCTGCCTACTGCCTACTGCCTACTGCCTACTCATCATGGAGCACCGCTATGACCACTGTCGCCTTCATCGGCTTGGGGAATATGGGCAACCCCATGGCTGCCAATCTCGTCAAGGCGGGGCATGCCGTGAACGGTTTCGACCTCATGCCGGAGAACCTCGCCGTCGCCAGGGAACATGGCGTGACGGTCATGGCGAATGCCGTGGCGGCGGTGAAAGACGCCGATGTCGTGATCACCATGCTTCCCGCCGGCAAGCACGTGCTCTCGGTCTACGAGGACATCGCACCCAAGGCCAAACCAGGCGCCCTGTTCATTGATTCCTCGACCATCGATGTCGAGTCGGCCCGCAAGGCGCATGCCGTAGCAAGGGAGCACGGGCTGCATTCCATCGACGCCCCCGTCTCCGGCGGCACCGGCGGTGCTGCTGCGGGAACACTGACCTTCATGGCCGGCGGCGCCAAGGATGCCTTCGCCAAGGCCGAACCGGTCCTGAAGCCGATGGCAGGCCGCATCGTCCATTGCGGCGACGACGGCGCCGGTCAGGCAGCCAAAATCTGCAACAACATGATGCTCGGCATTTCGATGATCGGCGTCGCAGAGGCCTTCGTGCTGGCCGAAAAGCTCGGCCTCTCGCATCAGGCCCTGTTCGACGTTGCCTCGACCTCGTCGGGCCAGTGCTGGTCGCTGACCACCTATTGCCCGGTGCCAGGTCCCGTGCCGGCCTCACCCGCCAACCGCGACTACAAACCGGGCTTTGCCGCGGCACTCATGCTGAAGGACCTGAAACTGGCGCAGGAGGCGGCCCAAAGCGCCGGCGCGGTGACGCCAATGGGGGCCGAAGCGGCCCAGCTTTATGCGCTGTTCAACGCCCAGGGAAATGGCGGATCGGATTTTTCCGGCATCATAAATTTCCTTCGCGGCAGTTCTCTATAAGTTTCGAATCTGGCAGCGCTTTTCTCGATTCTTTGTTGCGCGGAAAAATTGCAAATTTAGATTTGCTTAAGCTCTCGATAACCCGGCGGTAACGATGTGCCTATATAACGGATGGCGAGGCGGACATATCGCATCCGCCCGGCGCTCCGGATCAGGTCTCGCGTACCGGAGCCCGTAAGTTTCGCAAGTGTATTGTTGGCGAAATGCCATGCGTATCTGGCAAAGCCGCGTTCCGATGGAGCGCGGTTTTTGCGTTTTGCAGTCCTATACTGTTCGGTCTGAATTATATTCCGATTGCAGCGTTCGGAATTGCCTGATGGTCTTCATTGACCAGCACGATCGGTGCGCTGACCCCTTCGCCCCTGACGATAAGCAGGCGCACAGTCCGGGCGCCCTGATTGCAAGGCGTCCGGCTGTCGTTCCATCTACTTCTTGCGCAAATCCGCTTGCGCCAGATCCAGCGCTTTGGCGATGCGATCGCAAGCCATGTCGATCGTCGCGCGGGTCCAGATCAGCGGCGGCGACAGGATCATCGTGTCGCCGGTGGCGCGCAGCATCAGGCTTTTCGCGATGGCGTGGTCGCGGACGGTGACGGCGGCACTGCCCGCCGGCAGGAAGCGCTCCTTGGTCGCCTTGTCCTTGACGATCTCGACCGCGCCCATCAGCCCGATCGATCGCACCTCGCCGACCAGTTCGTGGCCGGCAATGCGCTCCTGCAGCGCCTGGGCGAAGTAAGGTCCAGTGTCGATCCTGACCCTGTCGACTAGGCCTTCTCGCTCCATGATCTCGAGATTCTTCAGCGCCACCGCGCAGGCCACCGGGTGACCCGAATAGGTATAGCCGTGGTAGAATTCGCCGCCCTTTTCGACCAGCGTCGCCGCGATACGGTCGCCGACCAGCAGCGCCGACAGCGGCTGATAGCCCGAGGTCAGTGCCTTGGCCGTGGTGATGGTGTCGGCCTCGACGCCGAAGGTCTGCGCCGCAAACCATTCGCCGGTGCGGCCATAGCCGGTGATGACCTCGTCCAGCATCAAAAGCACATCGTATTTGCGGCAGATGCGCTGCACTTCCGGCCAATAGCTCATCGGCGGTATTTTCACCCCGCCCGCGCCCATCACCGGCTCGCCGATGAAGGCCGCCACCTTGTCGGCACCGGCTTCGAGGATAGCGTCCTCGACGGCCTTGGCCGCGCGCAGGCCGAAATCATGGTCGCTTTCGCCAGGCAGCGCCAACTCATAAGCATAGGGCATCATGACATGGACGATGTTGGGCACCGCCCCGCCTAGCTGCTTGTGCATCAAATCCATGCCGCCCAGCGACGTGCCGGCGACGGTCGAGCCGTGATAGGCCGACTTGCGCGAGATGATGCGGTTCTTCTCCGGCTTGCCTTCCAGCACCCAATAGTGGCGCACGAGCCGCAGCGCCGTGTCGTTGGCCTCCGAGCCGGAGGAGCCGTAAAACACCTGGGCGATGCCCTTGGGCGCCAGCTCGGCCAGCTTCTTCGACAGCAGCACGGGCGTCGGCGTCGAGCATTTGAAGAAGGAATTATAGTAGGGCAATTCCTTCATCTGCGCGTAAGCAGCGTCGGCCAGCTCGTCGCGGCCATAGCCGACATTGACGCACCACAGCCCGGCCATGCCGTCGAGTATTTCGGTGCCGTCGGCATCGTAGATGAACGGGCCGTTGGCGTGGGTGATGATGCGCGAGCCGGTCTCGCGCAATTCCTTGTGGTCGGTGAAGGGATGCAGATGATGCGCGGCGTCAATCTGCTGAAGCTGCTTCAGCGAATAGTTCTGGTAAGTCATGGGTTTGCTCTTTCCTCTGGAATCAAACCGGCAAGCTGCCGGGGCGACTTCGTCAGAGGACGGCGGGCGGCGAATAGCCGATGCGGGCGCACAGCCTGAGCAGTTCGGCGCGCAGCGTGCGCGGCGACGGTGTCACCGCGACCCCGAAGGCGCCGGATGTGCTCATGTAGACCATGGCGGCAGTCTATGCCGCCCGAGGCCCGGAATTCAAGCGGTGCCGCTCAATACCCTTTGCAGGAACACGTATTTCATGGCGGTTTGCGCCGCTTGCGGCCGGCGGTCGCCGCGCCCGCCATGGCCGCCTTCCGTCTCCTCGAAGAACAACGTCTTGCCGTGACCTGCTTCCTGCAGCTTCGCGGCCATCTTGCGGGCATGGCCGGGATGGACGCGGTCGTCGGCGGTCGATGTCGTGAGCAGCACCGGGGGATAGTCGGCATCGGCCGAGACATGATGGTACGGCGAATAGGCGGCGAGCCACTTGGCCTCTTCCGGTTTTGCCGGATCGCCATATTCGCCGATCCACGAGGCGCCTGGCGGCAGTTCGGTGTAGCGCAGCATGTCGAGCAGCGGCACCTCGATGATGACGGCGCCGAACAGTTCGGGATGCTGCGTCAGGGAAACGCCGGTAAGCAGGCCGCCATTCGAGCCGCCCTGGATGCCGAGGGAAGCAGCCGTGGCTATGCCGCGCCTGACGACGTCCTCAGCCACCGCGGCGAAATCGTCGAAGGCAGTCTGGCGATTGCCCTTCAGCGCGGCCTGATGCCAGGCCGGCCCGAACTCGCCGCCACCGCGGATGCAGGCCTGCACATAGGCGTTGCCCTTTTCCAGCCACAGCCTGCCGCGCACGCCGGCATAGCCGGGCAGCAGCGGTATTTCGAAGCCGCCATAGCCGTAGAGCAGCGTCGGCACCGGACCCTTCTGGTCGCGCCGCCTGACGACGAAATACGGGACCATTGTGCCGTCCTTCGAGCGCGCCTCGAACTGTTCGGAGACCAGCGGCGCGGCGTCGAACCGAGCCGGCTGCGATTTCACGGTGGCCAGCGTCGCCCCGTTATCATCCGACCAGATGATCGAACTCGGCGTCAGGAAATCGGTGAAGGAGAAGGAGACGCTGGAACCGAAATGCTCAGCATGCGCGATGCCGACATTGCCGTTCTCGGGCAGCGCCACCGGCTTCAGCGACCAGCGGTCGCCGCTGCGCTCAGCGACAACGACCTTGCCGCGCACATTGTCCATCAGATTGATGAACAGCCGGTCCTGAGTGCGGGCAATGCCGGCGACCGAAACACGGTGCGCTGGCGCGAGCATGGTTTCAACAGGGCCCAGGTCGCCGGTGTCCATCCAGTGTTCGAAATCGAAGGAATAGAGGCCGTCCGGCAAGCACTCAGTGCCGCCCGGCGCCGTCCATGGGCTGCG
The DNA here is from genome assembly GCF_040320115.1 of Mesorhizobium sp. M0802. Lineage (NCBI taxonomy): Bacteria > Pseudomonadati > Pseudomonadota > Alphaproteobacteria > Hyphomicrobiales > Phyllobacteriaceae > Mesorhizobium > Mesorhizobium sp. M0802. The sequence continues at coordinate 167,493 of NZ_JAMYOY010000003.1, forward strand.
CACCCCGAACACGAACCGGCCCTTGAACAGCGCGGTGTCGGTGACATCGTCCGGCAGCGGGATGCGCCGGTTTTCGCCCGACGGCAGGCGCAGAAAACTGTGCGAGGAGAAGAAGGCGATCGTGCGGGCCAGAAACAAATACTGCCTGTCGCCATCATGTTCGACCCCCGCGCCGGCCGCGAGATCCTGCTTCTCGGCCTCGAAGATCGGCGTCGCCTCCTCCAACCGGGTGCCGCGCTTCCACAGCTTGACGACGCGCGGATAACCGGACTCGGTCTTGTCGTCTTCATTGAAGGCAGCCGAGACAATGACCGTGTCCCTGTCCAGCCAGGAAAAGCCGGATTTCGAGGCGGGAGCGCGGAAGCCGCCCTCGATGAATGATTTGGTCTCGATGTCGAATTCGCGCATCTCGCTGGCATCGCCGCCATCCGGCGACATCGCCACCAGGCAAAGGTTGAAATCGGGGTAAAGGCGGCTGGCGCCGCTGAACACCCACTTCACCCCCTCCTTGGCCGACAGCACGTCGAAGTCGATGATCGTCTCCCACACAGGCTTCTCGGTCTTGTAGGAAGCAACCGTCGTGCGGCGCCAGAGGCCGAGCACATTGGTCTTGTCTTGCCAGAAATTATAGACTTGGCCGTTGAGCGCGGCACCGGCCGCAATGTTGTCCTCGGCCGTCATCAGGTCGAGCGCCGTCTCGAAGGCCGCCTGGTAGGACGGATCGCCCTGTAGTTCGGCCACGGTGATCTCGTTCTGGCGATGCACCCAGTCGAGCGATTCCTTGCTGGTCCGGTCCTCCAGCCAGAGGAACTTGTCCTCCACGGTGGCATCCGTCTGGCGTTTTGTCGTCGATTGGGTCACGCACGGTCTCCAGGCTAGTGGCGGGCAGCCCTGCCTACATCGCGTTCCAAGCGGTTTTATTCAAGATGGTGACGTTCGGTCATGGGTGGGAATGCGACCTCAAACCATCCGCCGACGCAGGACCGTGGCCACAGCCAGTGCCAGACAAATCGTGCCCAGCGTGATCGGCAGGCCGGAGGCGCCGATCACATCCATGACGCCACCCGCCAGCGGCGGCACCACGATGCCGCCGATGCCCCACATCAGGGAGAAGGCGGCATTGCCGGCGACCAGCGCCGAGCCGGTAAAGCGCTCGCCGAGCTCGAGGATCGACATGGTGTAGATGCCATAGGAGACCGCGCCCCAGATAAAGACGCAAGGCCAGATCAACGGCGTCTCGATCAGCAGCGGCAGCAGCACGCAGCCCAGCACAGTCACCACGACGCAGACGAATCGCACCAGCCGCGCCGTCAGCCGTTCCGCCAGCAAGCCGAGCGGCACCTGCATGGCGATGTTGCCTGCGATCATCACCGACAGCAGCGCCGACATGCGCGCTTCCGCGATGCCATAGTGCGTGCCGTAGACCGGCAGCAGCGCCAGCACGCCCTGTTCGAAACCGGCGGCAACGACCACCGCCGACAGCAGTAGCCATGCCAGGGGCATGAAGCCCATGACCGAAACCCTGTGCCCGGCTTCGTCGACCTTCGGCAGTCGCGGCAGCACCAGCGCCAGGCAGGCGCCGCAAAAGATGAAGGCGGCGATCCCCACCAGGAATGGCGGCCATCCCACGGTGCCGACAGCGAGCAGGCAGAGCGGCCCGGCAGCGAAGCCGGCCGAGATGATGGTTGAATAGACACCCATGACGCGACCGCGGCGCGATGGCGGCGCCAGTGCAATGACCCAGATTTCGCTCAAGACATAGAGCGGATTGGTCACCACCCCGATCAGGAAGCGCAGCGGAAACCACAGATAGACATTCTGCGTCCAGCCGATCAGCGCAAGCACAATAGCCGAAAGCGCCGCGCAGGTAAGCGCGGTGCGCCCTGCCCCGAACCGGCGCGCCAGTGCCGGGATCAGCGGCGACGAGACAATGAAGCCGATCGGCGTCATTGCCGCCGAGAGCCCGATGATGGCCGGCGAAACGCCCTGGCGTTGCAGGATGAAGCTCAGCAGCGGATAGGACAGGCCTTGCGCGATGGCGAACACCGAGACGGTCGCGATCACGCCGCTGATCGCCGCCCACTGCATCTTCTCGTTGTCAGCTTCCGCCAGGTTCACCATTGGCACCTAAACCAGGTTCAGGACTAGCTTTTCTGTCCGACGCGGGTAACCCCCGTCCTGGGAAAAACCGTTTGCTCCAGACAAGGCCTGTCAGGAGTTTTTGGGCCTGTCAGGAGTTTTTGGCCTGTCAGGAGTTTTGGGCCGTCAGGAGTTTTGGCGCTTGAACGATCGATAGAGCGCGAAGCTCACCAGCAGCGCGTCGAGGCCGGCGATCACCACCGGCAGACCGAGCGGACCGATGGTCTGCATCAAGGCACCGGCGCCAGGCGGGCCGACAATGCCGCCGGCGCCCCACATCAATGCGAAGGCGGCGTTGCCGGCAACCAGCACGGTTCCCCTGAAGCGGCTGCCGAGCTCCACCAGCGCCATGGTGTAGACGCCATAGCCGACCGCGCCCATGACGAGAAGGACGAGCCAGATCGCCGGCGTCGTGATCAGCAACGGCAGCAAAACCGCGCAGGTCGTTGTCGCCAACGCACAGAAGATGATCATCGCCCGCCCGCCGAAACGCTCGGCCAGCAGGCCGAGCGGGATTTGCAGGAAGATGTTTCCCAGCGACAGTGCCATCACCAGGGCCGCCAGCGTCCTTTCGGGCAAGCCATAGGCAGCACCGAAGACCGGCATCAAAGCGTAGGTGCCCTGCTGGACCGCCGCCGAAACCAGCACGGCAAACAACAGCGCCGGCGCCAGCCTGGCGAAACCGAAAAAGCCGCCGGGCAATTGGCCGTCATCCTCGAAGCCGGCGAGGCTTGAGGAAACAGCACGAAGGATCGCGGCGCACAGGATGAAGCCGGCCATGCCGACCAGGAAAGGAACCCAGCCCGATATCCCTACCGCGGTCAGGACCAAAGGCCCCGCAGCATAGCCAGCGCCCAGCACGGTGTTGAATGCCCCCATCACCCTGCCGCGGCGCGACGGCGGCGCCAGCGACAGCGCCCATACTTCGCCCAGTATATAGAGCGGGTTGATGACGATACCGATGATGAAGCGGATGACGAACCAGCCCACCCAGTCCTGCAGGTAGCCGATGCCGAGGAAGCACAGCGCCCCAATCAATGAGCAACCCACAGCCAGGTTGCGCGCGCCGACCAGCCGAACGGCTGCCGGCACGAACGAGGCCGAAAGGATCAGACCAAGCGGCATCATCGCTGCCGACAAGCCGATCAGCGCCGGCGACATGCCTTGCTTCTGCATCAGCAGCGTAAACAGCGGCGAGCTCAGCCCTTGCGCCGCACCGAACATCGCGAGGGCGGCAGTTACGCCGGCAAGCACTGCCCATTGCGTCCCCGCTTCGCCATCGCTCGAACCGGTCGCAGCCATGATGCCTTCCACATGAATTGCCGGCCCGATCCAGCGGCAAACCATTGAGCTAGCGGTTCGATTTAGGGAAAGGAAGGGCCGCGCCTGAAATCCCCTTGCGCCAAGAGCCGCAGTGGGCGCGTCCTGTCCGCCAATCCCCGGCAAGGTTGTCAGCTATCGGACTGCCGTTCGGGCATGTCGCTTCCCTCGTCCTAGTGGTCGCCGCCTCCGCAATGGTCGGACAGCCGCCGGTCCATTATGCCGCCCGCTACCAGCATCGTACGAGGACCATCATGACCGCCGCCCTGCATCCAGCCGAACCGCCTTTGGCAACCGACCGTGCCCGTCGCGGTGGCCGTGCGGGCAAGCGCGCCGGCGGCTCGGCAGCCTTCGAACAGCCGGCTTTTCGGCAACTGAGAAATCCGCTAACGCCGACCAAGCTGGTCTCTGACGACGAGCTGGAATCGATCCACCTCGCCTCGCTGCGCGTCTTGAGGGAAATAGGCGTCGACGTGCTGCATGACGAAGCGCGCCGCATCATGAAGGAAAATGGCGCTGATGTCCGCGAGGGCAGCGAGCGCGTGTGCTTCGACAGCGACATGATCCTCGATCTCATCTCCAACTGCCCGTCGGAATTCACGCTCCATGCCCGCAACCCGGTGCACAATGTGCGCTTCGGCGGCAACAATGTGATCCTGTCGATGATGGCGTCGGCACCGAACTGCTCCGACCTCGATCGCGGCCGCCGTCCGGGCAACCAGCAGGACTACCGCAACTTCCTGCGCCTGGCGCAGATGCACAACATCCTGAACTGCACCGGCGGTTATCCGGTCGAGCCGACCGACATCCATCCATCCGTGCGCCACCTCGAATGCATCCGCGACCTCGCCACGCTGACCGACAAGGTGTTCCATATCTATTCGCTCGGCAGGGAGCGCAATGTCGACGGCATCGAGATCGCCAGGATCGCGCGCGGCATCAGCCATGAGCAACTGCTGGAAGAGCCATCGGTGTTCACCATCATCAACACCAATTCGCCGCTGAAACTGGATGTGCCGATGATGGAAGGCATCATCCAGATGTCGAGCAAGGGTCAGGTCGTCGTCGTCACGCCCTTCACCCTGTCGGGCGCGATGGCGCCGGTGACCATCGCCGGTGCGCTGGTGCAGCAGAATGCCGAGGCGCTGTCCGGCATTGCCTTCGCCCAGATGGTGAGAAAGGGCGCGCCGGTTGGCTATGGCGGCTTCACCTCGAATGTCGACATGAAGTCAGGCTCGCCGGCCTTCGGCACGCCTGAATACATGAAGGCGCAGCTTGTCGGCGGCCAGCTTGCCCGTCGCTACAAGATCCCCTACCGCACCTCCAACACCTGCGCCGCCAACACCGTCGACGCGCAGGCAGCCTATGAAAGCGTGTTCTCGCTGTGGGGCGCCATCCAGGGCGGCGGCAATCTGATGATGCACGGCGCCGGCTGGCTCGAAGGCGGCCTGCGCTGTTCCTACGAGAAGACCATCCTGGACATCGACCTGTTGCAGATGGTGGCCGAGTTCCTCACCCCGCTCGACCTGTCCGACGAAGCGCTCGGCTTCGACGCCATCCAGTCGGTCGGCCCCGGCGGCCATTTCTTCGGCACCCAGCACACGCAGGACCGCTACAAGACAGCCTTCTACTCGCCCATCCTCTCCGACTGGCGCAATTTCGAGACCTGGGCCGAAGCCGGATCGCCGACCGCGCTGGAAAAGGCCAACAAGGTCTGGAAGGAGCGGCTGGCATCCTACGAGGAACCCTATATGGACCCGGCGATTCGCGAAGAGCTCAACGACTTCGTCGAAAAGCGCACGTCCGAAGGCGGCGCGCCGACCGATTTTTGATCGGCAAGCAACTGACGGCATCCTGCCAACCGACACACCTGATTCAATTTACGCAAAAACGGACCTATCTCTCATGAAATCTCATGTAAAAGCGGTTGTCATTGGCGGCGGCGTCGTTGGCTGCTCGGTGCTCTATCACCTGGCCAAGGCCGGCTGGACCGACATCATGCTGATCGAGCGGTCCGAGCTCACCTCCGGCTCGTCCTGGCACGCAGCCGGCGGCTTCCACACGCTGAACGGCGATCCCAACGTCGCCAAACTGCAGGCCTATACGGTGCAGCTCTACAAGGAGATCGAGGAAATCTCCGGCCAGTCCTGCTCGCTGCATCTGACCGGCGGCGTGATGATGGCCGATACGCCCGAGCGCATGGATTTTCTGCGCCTGGCACACGCCAAGGGCCGCTATCTCGGCATGGACACCGAGCTGATCACGCCCTCCGAAGCCAAGGCGATGTTCCCGCTGATGGACGAGACCAATTTCGTCGGCGCCATGTGGGATCCGGTCGAAGGCCATCTCGATCCCTCCGGCACGACGATCGCCTACTCCAAGGCGGCCAAGAAGCTGGGCGCCGAGATCGTGCTGCGCAACCGCGTCGTCGACTTGACGCAGGAAGTTGACGGCACCTGGAACGTCGTCACCGAACAGGGCACCGTCCACGCCGAGCATGTCGTCAACTGCGGCGGCCTGTGGGCGCGCGAGATCGGCCGCATGGTCGGCGTCGAACTGCCGGTGCTGGCCATGGAGCACATGTACCTGCTCACCGAGCCGATGCCCGAGGTCGAGGAATTCAACAAATCGACCGGCCGCGAGATGATCGGCGTGCTCGACTTCAAGGGCGAGATCTACACCCGCCAAGAGCGCAACGGCATCCTGCTCGGCACCTATGAAAAGGCCTGCAAGCCATGGTCGCCGGTCAATACGCCGTGGGATTTCGGCCATGAACTGCTGCCGCCCGACCTCGACCGCATCGCGCCGTCGCTGGAGATCGGCTTCAAGCATTTCCCCGGCATCGAGAAAGCCGGCATCAAACAGATCATCAACGGCCCCTTCACCTTCGCGCTCGACGGAAATCCGCTGGTCGGGCCGGTGCAGGGCCTGACCAATTTCTGGTGCGCCTGCGCCGTCATGGCCGGCTTCAGCCAGGGCGGCGGCGTCGGCCTCGCGCTGTCCAACTGGATGGTGCATGGCGATCCCGGCTTCGACGTCTGGGGCATGGATGTCGCCCGCTTCGGCGAGTGGGCCGGCCTGCGCTACACCAACGCAAAGGTGCGCGAAAACTATTCGCGCCGCTTCTCCATCCGCTTCCCCAATGAAGAGCTGCCGGCTGCGCGCCCTGCACAAACCACCCCGCTCTATGACACGATGCTCGCCAACAACGCCGTCATGGGCGATAGCTGGGGCCTGGAGACCCCGCTGTGGTTCGCGCCGAAGGGCAAGGAGCCGAAGGACGTCGTCTCCTTCCACCGCTCAAACGATTTCGGTCCTATCGGCGAGGAAGTGCGCGCCACGCGCGAACGCGTCGGCGTCACCGAAATCGCCAACTTCGCCAAATACGAAGTGTCGGGACCTGCGGCTGAGGATTTCCTCAACCGGCTGATGACCAACCGCATGCCGAAGATCGGCCGCATCGTGCTGACGCCAATGATCAACGAATTCGGCAAGCTGATCGGCGACTTCACCATCGCCAAGGCAGGCGAAGACAGATTTATGATCTGGGGCTCTTCCGCCGCGCAGAAATACCACATGCGCTGGTTCGAAAAGCACCTGCCGAAGGATGGTTCGGTGCGCATCCACCGCTTCGATCAGACGCTCGTCGGCCTGTCGATCGCCGGGCCGAAATCGCGCGACCTCTTGCAGAACCTGGTCGATGTCGACATCTCGACGAAAGCTTTCCGCTTCATGGATTTCCGCGAAATGGCGGTCGGCGGCGCGCCCTGCATGGTCAACCGCATCACCTATACCGGCGATCTCGGCTATGAAATCTGGATGGCGCCGGCCTATGAGCGCCTGGTCTACAAGGCGATCAAGGACGCCGGCGAGGAGTTCGGCCTCGTCGATTTCGGCATGCGCGCTTTGCTCTCCATGCGCCTGGAGAAGAACTTCCCGACCTGGTACCGCGAGCTGCGCCCGATCTACGGGCCGTTCGAAGGCGCGATGGACCGCTTCATCAAGCTGGAGAAGAACGACTTCATCGGTCGCGAGGCCGCCGCCAAGGAACAGGCGGAAGGGCCGAAACTGCGCCGCGTTTCCTTTATCGTCGATGCGGCCGACGCCGATGTCATGGGCGACGAGCCGATCTGGGCCAAGGTCGGCAAGGACTATGGCACGGTGGAAAAGCCGCATGGCTATGGCGCGCCACGCTTCGACATGGCGGGCAAGGAAGTGCGTGGCTCGAAGGCTGCCGAAGGCGCTTCCGCCGTGCGCGGCATCGTCGACGGCGACTGGCGCGTGGTCGGCTGGGTCACCTCGGGCGGTTATGCGCACTATGTGCAGAAGTCGATGGCGCAGGGCTATGTGCCGGCGGCACTCGCCGAGGACGAAAGTGCCGGACTGTTCGAGATCGAGATCCTCGGCCACCGGCGTCCGGCGCGCGTCAATGTCGAGGCGCCCTTCGACCCCAGCGGCGAGAAGATGCGGACCTGAAAAGGCGACAGGGAGCGTGAGATCGTGTAAGGGGCCTTCGGCAGTTGGCCGCAGGCATTTTCCCTCGATGAGAAGACGATCCCCTTGCAGTATCTAGAGAAATGGACGGACTGGCTCGGCGAAGGCAAGGTCGGTCCCTTCAACGCCGCACTGGTCTGCGTCGCGGTCTATTGCGTCGTCCAGATCGTGGTGATGGCGCTGCTGTCCCATGTCGTAGGAACCGGTGTCGGCGTCGACGATTCCGAACAGCTGATGTACATGCACTACCTCTGGGCTGGCTATGGCGGCTCGCAGCCGCCGCTCTACACCTGGCTTGCCCGCCTCGTCGCCGCCGTGGTCGGAACGAACATCCTGGCGCTCAAGATCGTGAAGTACCTGCTGATCGGAGCGGCGCTGGCGTCGGTTTTCATCGCTGTCCGCCGCCTGGGCTATTCCAGCCGCGCTGGCGCCGCCGCATTGTTCGGCCTGCTGTTGTTTCCGCAGATGGTGTGGGAGATGCAGCACGCCCTCACCCACTCGATCGCCGCTTTCTGTTTTTCAGTGGTGCTGTTTCTTGCGCTCGTTGAACTGGTGCAGCGGCGTTCGCTGGCCACCTATGTGCTGTTTGGCGTGGCGATGGCCGCCGCCATCCTGTCGAAATACAACAACGCGATCTTTCTCGGCGCGCTGATGCTGTCCACCCTATCGCTGCGCGAAACGCGCGGCGTCATCCTCAACCGCCGGTTTTCGATCAGCCTTGTCGTGGCGGTGCTGCTTTGCCTGCCGACGCTCTACTGGAACCTGACCTACACCGACCAGTTGCTGTCGCACAGCGGCGGCTTCGGCATGGGCAGAGGAGAAAGCGCCATACAAACCGCATTCTACGGAATGCGCGGACTGGGCAAGGCTATCCTGTATTTCGCCGTGTTGCCGGCCGGCATATTCGTCGCGGCTTTGCTCATCGCATGGAAAAAGCCGGCGCCCGCGCTGCAACCGGCGCCATGGACCGAGAAACTGGTGTGGCGCACCATCGCTTTTGCCCTGGCGATGACCATCGTGCTCGTCCTGGCGAGCGGGACGACGCAATTTCGCGATCGCTGGATGCTTCCCATCCTTGTGTTGCTGCCGGTCGCGCTGGCCTTGCGGATGGATGCCAGAGGCGACAAGGGAAGGAAGGTGCAGGACGTCGTCGTCTTTGTCGGCGCAACGCTTGCCATCCTCGTGCTGCCGGTGACCTGGTACACGCACCTCAATGGCGGCGACAGCCGCGGCAGCGTCGTGCGTGTCGACTACCAGTCGCTCTATGGCCAGCTGACGGCAAACGGTCCGGTTCGCACGGCGATATCGAGCTGGCACTGGGTGGGAAATCTGCGTCTTGTCGATCCCGATCTGGTCGTACTCGACGACGAGATGCCGGACTTCGGCCATTTGCTGATCGAGCCGGCGGTGCTCGTGATGGCCAATGACAAGGAACCTCCCGAGGGCATCCTGCGGGCCTTGAGCGAGGCCGGCTATGTCGCTGACGGCTCGCCGCAGCAGTTGGTCGTCCCGATGCTGTTCGACAGCGAGCCGCCCACCCGCACGCTGACGGTCACGCGGCTGAAGAAAGCGGCCGCGGGCGCAGCGCTACAGTAAGTCGGCAGGGAGGCGTCGGGTGGAGAAACAAGGGTTCGGTCGTCATCGCAAGATCATGCCGTTCGAGCCCGGCTCGGTCGAAGCCTTGCGCAAAACCTCGCGCCAAAAAGCGGCGTCGCTGAACCAGCATGTGCTGGGCTATGGCGCGCTGGCTGAAACCGAATGGCAAGCGGCAGGCATCGCCGCGCCCGATGTTGCCGCTATGCGCCAATACCGGCTCGAGCGCATCCGAGCCGAACTGAAGCGCCGAAACTACGCCGGCGCGCTGCTCTACGACCCCGTCAACATCCGCTACGCCACCGATTCGACCAACATGCAGCTGTGGGTCGCGCACAATCCGACCCGCCACTGCTTCATCGCCACTGAGGGACCCGTGGTGCTGTTCGACTATTTCTCCTGCGAGCATCTGTCCGACCATTCCGGCGTCGTTGACGAGGTGCGGCCGGCAGTGTCGTGGATGTACCTCTATGGCGGTGAGCTGACCGAGCACAAAGTCCGCCGCTGGGCGGCCGGCATCGCCGATCTGGTCAAGGAGCATGGCGGCGGCAACAGCCGCATTGCGGTCGACCACATCAACCCGGAAGGCGTCGAGGAACTCGCCCGCCTCGGCATTTCGATCGGCAATGGCGAAGCGGTGATGGAAAATGCGCGGCTGATCAAATCGCCGGACGAGATCCTCGCCATGCGCCGCGCCATCGTCGCCTGCGAGGCGGCGATGGGTGAAATGGAGAAGGCGCTGACGCCGGGCATTTCCGAAAACGAATTGTGGGCGGAACTGCACCGCGGCAACATTGCGCGCGGCGGCGAATGGATCGAGACCCGGCTGCTGGCCTCGGGGCCGCGCACCAATCCGTGGTTCCAGGAATGCTCATCGCGCGTGATCGAAGCAGGCGACCTCGTCGCCTTCGACACCGACCTGATCGGTCCCTACGGCTTCTGCGCCGATCTCTCCCGCACCTGGCTTTGCGGTGACGCCAGGCCGTCGAACGAGCAGCGCGACCTGTTCCGCATTGCCGCCGACCAGATCGCCCACAACACGCAATTGATGCAGCCCGGCATGTCCTTTCGCGACCTGGTCGAACGCTCCGTGGTGCCGCCGGGAGATTGCTTCCCGGCGCGCTACGGCGTGCTCTATCACGGCGTCGGCCTCGCCGACGAGTATCCAACCCTGCCACATGCCAGCGACTGGACGCCGGACACGCCCGACGGCGTGCTGGAGCCGGGAATGGTCCTGTGCGTGGAAAGCTATATCGGCCGTCTCGGCGGCCATGAGGGCGTCAAGATCGAGGAACAGATCCTGATCACCGAGACCGGTAACGAGCAGCTTTCAACCTACCCGTTGGATGCGAGGCTGCTCGGCTGATCCGGCAAGCGCCTCGCGCAGAGCCTTGAGCGTCTTTTCCGGCGTCGTCCTGGCGGTGATGTAGGGCAGGCCTTTGCGCCTTGCCGTCCAGCCGACGACCTTCACGGCGTTTGCCGCAGGTTCGAAACGCTGCGCCAGCGCCCAGCTCTCACAGTCGATGGCAGCTATATCCGCCTTGCCCTCGGCGACCGCGACGATCGAGCCGCGATGGCCACCGCTTTCGCTGCGCGAGGGACACATATCCAGGCTTTCGCCGGCGGCCTGCAGGTCGCGCGCCAGTGCAATGATGCCCGACATCGAATCGAGGCTGTTGTAGGTAAAACGCTTGCCGCGCATCAGATCGAGCGGCAGCGAGGCTTTGCCATCCGCGGGCGAGCGAACCTCCGGTCCCTCGCCCGTCCGCATCACCAGCGCGCTCGAATAGAGTTCGCCTTCGCCGCCCTCGTAAGCGTCGTAGCTCGGCTGGCCGACCACCTGCACATGCTTGCTCAGGCCGAGTTCCATCGGCCCCCAGCAGGTCTGCGCGAACAGCAGCGCCGGATGCAGCCAAAGCTGGTGATGGTCGAGTTCGTCCGGCGGCAGTATCGCCGGATTGGGCGCGATCAGTCTGCCCTCGGCGTCGTGGATACCGCCCGGCACCGGCGGCAGGTCGCCATTGCGGCGCACGATTGTCTGCGGCCCATCGACGCCCTTGTGCCGAAAAGCATCGCGCAACGCTGCCCATTGCGCGTCGACCTCGCCGCGCACTTCGGGCCAGTCATACATCGGCAATGCCGCAACCAAATCACTCATGCCGACACTCAATCATCATGGCTCGGGAAAGGATCGCAAAAACGCGGCGTCCAATCAGAATTGGCCGACACGGGTTCGGGAAGTCCGGGGATTATTCCTTCGGCGGCTCGGCCGGAACCGGCGCGCTGCCAAGCCCGCTGATGCTGCGCGCCCTGATGCGCGGCTTGAACGCCCTGCCCGGCTCGGGCTGGCGGCGCAGCACCGGGTGCACGATCGGCTCCTTGGCCTTGAAGGCGTAGGCTTTGATCAGTGCGAAATAGTTCGGATAGGCGTAGCCATTGTTCATCCGCAGCCACTCGTCGCGGCGGTCGGCAAACAGTTTTGGCAGCCTGTACCAGGCAACGGTCGGGGTCTTGTGGTGAACGAAGTGCAGATTGTTGTTGAGGAACAGGAACGACAGCGGCGAGCGCTCGATGATCACCGTGCGTCCTTCAGGGTGCTCGGACCACTGATGTTCGGCGAAAGTCCGGACCGCGATCAGCGACTGGCCGAGCCAGACCGGCACCAGAATGTAGAGCCATACCGGAATGCCGAAGCCGAACTGCACGATCGGCACCACGATGGCGAGGCCGATCGCATGCAGCAGCCATGCCTTGCCGATCACCTTGTCGCCGGCAATCACATGCCTGGCGTCGTCGACGAAGAAACCGATGCAGGACAGCCAGGGGCCGAGAAAGAAACGGCCGGCCATGGTGTTGTTGACCTTGAGCAGGAATTTCATCGTCGGCGGCAGATCGTCATGCATCCACAACGCCTGGTAATAGCTCTCGGGATCGTCGAGCGGATCGGTCAGGCGCTCGTCGGCGTGGTGGCGCAAATGGAGCGTCTTGAAGCGACGGAACGGCCAGACCAGGCCGATCGGCAGGAAGACGAAGGCTTCGTTGATGAGCGCGCTGCGCGTCGGATGGCCATGCAGCACTTCGTGCATGATCGACGACTGCAAGGCCAGGATGAAGCCGAGGAGAAGAAGTGCCGGGGTCGGATAAGAGGGCCAGAGCAGGAGCCCGGCAGCGAGCCACATTCCGTAACAGAAGAAAGCGAGGACCACGGTCGGCCACTCGATGGCCGCTGCGTCGCGTCGCTTGATGCGCTTGCCTGTCATGCTGTCGACCACTGTCCCTCAGTCGCCGGAATTGTTCCTGACAGCATAGTGTCAGGAGAAGCGATTCCGCTCAACGAGACAAAGTGTACAAAATGTTGCGATTGCGCATTTTTGGCCGCAGATGTTATACATTGTAAACAACCCTACGGATTCATTTACGCTGGAAGTGCTGATTCGACGGCTCGGGCGCAAATTTTTCCTAAGAGAGTGCGGAGAACGAACAGTGGACAAACGGGACCTTTCGGCAATCTTCCGGGAGCGCCTGAAGCTGCTCCTGACACGGTCCGATCTCAACCAGTCAGCTTTCGCGTCAGCAGTCGGCATCGACCGGTCGGCGCTGTCGCAACTGATGTCCGGCGCCTCGACGCGCCTGCCACGCGCCGAAACGCTGCTCAACATCGCCGCCGAATTCAAGATCTCGCTGGACTGGCTGCTCGGCCTCTCCCAGGACGAAGGCGTCACCGGCGAAATCCGCGAAAGCCTGGAGATCGAAGAGGCGCCCGACGGCTTCGACCGCACGCTGCTCGCCAAATGGTTCGCCGAGGCCGCAGGCACCAAGATCCGCTATGTGCCGGCCGGCATTCCCGATCTCCTGCGCACACGCCAGCTGGTCGACTACGAAGCCAACATCACCAACCGCAGCCGTCTGGCGCAGGCCAGCGAGACGCAGTACCGCATCGAGTACAACCGGCGCCCTGAGACCGACATGGAGGTCTGCATGCCGCGCCATACGCTTGAGATCTTTGCCCGCGGCCTGGGCGTCTGGGACCGCTTTCCCGAGGCTGACCGCCGGCAGCAGCTTGCCCATATGGCGACGCTGCTTGACGATCTCTACCCCACCTTCCGCCTGTTCCTCTATGACGGCCGCATGCGCTATTCCATCCCGCTGACCATCTTCGGCCCTTATCGCGCCGCCATCTATGTCGGCGACATGTATGTCGTGCTGAACGCCACCCAGCCGGTCCAAGCGCTGACCCAGCATTTCGACAATCTGATCCGGGCCGCCGACATCAACCCGCATGAGGCCGCCGCCTACGCGCGCAATCTGGCCGGCGCGTCATTTCCATCGGGTTCTGCCTGATCCCCAACGCCCCGGAAAGGTGCGCCGCGCGGCAATTGCAGGTCGCAAACACATTGACTGGACATAAAGACTTCTTTATATCCTTATTCCATTCAAATATCTGAAAGTCGATCCGATGCCCGCCAACAATCCCATCGATGCTCTGCTGGCCGAAAAGGGCGTGCTGCTCGCCGATGGCGCCACCGGCACCAATCTGTTCGCCATGGGTCTGGAGGCCGGCGAAGCGCCGGAGTTGCTGAACGAGGCAGCGCCCGACACCATCACCAGCCTGCACCAGAATTTCGTCGACGCCGGCGCCGATATCATCCTCACCAACTCGTTCGGCGGCACCCGCCACCGGCTGAAGCTGCATCATGCGCAGGACCGCGTGCATGCGCTGAACAAGCGCGCCGCCGAGATTGCCCGCGCGGTCGCCGACAAGGCCGACAGGAAAGTCATCGTCGCCGGCTCGGTCGGTCCGACCGGCGAGTTGCTGGTGCCGCTCGGCGCCATGACCTATGACGAGGCGGTCGAGGCCTTCGCCGAACAGATCGAAGGCTTGAAGGAAGGCGGCGCCGAAGTCGCCTGGATCGAGACCATGTCGGCGCCGGACGAGATCCGCGCCGCGGCGCAAGCCGCCATCCGCGTCGGCCTGCCCTACACCTATACCGGCTCCTTCGACACTGCCGGCCGCACCATGATGGGCCTGCTGCCCAGGGATATCCACGGCGTCGCCGACGGACTTTCAGAGACGCCGCTCGGTGTCGGCGCCAATTGCGGTGTCGGCGCCTCCGACATCCTGGCCTCGCTGCTCGACATGACCGAGGCGAAGCCGGAAGCGACGGTGATCGTCAAGGGCAATTGCGGCATTCCCGAATTTCGTGGCACCGAGATCCATTATTCCGGCACGCCGGAGCTGATGGCCGACTATGTCCGGCTGGCGGTGGATGGCGGCGCGAAGATCATCGGCGGCTGCTGCGGCACCTCGTTCCAGCACCTTGCCGCCATGCGCAAGGCGCTCGACGCGCACACCAAATCCGAACGCCCGACCGTCGCGGGGATCGTCGAGCGCATCGGTCCGATGCGCAACAAGGTGGCGACGGAAAACACCGCCGAGACCAGCGAAGCCCGCCGCGAACGCCGCCGCAGCCGGGCCTGATATCGAACTTATTCGCTGTTTTCAGCGTAACGCGATAGCGCCGTCGTGAAATCCAGGGCGGTGCTGTCGGCGCTTTCATTCATCGTCACTAGGTCACCCGACGACTGCGGATTGCCGATCTGCTCCAGCATGACGCGAAAGCGGTCATTGGTCAGCGCCGACTTTGCGGTATTCCGGGCTGCGTCGACGTCATCCATGATGCGCCTGGATTCTGGCGACAGCGTTCCCGACGCCTGCGTGTGTCTCACCGCCGGCGTCGTGTTTCCAATGTTCATGATCTGCAATTCCCGGCTCCCCAAGCCCAGTCCCTAACCATGGGATAACATTCGGAGCATTGCGATGACGTTCCGGAAAAGCCACACAATTTAATGATCGGCCGGACATCGCCAGTACCCGGAAAAAAGGCCGGCAGGGTTTCCCCCGCCGGCCTGCCTCACCCGCCCGTAGCCGGTTCCCCGTATCAGAACGACCCCCGTCTGAAAGGAACCGGCGTTATTGCCACTACCGGTTACCGCCCAGCGCCGAGGCAAGGCGCACAAGCGAAAGGAACTCGGACCTGTACCCAAACGGGTCGGCTCCTCGGGCGGCGGTGGCAATCTCCATGATCTTGTCGTAGCCGAACTTCGCGGTCGCATCCTCGTCGCGCAGCTTCTGGCCGAAGGCGGCGACAGCGACGGAGAAACGCTGGTCGGTGCTGGCCTGGTCGAAGGACGCGACCTCGTTGGCCGAGGTCACCGGCGTGGTGATCAGCTTCGAGACGTCGTCGTTCGGCAGCTTGTAGCGGATTTTCACGAAGGCATATTCGTCGGCATTGGCGACACCGCCATTGTTGACCGTCGCCTGGCCGTAGCGCAGCGGATCCATCTGCTCGCCGCCACTGCCCTTCGGCGTGATCTCGTAGATGGCGGTCACCGAATGACCGGAGCCGATATCGCCGGCATCGACGCGGTCATTGTTGAAGTCCTCGCGGTTCAAGGCACGGGTTTCATAGCCGATCAGCCGGTACTCCGAGACCTTGTCCGGATTGAACTCGACCTGGATCTTGACGTCCTTGGCGATGGTGAACAGCGTCGAGGAGGCATCCTCGACCAGAACCTTCTCGGCCTCGGCCAGCGTGTCGATACAGGCGGCGGTGCCGTTGCCGTTCTGGGCGATGGTCTGCATCATCTGGTCGTTCAGATTGCCGCGGCCGAAGCCGAATACCGACAGGAACACGCCGGTCTTGCGCTCCTGCTCGATCAGCCGCTTCAGATCGTCGTCATCGGTCTGGCCGACATTGAAGTCGCCGTCCGTGGCCAGCATCACACGGTTGATGCCGTCCTTGACGAAGGACTGCTGGGCAAGCCTGTAGGCTTCCTTGATGCCCGCCTCGCCGGCCGTCGAGCCTCCGGGCGACAGATTGTCGATGGCGTTGAGGATCTTGTCCTTCTCGGTAACCTTGGTCGGCATCAGCACGGTGCCGGCGTCACCGGCATAGGTGACGATCGAGATGGTGTCGTCCGCCTTGAGCTTGCTGACCAGCAGCCGGAAAGCCGACTTGAGCAGCGGCAGCTTGTCAGGCTCGTCCATCGAACCCGAGACGTCGATCAGGAACACCAGATTGGCCTTGGGCTGCTCGACCGGCTTGATGTCGAAGCCCTTGATGGCGACGTGCATCAGCTTGGTGTGCCCGTTCCACGGCGTCGGCATGACGCTGACGGTCGAGTTGAACGGCGTCGAAGCCGAGTCCGGACCCTTCCAGTCATAGGGGAAGTAATTGACCATCTCCTCGACGCGGACCGTATCGGCCTGCGGCAGGTAGCCCTGCTTCAGCGAGCCGCGGACGAAGGAATAGGAAGCCGTGTCGACGTCGATCGAGAAGGTCGAGACCGGATCCTGAAGCGCTGCATGCACAGGATTGGTCTTGAAATCCTCGACGCGGTCGCGGTTTGGCTCCTGCGGCGCTATCTGGTCGGCCGGCATCGTCGAAGGCTGCGCCAGGTACTTGGATTCGGTCGCGCCGGCCATGCGGTCGACCCGCGCGCCGCCGGCCGGGGCAGCGGTGCCGTCAAGCGACAACTCGCGGCTCTCAACCGGCGCAGGCTCGGCCAACACGCCGCGTCCCAGCGCATCCTGCTGCGCCGGGGCGACAGCAACGGTCGATTCGGGCTTCGGCGACGCGGGTGGCGTAAGCGGCGTAGTGGTGTCGCGGCTTCGCACATCGGCGTCGGCCTTCTTGTCGCCTTCAGGCGCCTGCTTTTCTTTTACCGGCGCGTTGATCGCCGGCCCATTGGTTGCCGGCTTGTCGGCCAGCGTCTCAGTGATCTTCTCGTCGCTGCCGAACGGCGACGGCTGTTCCCTCAGCATATGAAAGGTGGCGTATCCGGCGATCGGCAGGGCGACGAGCCCGGCAATGGCTGGCGTGGCGATGAGTTTCTTTTGCATGATCTCGCTCCAGAGCTTTTGTGCTCGCTCTGTGAGACGAAGCCCGCCGACCGATCCTTGGGTGACGGCAGAAATATTTTCCTGATCATAGGCGCGCATGGCGGCTTCGAAGGCGCGTGCCTTCGCGCTTTCCCCGGGCGCCGGTACTGCTGCGTCGCGCAGCCTGTTGAGTTCGTTGTCGTCGACCATGGTCACACTTCCCCGGCTGAACGAATCAACGTCTTCAGCCGTTTCTTCGCTTCATGGATGTGCCAGGAAACCGTCGTCTCCGAGATTGCCATCGCCTCGGCGGCGGCCGCATGGCTCAAACCTTCGCCATAGACCAGAAGTACTGCATCGCGCTGCTTGTCCGGCAATTGCCGCACCGCTGCCCAGAGCGCCTCAGTGGGATCTTCAGGTTCGGCCGAGGCCTCTCCCGATATCATGCTGTAGGCGCCGAAAGCCTCGGTCTTGACGTTTTCGCGCGTGGTCTTGCGCATCATGTCGCGCGCCGCGTTCAACGTCACGGAATAGAGCCATGTCGTGAACGCGCCGCCGCCGCGGTAGTCGCGGATCGCCTTGCCGAGACGGACACAGACCTCCTGGGCGATGTCTTCGGCATCGGCCTTCTTTCCGCACCACCGATAGGCGGCGCGATAGACGAAGTCGTAGTGCCGCTCCAGCAATTTGCCGAAGGCGCCCCTGTCTCCGCCTTTCGCCCGCCCGATCAATTCGGCGTCGGAGGCTTCGCTTTCATCCAGCATCATCGCCATCATTTGCCTGTTGGACGAAGGCTAATGGCCAATCCTTGGGGTTATGGAAAGATTTTTTTCCGAGGCGACGGATGCACGCGCAACAGGTGCGCTGAGATTCAGGTCAGGCCGAGCCGAAAACGATGGATTTCGAGAACCGGAGCGGAGCGTACTTTTGGTACGCGAGCACCGGAAGCACAGAAAGCCGTCGTTTGCAGGCCGGCCTCACCTGAATATCAGCACACCTGGCCCGAGGCCCAGCCGGACGACCAAGCCCACTGAAAATTATAGCCGCCCAGCCAGCCCGTGACATCGACGACTTCGCCGATGAAAAACAGCCCCGGCACGGATTTCGCCTGCATCGTCTTCTGATCGAGCCCGTTGGTATCGACACCGCCAAGCGTCACTTCCGCCGTGCGGTAACCCTCGGAACCCGCCGGCTTGATGCGCCAGTCGTTGACGGCGGCTTCGACGGTTTTCATTTGCAGGTCTGTCAAATCGGCGAGATTGCCATCGATCCCGCTACGCTCGGCGACCGCTTGCGCAAGGCGCTTCGGCAAATGGTTTGCCAGCACCGTCTGCACCGCTTGCCTGCCGTTGACGCGCCGGGCGGCGCGAAGCAGTTCCGCCACATCCATCCCCGGCAGCATGGCGATGCGGATCTCGTCGCCCTCGCGCCAGTAGGACGATATTTGCAGGATGGAAGGCCCGCTCAAGCCGCGATGCGTAAACAGCATCGCTTCTGAAAACCGCCTCTTGCCGCAGGCGACTTCGGCATCGACGGCATTGCCGGCCAAGGGCGCCAGCCGCTCCAGCGTTCTTGCGTCGAAGGTAAGCGGCACCAGCGCCGGCCGTGTTTCCACCACCGCCAGGCCGAACTGCGCCGCAAGCTCGTAGCCGAAACCGGACGCGCCCATTTTGGGGATCGACTTGCCACCACAGGCAACGACCAGCGAATTGCAGGTGACGCTGCCAGTGGAGAGCGTCAGCACAAAACCGTCCGCGGCCTTGCTGACGTTCCTCACCTCGGTCGACAGCGCCAGCTCCACGCCGCCATCCTGCATTTCAGAGACCAGCATGTCGATGATCAGCCGCGCCGAGCCATCGCAAAACAGCTGTCCCAGCGTCTTCTCGTGATAGGCGACGCCGTGGCGTTCGACGAGTTCGATGAAATCGCGCTGCGTGTAGCGGCTGAGCGCCGAGATGCAGAAATGCGGATTGCCGGAGATGAAATTCTTCGGGCTGGTGTGGATGTTGGTGAAATTGCAGCGGCCACCGCCGGAGATGCGGATCTTCTCGCCGGGCTTTGCCGCGTGATCGAGCACCAGGACCGAGCGGCCGCGCTTGCCCGCCTCGATGGCGCACATCATTCCGGCCGCACCGGCGCCGATCACCACGACATCATAGGATTGCATCAGGCTGTTCGTTCCCGCTCGACTGGCGCTGTTTTAACAGGCCGCGCCAATCGTGCAGTCTCTACCCGTTCGTTGCGACTTCAGGCAACGCCTCGTTAGATCAGCGTCTCGGCGAACAGCGTCGTCAGTCGCTTCCAATGACGTTCGGCGCCGGCCGCGTTGAAGACGCTGTGGTCCGACACGCACCAGCCATGCGCCATGCCGGCATAGTTTTCGATGGCGTGGTCGACCTCCGCCACGCGCAGCGCCTCGACCAGCCGCGCCGACTGCTCCGGCGGAAAGCTGCGGTCGACGCCCGATGTCCCGACATAGACGCGCGCCTTGATCATTGCGGCCTTGCGGTGCGGGCTGTCGGCGGCATCGCTGGCCAGATTGCCGCCATGGAAGCTCGCCGCCGCCACGATGCGATCGGGATAGGTTGCAGCCGCATTCAAAGCCCGCGCCCCGCCCATGCAGTAACCGACGACACCGACCGGTCCGGTGACACCTTCAGCGGTAAGCGTGTCGAGGAACGCCCTGCTGTCGCGGATGGTCATGTCCTGTGTCGTGCCGTGGACCAACGCCGTCAGCGCGACCTTGGTCTCCTCGACGACGAAAGCGGTCTTGGGCTCGAACGGCCCGTAGGGTGCTTCGCGATAGAAAAGATCCGGCACCAGCACGGCATAGCCCTCGCCTGCCAGCCGTTCCGCCATTGCGTCGAGCGCCGGTCGCGGACCGAAAGCGTCCATATAGAGAATGATGCCGGCCCTGGACGAGGAAGCGGTCGCCGAGCGGAACAGCCCGGCTTTCGCCACGCCGTCCCCGGTCTTGATCTCAATGTCCTGCTTCGCCATGGCCCGCTCCGTTAAATGTCGTGCGATACATATAAGCAGGCACCGTCAGGGCAAGCCGTTCCCTGACAATCCCGTTCAACACTTTGTGCGGGCTTTCGACCCGGCTACAGGCCGGCAAACGCCGTCATGTGAAAGGCCTGAACCTCAGGCGGATAGCGATGGGCCGTGCCATACGGACAGGCGTTGCGGTCGAGGCAGCCGCCGCCGCGGCATGGTTCGCCCTTCGATCCCCGCACATGCGCCAGGCAAGCCTGATGAGCGAAACCATCCGCGGAATAGGCGTCAACCGGACAGGACTTCAGGCAAGGTTTTGCAACACAGGCGTCGCAAAGGTGAATCGCTTCGCGACGTTCAGGAAGCGCGATCTCATCCTCGAACAGCAACGCGCCGCGATAGGCATGCCAGAGCCCGTACTGCGGATGCATCAGGATGCCCAGCGGCGACGGTCTCAGCCCCTCCGCTCGCATCGCCCATTGCTGGAACGGCAGATAAGGTCTGTCCGAAGGCGAAACGGCGCGCGCGCCGAATTTCTCCGCCACCGCACCGATCACTGCGCGCGACCATGTGTCGAGCGGATTAGCAATGGTGTAGGGCTGGTTTTCCCGCCAGCGCAGGAAATGCGGCCAGGGTGCCGCTCCCGCCTGCCCCACCAACAGCACGGATTTGGCGGGGGCAACTGAAGGGCCATGCGGCGGCGTTTCGCTTGTTGCGAAACTGAACCCGCCGCGCAGGATGAGGCCGTCGGCGGAAAGCGCGGCCGCTATCTCGTCAGCCCGGCGCCGCGCAATCATCCCTTCTTGTCCGGGTCGGAGAAAGCGCTCCGCCAGACTTCCTTGTGGATGATGTTGGCGACTTTAGCCCCGCCTGACTCGGGCTCCTTTCAGGTGAAGGCGTCAGCCATCGACGCCTTCTTCGTTGCGATGTAGTCCTTCAACCCGTCGTCGATGCCCGGATCGAGATAAGGCGCCTCGTAGGTCTCCAGCCAGCGGCGGGCGAGTTCGTTGGCGCGCTGCGGCGCTGTCTTCTCGCCCTCGGCCAGCCACTGCTCGTAGGAATTGTTGTCGGCGATGCTGGAGCGGTAGAAGGCGGTCTGGAAATTGGCCTGGGTGTGGTCGCAGCCGAGATAGTGGCTGCCCGGGCCGACCTGGCGAATGGCGTCCATCGCCTGGCCGTTTCCCGAGAGGTCGACGCCTTCGGAAAACTTTTGCGTCATGCCGAGCTGGTCGACGTCCATCATGAATTTTTCGTAGCAGGAGGCGAGACCGCCTTCGAGCCAGCCCGCCGAATGCAGGACGAAATTGGTGCCGGCCAGGATGGTCGAGTTCAGCGTGTTGGCGCTCTCATAGGCGGCCTGCGCATCCGGAACCTTGGAGGCGCAGAGTGAGCCGCCGGTGCGGAACGGCAGGCCGAGGCGGCGTGCAAGCTGTGCGGCGCCGTAGGAAACCAGCGACGGCTCCGGCGTGCCAAAGGTCGGCGCACCAGACTGCATGGAGATCGACGAGGCGAAGGTGCCGAACAGCACCGGCGCGCCGGGACGGATCAACTGCGTGAAAGAGGCGCCGGCCAGCACCTCTGCCAGAACCTGCGTCAGCGTGCCGGCAACGGTCACCGGGCTCATCGCGCCGGCTAGGATGAACGGCGTGACGATGCAAGCCTGGTTGTGGCGCGAATAGACTTTCAGCGCGCCCAGCATGGTTTCGTCGAACACCATCGGCGAATTGGCGTTGATCAGGCTGGTCAGCACGGTGTTGTTTTCGACGAAATCGTCGCCGAACACGATCTTGGCCATGGCGACGGTGTCTTCGGCCCGCTCTGGCGCCGTCACCGAACCCATGAACGGTTTGTCCGAATATTTGATGTGGCTGTAGATCATGTCGAGGTGGCGTTTGTTGACCGGCACGTCGACCGGCTCGCAAACCGTGCCGCCCGAATGGTGAATCGACGGCGCCATATAGGCGAGCTTCACGAAATTCCGGAAATCCTCGATCGTCGCGTAGCGCCTGACACCGTCGAGATCGCGCACGAAGGGCGGACCATAGACCGGCGCGAAGACCGTGGCGTTGCCGCCGATCTGCACCGAACGTTCGGCGTTGCGCGCATGCTGGGTGTAGATGGGCGGCGCGGTCTTCAGCAGCGAGCGGCAGAGGCCCTTGGGAAAATGCACGCGCTCGCCCTTGACGTCGGCGCCCGCCTCTTTCCAAAGCTGCAGCGCCTCGGCGTCGTCGCGAAAGATGATGCCGATCTCTTCCAGCACCGTATCGGTGTTGTTTTCGATAATCGCCAGGCCTTCCTCGTTGAGGACCTCATAGATGTTGATCTTGCGCTTGATATAGGTGAGCTGGGTGCCCGGTCCGCCGCCCGAGCGCGCCGCCCGCCTTGCAGCCGCGCCGCCGCTGGCAGCACGTCCACGTCGCGCATTGGACGCTTCCTGGTCGACTGACGCGTTTTCACTCATGATCGTTTTTCCCTAAAAACCGTTTGCGGCCGCGTATGGCGGCTTCTCGCCCGGATCGTAGCCATGCACCCTATTCGAAACGGCCCGCCAGCGCCAACGCCTGTCGCAAAATCGACAAGAATTCCAATAGATTTGCGGTCGCTTTCCTTTTGCGGGAAGTCGCAAATCAGCTATGGATACCTGCCCCCGCCGGGTTAGGTATTGACGCGATTATTTTAAGCCGCCGTGGTCGCATCCCGTGCGGCAAGGAGCCCGAGAAAAATGGCCGACGACGAGATCATCCTCTCCGAGCTTTCCGACGACGAGTTGGTGCAGCAGATGCACGACGATCTCTATGACGGGCTGAAGGAAGAGATCGAGGAAGGCACCAACATCCTGCTCGAGCGCGGCTGGGTGCCCTACAAGGTGCTGACCGAAGCTCTGGTCGAAGGCATGCGCATCGTCGGCGAGGACTTTCGCGACGGCATCCTGTTCGTTCCCGAGGTGCTGCTGTCGGCCAACGCCATGAAGGCCGGCATGTTCATCCTGCGCCCGCTGCTGGCCGCCACCGGCGCGCCGAAGCAGGGCAAGATGGTGATCGGCACCGTCAAGGGCGACATCCACGACATCGGCAAGAACCTCGTCGGCATGATGATGGAAGGCGCCGGCTTCGACGTCATCGATCTCGGCATCAACAATGCGGTGGAAAAATACCTCGACGCCATCGAGCAGCACCAGCCCGACATTATCGGCATGTCGGCGCTTTTGACCACGACCATGCCCTACATGAAGGTCGTCATCGACACGATGAAGGAAAAGGGCATCCGCGACGACTATGTCGTCCTGGTCGGCGGCGCGCCGCTCAACGAGGAATTCGGCAAGGCCGTCGGCGCCGATGCCTATTGCCGCGACGCGGCTGTGGCGGTCGAGACCGCGAAGGACTTCATGAAGCGCAAGCATAATATGCGCGCTTCAGCCTGATCTCTTCCGTAAGGCGTCTGGCCCACAATCGAAAGCCGCGCCTTGCAGCGCGGCTTTTTTGTTCCCAGCTATTGGAACGGATGGCTGCGTCAGGGTTTGGTGACGGTGTCGTCGACGGCTTTCGCAGTCGATTTGATATCCCGGCCGACACCACGGACGGTGTTGGCACAGGCCGTAAGCGCCAGGACGCAGGCAAGGATTGCAATCGGCGCAACGCGTAACAGTTTCATGGACGGTTTATCCCTCTCTCGATAGATTCGCCCCACAGCAACGAAGGCCGCTTCGACCGGGTTCCATGGCCAGAATGCAAAAAACGAAACCGAATCAGGACGACAGGCTGCTGGTCATCGCCTGTGGAATGATTGCGCGCGAAGTTTTGGCCGTCAAGGAGCAGCTCAAGCTCGACCATCTCGACCTGACCTGCCTGCCGGCGGAGTTCCATTTCTACCCCGACCGCATCGCACCGGCGATGGACAAGGCGATCGAAAAGGCCAAGGCGGAAGGCTACAGCAACATCTTCGTCGGCTATGCCGATTGCGGTACCGGCGGCATGCTCGACCGGGTTCTGGAGAAGCACGGCGTCGAACGCATGGCCGGGCCGCACTGCTTTGCCTTCTACCAGGGCATGGACGCCTATGCGAAGGTCGCCGACGCCGACATGATGTCGTTCTACATGACCGATTTCCTGTGCCGCCAGTTCGACGCCTTCTTCATGAAGCCGCTCGGCCTCGACAAGCACCCGGAGCTGATCAAGGACTATTTCGGCAACTACCAGAAGCTGATCTACATCGCCCAGACCGACGATCCGGAACTCGACAAGGTCGCCGAGAAGGCCGCGAAGATGCTTGGCCTCGCCTATGAGCGCCGCTCGACGGGCTATGGCGACCTGACGGCCGGGCTGGCGCAGGCCGCCGCCCACGCCTGAAGCGGTTCTTGAGCCGGGACGCTGTCGAGAACAGATGACAGGCCGCCGCGAATGGTTAAGTTGTGAGCCATAAGCAAACAGGCTGATTCAGCCATCCGAACACGGAACGTCCCGATGACCCCTCGCGTCCTGCTCGCCGCCCTTGGCCTCCTCTGCCTCGTCTTGCCCGCTCGCGCCGACGGCGAGGTGCAGAAGATCATCACGCCTGCCGACAAGGTTCGCCTCGACAAATATGGCGAGACCCGCAAGGCGGCGCTGGCCGAGGCAAAAGCGGGAGACCCGGCTGAGGTCAGCCAACTCGACGCGCTGCTGGCAAAGCCGATAGTGGCCTTTTCCGACAAGGACCTGAGCGGCAACTGGCAATGCCGAACCATCAAGGTGGGCCTGACCGGCCCGCTGGTCATCTATGGCTGGTTCAAGTGCAAGGTCACGGACGATGGCTCCGGTTGGCAGCTGGAAAAGGTCAGCGGCTCGCAACGCACCAAGGGCCGTTTCTTCGACGATAGCGAAAAACGCGCGATCTATCTCGGCTCCGGCTATGTCAATGACAACAAGCCAAAACCCTATGGCAGCGGCCCGGAAAGCGACCAGGTCGGCTATGCCTTCCGCACCAGCGCCAATGAATGGCGCATCGAATTCCCGGCGCCCTACTACGAATCGAAACTCGACATCATCGAGTTCAAGCGCTGATCCGTTGGTCTCTCGCTGGCCGGGCGGTCATCAAGATTTAACCTCGCCCGGCACAGAATTGAGCCGGGCAGCGCACGGCAAATGGTTGCGCGCCGGCAAGAAAGCGCGCCATGGCATCAGCGGTTGAAAAAAGTGCTGCGATCGTCATCGTCACCGAAGGCGGGCCCCACATCTGGGCCATCGTCAACGCCATCGCCGACCAGCTCGACCCTGTCAGCGTCATCCTCGAAAGCCCTGAATCCAAAAAACAATTGCTGCTCGGCCGGGCGCGCCGCCAGGGCTGGTTTTCGGCCATCGGCCAGCTTGGCACGATGGTGCTGACCAGGCTCGGCAAACGCCTCTTCGCCGGGCACGCGGAGCGGCTGATCGCAGCGCAAAAACTGCAGACAGAGCCGAGGCCGGGACAAAAGATCATCCACGTCTCCTCCGCCGACGGGCCCGATTGCCTGCAGGCGGTCGCCGACATCCGCCCGGGCGTGGTGCTGCTCGCCGGCTGCCGGCTCTTGTCCCGGCAGACGCTGGCGCAAATGCCCTGCCCAGTGCTCAACTACCACGCCGGCATCGCGCCGAAATACCGCGGCATGAATGGCGGCTACTGGGCGCTGGCCTGCGGCGATCTCCAGAATTTCGGCACCACCGTGCATCTGGTCGACGCCGGCGTCGACACCGGCGGCGTGTTGAAACAGGCGCGCGGCAAGCCGGAGCCCGGCGACACTATTTCGAGCTATGCGTTGCGCCAGGCGGCGTTCTCGCGTGACATCTGCGTCGAGGCGGTCCGCGATGCGCTGGACGGCAAGCTTGTCACGATCGACCCCGGCCTGCCGTCGAAACAATGGTGCCATCCGACGATCTGGTTCTATCTCTGGACCGGCCTGTCCAAGCGGGTTTGGTAGCCAGCCTTCCCTCGGAATCTCGCCTTTCTTTTTGCGACTCTCAATAGCGTCGCTTTTGAATGCGCGCGCGTCGTCCCATAACAAGCAGCCCCACTGCGCATCCGGCAATGCTCACACCAGCTGGATAAAGTGGTGGAACGTCGTTTCCCTCATGGACGCACGGCGCTCTACAGGGAGTGAGAGAATTCATGGCCGATCTGATTGTCGTCTATTGGCGCGACATCCCCGCCCAGGTCATCGTCAAGAAGGGCCGGCAGAACGCCAAGCGGGAACTGCCGCTGCGCTTCACCGAGGCGATCGACATGTGCGCCATGCGCACCGGCGCCGGCGGCACCGACGATTACCTCGCCGAATGGCGCAAGGCCGATCCGATCCCCGTCGGCGACGACCTCGAAGCCGAGGTCGAGAAGGCATTCAGCGACATCGACGCGAAATACGACCGCGAGCGGCTGGTCGCTCTGGTCAAGGCGGGCGGGAAAGAAAATGTCTGAAACCACTCCTGCCAAAGAGGGGCCAAGGGTTACCCAGCCGGTTACCCAGGCCACTCAGGTCAAGAAAGCAGCGCCGAAATCCGACTACAAGCCGGCCGACGTATCGCCGCAGCGGCGCGTGCAGCGCTCGTTTGCGATCAGGCTGTGGTCGATCCGCCATTCGCGATTGCTCGAATGGTTCTACTCCAGATTCGCAGACATGTTCCTGCTGCTCCATCCGCTGTGGAAAGGCCTTGGCTACGGCCGCGTCGAAGCGCCGATCAAGTTCGTTGAAAAACGCGTAAAAGGCTTCATGTTCGACTGCCGCATGTGCGGTCAGTGCATCCTGTCCTCGACCGGCATGTCGTGCCCGATGAACTGCCCCAAGCAGCTGCGCAACGGCCCGTGTGGCGGCGTGCGCGCCAACGGCAATTGCGAGGTCGAGCCCGACATGCCTTGCGTCTGGGTCAAGGCCTGGGAAGGTTCGCGGAACATGGAGCATGGCGACAGGATCCTGACCGTTCAGAAGCCCGTAGACCAGTCGCTGCGCGAAACCTCGGCCTGGCTGCGGGTGACGGCGCAGTCGGCAGCGGCCCGTGAAGCCGCTGCCAAAGCCAACACTGGAGCGGCCGCGTGATCGGCCGCCAGCGCGACGAAAACCCGGCCGGCATCCATCTGCCGCTCGATCCCCTGCCCGGCCACTCCTCACGTGGCCGACTGGAGCGTGTGCTGCGGCGCGGCGAATTCGCGGTCACCACCGAGCTCAACCCGCCCGACAGCGCCGATCCCGAAGACGTCTATAACCGCGCGAAAATCTTCGACGGCTGGGTCGACGCCATCAATGCCGTCGATGCCTCCGGCGCCAACTGCCACATGTCCTCGGTCGGCATCTGCGCGCTTTTGACCCGCATGGGCTATGCCCCGATCATGCAGATTGCCTGCCGTGACAGGAACCGGATCGCCATCCAGGGCGACGTGCTGGGCGGTGCGGCGATGGGCGTCGCCAACATGCTGTGCCTCACCGGCGACGGCGTCCAGGCCGGCGACCAGCCCGGCGCCAAGCCTGTCTTCGACCTCGATTCCATGTCGTTGCTGGAAACCTGCCGCATCATGCGCGACAACGGCAAGTTCCTGTCCGGTCGCAAGTTGACGACGCCGCCGCAAATTTTCCTCGGCGCCGCCGTCAACCCCTTCGCGCCGCCCTTCGATTTCCGCCCGATCCATCTCGGCAAGAAGATCGCCGCCGGCGCGCAGTTCGTGCAGACGCAGTATTGCTTCGACGTGCCGATGTTCAGAACCTTCATGCAGAGGGCGCGGGACTTGGGGCATACGGAAAAAGTTTTCATCCTGTGCGGCGTCGGCCCGCTGGCTTCGGCCAAGACGGCCAAATGGATCCGCTCCAACGTGCCGGGCATTCATATTCCCGATACCATCATCAAACGGCTGGAAGGCGCGCAGGACCAGAAGAAGGAAGGCAAGCAGCTCTGCACCGACATCATCAACGAGGTGAAGGAAATTCCTGGTGTCTCCGGCATCCATGTGATGGCCTACCGCCAGGAGGAATATGTCGCCGAGATCGTCGATGAATCGGGTGTGCTGAAAGGCCGCCAGCCATGGAAACGTGAGATCCGCCACGACGATCAGATGGTCGCCGACCGGCTCGAGAGCATACTGCACGACGACATTACCGAAACGCAGGTGGATATGGTGAAGACCGCGCACTGACAGCGCGGACGGCCAGCCATTCGCTTGAATGAAACCAGACAACGATATAAAGAAATCTTTATATCAGGCGGAGAGACTTCATGACCCGGACCATCGTCGCATCGGCGACACGAGAGATCATCATCGGCTTCGACCAGCCTTTCTGCGTCATCGGCGAGCGCATCAACCCGACCGGCCGCAAGAAGCTGGCCGCCGAGATGATCGCCGGCAATTTCGAGACAGTCATCAAGGATGCGCTGGAACAGGCCGCCTGCGGCGCCACCATGCTCGACGTCAATGCCGGCGTCACCTCCGTTAATCCGAACGAAACCGAACCCGGCCTGCTGGTGCAGACGCTGGAGATCGTCCAGGGCCTGGTCGACCTGCCGCTGTCGATCGACTCGTCGGTCACCGCCGCCATCGAGGCAGCGCTCAAGGTCGCCAAGGGCCGGCCGCTGGTCAACTCCGTGACCGGCGAAGAGGAAAAGCTCGAAGCCATCCTGCCGCTGGTCAAGAAGTACAATGTTCCGGTCGTCGCGATCTCCAACGACGAGACCGGCATTTCGATGGATCCGGATGTGCGCTTCGCCGTCGCCAAGAAGATCGTGCAGCGCTGCGCCGATTTCGGCATTCCGGCGCATGACGTCGTCGTTGACCCGCTGGTGATGCCGATCGGCGCGCTCGGCGATGCCGGCCGCCAGGTCTTCGCGTTGCTGCGCCGTCTGCGCGAAGAGCTCAAGGTCAACACCACCTGCGGCCTGTCCAACATTTCGTTCGGCCTGCCGCATCGCCACGGCATCAACGCCGCCTTCATCCCGATGGTGATCGGCGCCGGCATGACGAGCGCTATCATGAACCCGGTGCGGCCGCAGGAAATGGAAGCCGTGCGCGGCGCCAACGTGCTCAACGGCACCGACGAGAACTGCACCAACTGGATCCGCACCTACAAGGATTACAAACCGGCCGAAGGCGGCCAGGCGGTCGCAGCGCCCACCGCCGTTAACGCTCCGGGCGAAGGCGGCGGCAATGGCGGTCGCCGGCGCGGCGGCCGTGAAGCCCGCATGGCCAGGGGATAAGCGCGCAATCGTGAACTCGCCTGCAAACATTACTGATCCGCTCGTGCTGTTCATGCCGTCAGGCAAGCGCGGGCGGTTTCCCGTCGGCACACCGGTGCTCGATGCCGCACGTCAGCTCGGCGTCTATGTCGAGAGCGTCTGCGGTGGCCGCGCCACCTGCGGTCGCTGCCAGATCGAAGTGCAGGAAGGCAATTTCGCCAAGCACAAGATCGTCTCGTCCAACGACCACATCTCGCCCAAGGGCGCCAAGGAAGAGCGCTATGAGCGCGTCCGCGGCCTGCCCGAGCGGCGCCGCCTGTCCTGCTCGGCGCAGATTCTCGGCGACCTCGTCATCGACGTGCCGCAGGACACGGTCATCAACGCCCAGACCATCCGCAAGGATGCCGACACGCGCGTCATCGCCCGCGATGCGGCAATCCGCATGTGCTATGTCGAGATCGAAGAGCCCGACATGCACAAGCCGCTGGGCGATCTCGACCGCCTCAAGATCGCCTTGATGAAGGATTGGGGCTTTAAAAACCTCGAATTCGATTTCTACCTGATGCCGCAGGTGCAAGGCATACTGCGCAAAGGTAACTGGACCGCGACCGCCGCCATCCACAAGGATGCCGAAAGCGACATCGCCCGCGTGATCGCACTGTGGCCCGGCCTCAAGAACGAGGCCTATGGCCTGGCCTGCGATATCGGCTCGACCACCATCGCCATGCATCTGGTGTCCCTACTGTCGGGCCGCGTCGCCGCCTCGTCGGGCACCTCCAACCCGCAGATCCGCTTCGGCGAGGATCTGATGAGCCGCGTCTCCTATGTGATGATGAACCCGGACGGCCGCGAAGGCATGACGGTCGCCGTGCGCGAGGCGATCTCGGGCCTTGTCGACAAGGTCTGCGCGGAAGGCAATGTCCAGCGCAACGACATCCTGGATTCCGTCTTTGTCGGCAATCCGATCATGCACCATCTGTTCCTCGGCATCGATCCGACCGAACTCGGCGGCGCGCCCTTCGCGCTCGCCGTCTCGGGCGCGGTGCGCATCAAGGCCTCCGATATCGGCCTGAAGCTCAACCAGGGCGCCCGCCTCTATATGCTGCCCTGCATTGCCGGCCATGTAGGCGCCGACGCCGCAGCCGTGACGCTGTCGGAAGGCCCGCATCGCCAGGACGAGATGATGCTGATCGTCGACGTCGGCACCAATGCCGAGATCGTGCTTGGCAACCGCAAGCGGGTGGTCGCAGCCTCCTCGCCCACCGGTCCCGCCTTCGAGGGCGCCGAAATCTCCGGCGGCCAACGCGCCGCCCCCGGCGCAATCGAGCGCGTGCGCATCGACCCCGATACGCTGGAGCCGAAATACCGCGTCATCGGCTCTGAACTCTGGTCCGACGATCCCGGCTTCGTCGATAGCGTGCAGGCGACCGGCGTCACCGGCATCTGCGGCTCCGGCATCATCGAGATCGTGGCCGAAATGTACCTCGCCGGCATCATCTCCGAGGATGGAGTGATCGACGGGTCGCTGGCCGAGCGCTCGCCGCGCGTCACGGTCAACGGCCGCACCTTCTCTTATGTCTTGAAGGAAGGCGAACCCAAGATCACCATCACGCAGACCGACGTGCGCGCCATCCAGCTTGCCAAGGCGGCGCTCTATGCCGGCACCAAGCTTCTGATGGAAAAGCAGAACACCGAACACGTCGACCGCATCCATTTCGCCGGCGCCTTCGGCTCGTTCATCGATCCGAAATACGCCATGGTGCTCGGCCTGATCCCGGATTGCGACCTCGACAAGGTCTCGGCCGTCGGCAACGCCGCCGGCGCCGGTGCGCGCATGGCCCTGCTCAATCGTGGCTATCGCCGCGAGATCGAGGACACAGTCAGCCACATCGAGAAGATCGAGACGGCACTGGAGCCGAAATTCCAGGAGCATTTCGTCTACGCGATGGCGCTTCCCAACAAGGTCGATCCGTTCCCGAAACTGTCGGCGGCGGTGAAATTGCCGCCACGCAAGACCGTCAGCGAGGATGGCGTCGCCGGCGACGCCGCCCCGCGACGGCGTTCGCGCGAAG
This sequence comes from Mesorhizobium sp. M0802, assembly GCF_040320115.1. Lineage (NCBI taxonomy): Bacteria > Pseudomonadati > Pseudomonadota > Alphaproteobacteria > Hyphomicrobiales > Phyllobacteriaceae > Mesorhizobium > Mesorhizobium sp. M0802. Next base: position 199,145 of record NZ_JAMYOY010000003.1, read on the forward strand.
GCCATGCCGCCAGGCGCAGCCGGGAATAAGCCGCCTTACGAAGGCCGCCAATTCGCCCAATTTCATTTGTATGCAAATGTTTCCAGATCGCACCGATCTGGAAACGGAAACGCTGTTTTGGCGCAATCCGTCCGATACAGACGTGAAGCATTTAACGGACATCGAATGGCGGACCGGAGTATTCCGCCGCCACAACGCTCCAAAGGAGAATAGAGATGTTCGAGACCCTCGGCCGTTTTCGTGCGGCCATGAAGAATGCACAGGCCGTGCGCGCCATGAACAACCTGCCACCCGAAATCCAGAAGGACATCGGCTGGCCCGTGTCGCCGCGCATCGACGCCCAGACCAACCTGTCGCGTCTGATCCTGGGCTCGGGCCGCTGATGACCTTCGCCGACAAGTGCAAATTGCTAACCAAGCGCCGGGGCCGCCGTGTGGTCCCGGCTGCGACCGACATCAAGCTGCGCGCCGCGCTGCTGCCCCGGCGCTGAGCCGCGCTGCGCAAAGCCGCGGACGTGGCTGATCAAACAACCGTGTTGGCTTGGGCCAGAATCTTGACATTTCGGCTGGAGGTACGATCTTCGAGATAGTGAGGAATTCTCTTAGTCGGCTGCTGCCGAGCTTGTGTATTCGAATGCCCAGTTTCAAAAGCCACCTCGTTTCCTTCATCCTCCGGCACAGCCGCAAGAAGGCATTTGCCAGCCCGGAAAACCTGCAGCGCTGGATTGCCTATGCGCGCAAGACCGAGGATCATCATCCCCCGGCATTGCTGCGGGAGCGGCTCGATATCACCGAGCGCAGCGTCGATGGCTTCCCTGTCTATGAAATCGCGCCGAAGGCCGGCGAACGCAGGCGCATCCTCTACATGCATGGCGGCGCCTATGTCTTCCAGATCACATCCTATCATTGGGGGTTGATCGCCGAGATGGCCGAGCGCTTGGGTTTCGGAATCACCGTGCCGATCTATCCCATCGCGCCGGAGCATGATTTCCACGCCATGTTCGGCATGGTCGGCGACGTCTACCGGCAGATGCTGGATGAGACCGACGCTGAAGACATCGTCTTCATGGGTGATTCCGCGGGCGGCAACATGGCCGTCGTGCTGACCATGATGGCGGCTGAGGAAGGCCTGCCCTTGCCGTCGCGCCACGTGCTGATTTCACCCGGCCTCGACATGTCGCTGTCCAACCCCGAAGTGTTCGAGGCGGAACGCAACGATCCGTGGCTCGGCATTTCCGGCGGGCTGGAAGCGATCCGCATGTACAGTGCCGGCATCGATCGCAGCGACTGGCACATCAGCCCGCTCTATGGCGACCTCTCGGTGCTGCCGAAGACCCTGCTTCTGACCGGCTCGCACGACCTGCTCAGCCCCGACAATCTGATCTTCGCCAAAAAGGCGCGCGCTGCCGGCGTCGACGTCGAGGTCGTCTACGAGGAAGGCATGTTCCACGTCTGGCCGCTGATCGAGATGCCGGAGGCGCGTCGCGCCAGGGACAGCATCGTCACCTTCCTTGAAGGTGAGCCCACCAAGCGGCGCGCAACTGCGCGGCGCACGGCGCGACCCGCTCTCGCGGCGCGCCCCGCCCAAGCAGCGGAATAGCAGAGCAATTCCAGGAAAAGTGTAAAACGGTTTTCCCGGGAAATGCGTGTAGCGCTTTCCCTTGGGAATTGCGTCAAAACAAGGAGTTAGAGCGGCTCGCCGTTTCCGTGAAACGGTGAACCGCTCTAGAACTTGCCGGTTTCGCGGAAAAGCTCGAACGTCGCACGGATATGGTCGGCGACGGCCTTGACCGGCGCGCTGGCGTCCGGCGACACCACCATCGCCAGATTGTAGGTGCCGATATCGGGCATGCCGTCCTTCGGGCAAAGCTCGACCATGTCGTTGCCCAGGAACGACTTCGGCAACGGTGCAACCGCGAGATCCGACATGATGGCGGCGCGCTGGCCTGCCGTGTGGGCGCTCATATAGGCGATGCGGTAATTGCGGCCTTCACGGCTCAGCGCATCGAGCGCGCCGGCCCGCCAGGCGCAGCCCTCTTCCCACAGCGACACCGGCAAAGGCTCGCGCAGATGCGCGCTGCCGCCCTTGGCGCCGGCCCAGACGATCGGCTCGGTGAGCAGCACCTCGGCGCCGAGTGCGCTGGTCTTGTAGGAATTGGTCAGCAGCGTGATGTCGAGCGCCCGGTCGTCCATGCGGCGGCGCAGATTGCTGCTCTGGTCGATGGTGACGTCGACGGCAATCGACGGATGCGACTGCGCGAAACGCTTCAGCACATGCGGCAACACGCGCTCGCCATAGTCGTCCGGCGAGCCGAGCCGCACCACGCCGACGATCTCGGGGATGATGAACTTCGACACCACCTCGCGGTTGATCGACAACAGCCGGCGGGCATAACCGAGCAGCATCTCGCCATCCGTGGTCAGCGTCACCGAGCGCGCATCCCGCGCGAAAACAGAGCGCCCGAGAATGTCCTCGAGCTTCTTGATCTGCATGGAGACCGCCGACGGCGTGCGGAACACCGCATTGGCCGCCGTGGTGAAACTGCCGGTCTCTGCAATGGCCACGAAGGTGCGCAAAACGTCGAGATCGAGCAGCGGCAGCGGATGATTGAGTGGGGCGTTCATCGGGATCGACCTTCAATTTTTCTGATGTGAAGCATCATTCCATTTCGTTTGATTGAACATCAGATTGGGAGGATAGTCAACTCCATCGAAGGCAGGACGTGCCATGGCTCCAACGCTCCTGACACGGAATTGCACTCGACGCGGAATATCCAGGCGACGGAACGCGTTCATGCGGGACGTGGCACAACCAAAGGAGAATGAGATGTCTATCCTGTCATCCATCGGTCGGCTTGCGATCGAATTCAGCGCGGCCCGCGCTCGCTTCCAGACCGAACGTGCGATCCGCTCGCTGCCGATCGAACTGCAGAAGGATATCGGCTGGCCTGAAGCTGCCGACACCAAGACCGGTGCACGCCGCGGCGTCGGATCCTGGGCTGGAGCAAAGTAAACCATTGTGTGCCATGCGCTGAAGGCCTGCCGCGCAGACCAGCCCGGCAGGCCTTCTCTATTTTGCCCCGCAGGCTTTCTCCAACTTATTTGCATTCAAATGATTTTCAGAGCCGTGTCGCCGCTGCATGGCGTATATGCGTCACTTGCATGGCGCCTCAATGTCGCCGGTAACACGCTGTAAGTAATCGTAAATTTTGGTCACCATGCCCAATAATGTCGCAAACGATGTCGCATTTCCGTTCAAGCGCTTCGCATTTGCGATTTAGTTTCTGCTCACGCAGGCCTATATCGACGCCAGCAAACGAGCTGCCCCACTCCATCAAGCGAAGGCGACCCGTCTGAGCAACCGATAGGAGATGATGATGAAGCTTTTTGCCCGCCTCTTTGCCCGCCGCGAAATCAACTTGACGACCGCTCTCGAGCGCCAGCGCCTTGCCAACACCATGCCCGGCCAGACCGGCGCCATGAATGCGGTGCGCCTCGGTTTCGTTGCCTGAGATAACGGCTACCGCGCAGCGCTTCCCTGCCGCTGCCGATAGTCGATAACAGCGCCGCTTCGGTTTGACCGAAGCGGCGTTTCTCGTTGTGAAGCCGATCTTGCCGAAGAGCGATGCTCAATCCCGCGGCATCCCGTGCCCATCATCCCGGACGATTGCTCATTTGCGACCCATGTCGCAAATATAGTTTCCGCTTAGCCCCCTAGCCAATTGACAGGAATGGTTTTTCCTGATGTCGCTGTGCTGTTCGCGACATCCTGTTCGCGCCATGGCTGCGTGAGGTTCCCTTGAACGCCGTAAAGCATCCGATCAAGCGATCGTTTGTATTCTTCCTTGTCCCTGACTTCACCATGATCGCCTTTGCGACGGCGCTCGACCCGCTGCGCTCGGCCAACCGCATGCTTGGCTATGAGGCCTATCGCTGGCGCTTGGCCAGCATCGACGGCAAGCCGGTGCGCGCCTCCAACGGCGTCGAATGCGCCGTCAACACCTCGCTCGAGGAAGAGCGCAAGAAGATGGCCGGACCGGATCGGCCGAACATGGCCATCGTCTGCAGCGGCATGAATGTCGAGCGCTACCAGAATAGGTCGGCCTTCGCTTGGCTGCGCGAGGAATACAACAGAGGCGTCGCGGTCGGCGGCCTGTGCACCGGCGCGCATATCCTTGCCGCCGCCGGCCTGCTCTCCAACAAGCGCTGCGCCATCCATTGGGAAAACCTGCCGGGCTTTTCCGAGGCCTTTCCCAAGGCCAATGTCTTTGCCGACCTCTTCGAGATCGACCAGAACATCTACACCTGCGCCGGCGGCACCGCCGCCCTCGACATGATGCTCAAGCTGATCGGCGACGATTTCGACGACAATCTGGTCAACCGCGTGTGCGAGCAGGTGTTGACCGACCGCGTGCGCAGCCCCACCGACCGCCAGCGCCTGCCGCTGCGCGCGCGCCTGGGCGTCCAGAATTCCAAGGTGCTGACCATCATCGAACTGATGGAAGGCAATCTCTCCGAACCGCTGTCGCTGATCGAGATCGCCGACCATGTCGACCTGTCGCGCCGCCAGATCGAGCGCCTGTTCCGCACCGAGATGGGCCGCTCCCCTGCCCGCTACTACCTCGAAATCCGCCTCGACCGCGCCCGGCACCTGCTGATTCAGTCGTCGATGCCGGTTGTCGAGGTGGCGGTCGCCTGCGGCTTCGTCTCGGCCTCGCATTTCTCCAAATGCTACCGCGAACTCTACGCCCGCTCGCCTCAGCAGGAGCGTGTCGACCGCAAGCAGCTTTTGGCGGCTTAGTCACTGCCTTATCTCAGACATGCTGGCGCTGGAACCGCTGTGTTCGTTCGACATCCGGCCGACGGTCAGGCGATCGCGACGATGTTGTCATCGTTTGCTGGCCTATCCCTCCACTTATGTCGGTCTCGTTTAGGCACAAAGCCTGCTTCTTTTCTCGCAGCCCGGCTGAGTGTAGGGCTGGCGCCGGCTCTCCGGCCCCAAATGCGGCCCTGATCCTCGGCATAGTCAGCCATATGCATGTAGCCGACATATCGGCCGTCGATGCCCTTGATGATGTACTTGGCGAGGCTCTTGTCGGTGTATGGATCCACTGTCACCGAGCGCACGTCGTAACGTCGAACGTGCCCTTGTGCCTTCTCCACCCATCTCCGGGATTTCTTTTCAAACTCGGCCTGCAGGGCAGGTGGGATGTTCACCACCCAGTTAGCGTGGACCTGACCGTGTGGATTTTCCAGCGAATAGACGTACATGGGCAATAGCGCCTCGCCGTACACCTGCTTGCTTCGACGATTGAACCAATCCCGAAATTTGTGTCGGACTTTTCTAAAGAGCGTGCCGCCGTAATGCTCGCTCTCCCGATCGAAGTTTATGACGACGTAGTTGTTCAGCGGTCGGGTGAGGTGTTTGGCAAAATCGAAGGCATGGCAGATATTTTCAGCAGGGTGGCGGTTAAGATGGTTGGTGTATCCCCGGTACTCGATTTTGGGCATGTTCCGTCCACTGTAACTAAATGTTGTGCCTGTCCTTCTTTAGGTCTGTACCCGAAAGAGAACAAAGTAGCAACATCTTATGGCCGTTGTCCCCAGAAGACATGCGAGTGGCAGCACCGATTAGTGGACAGCTGCCGTCCGCATCGCCTCGACGCGGATATCCTCGGTCAGCCGCGCCTTCAGGCCTGAGAATTCCGGGCTGGTCTTCAGCGTGTAGTGGCGTGGATGCGGCAGGTCGATGGCGACATCCGACTTGATGCGGCCTGGCCGCGCGCTCATCACGATCACCCGCGAAGCCATGAAGATCGCCTCCTCGATGTCGTGGGTGACGAACAGCACTGTCTTCTTGCGCCGCTCCCAGATGCCGAGCAGCAGTTCCTGCATCAGTCCGCGCGTCTGGTTGTCGAGCGCACCGAACGGCTCGTCCAGCAACAGGATTTCGGGGTCGTTGGCCAGCGCCCGGGCGATCGCCGTGCGCTGCTGCATGCCGCCGGACAGCTGCTTTGGCCAATGGTTCTCGAAGCCCTTGAGCCCGACGAGGTCGACATAGGAAGCGACGATCCCGTCTCGCTCCTTTTCGGCCATGCTGCGTTCGCGCAGGCCGAAGGCGATATTCTGCGCCACCGTCAGCCACGGAAACAGCGTGTAGGACTGGAACACCATGCCGCGATCCGGTCCCGGCTGCGTCACCGCGTTGCCGTCAAGCAGCACACGGCCTTCGCTCGGCGCTTCCAGTCCGGCAACGATCCTGAGCAGCGTCGACTTCCCGCAGCCGGACGGCCCCAGAATGGTGATGAAGTCGTTGGCCGCGACCGCAAGGTCGACCGGCATCAGCGCCTTGACCGGCTGCCCGCCGCGCACGCCGGCGAAGGTTCGCGAGACGCCTTCGATAAGCAACTTGCTCATGCCAGGCTCCAGGGAAAGAGCCAGCGATTGAACGCCTTGAAGGCGAAGTCGGACAACAGTCCGATCAGCCCGATGACGATGATGCCGAAGATGATCTGCCCTGTCGCCAGCCGCGACTGGCTGTTGATGATCATGTAGCCGATGCCTGAGGACGAACCGATCAGCTCGGCGACGATGACATAGGTCCAGGCCCAGCCGAGCACCAGCCGCAGCGTCTCGGCAATCTCGGGCGCATTGGCCGGCATGATGACCCGTTTGACGATGCCATTGTTGGTCGAGCCCAGCGTATAGGCCGCCTCGACCAGGTCGCGCCGCGTCGAGCCGACCTTGACCGCGACGATCAGGATGATCTGGAACACCGAGCCGACGAAGATGACCAGCAGCTTTTCCAGCTCGCCAATGCCGGCCCACAGGATGAGCAGCGGAATGAAGGCCGAAGCCGGGAGGTAGCGGGCGAAGGAGACGAACGGTTCCAGAAACGCCTCTATTGGCTTCCAGGCGCCCATGGCGATGCCGATCGGCACGGCGACGATCGACGCCAGCAGGAACCCGCCGAAGACCCGCCAGATGGTGATCAATATGTCGAGCCAGAAGCGATCCTCGACCAGCAGCCGCCAGCCATCCCGCAGCATTGACAGCGGATCGGCGAGGAAGATGCGGTTGACGTGGCCGCCAAGCGTGATCCACGCCCAGAAGGCGACGAACAGCACGAAGAAGGAAATGCCAAGCACGGTTCGAATGCCCGGCGACACCGGATGCAAGGGGCGCATCTTCAGATCGTCCGCATCGTCAGATCGTCCCCATGCTCAGTCGCGTTGCCCGGTAGAAAGCGGCGGCGCGCTGGCACCGCCGCATGATGGTCAAAGGCCGGACTATCAGTTCGCCACCGCGCTGGTATCGGCAAGCGCTGCAACATCTGGCGCTTCCTTGATCAACCCCATCTGCAGCAGAAGCTCGCCGGCGGTCTTGGAAAAGTCCTGGAATTCCTTGGTGAAGAACTGCTTGTTCTCCGCCTTGTCGGCCCATTTCAGGTATTTCGCCGAATCCTCGAATTCTTTCGCAGACTGCTTCACGTCGGCGCCCATGATCTCGTAGGATCTCTGCGGATCGCTCTTGATCAGGTCGAGCGCTTCGAAATAGCTGTCGGCCAGCGCCTTGGCGGCGTCGGGATTGGCGGTGAGGAATTCAGGCGTGCAGCCGACCGTGTCGAGCACCATCGGGTAGTCGAGCGTGGTCGCCAATATGTGGCCCTGATCGGACTTGTCGCGCACCGCCGAGATGAACGGCTCATAGGTGACCGCCGCATCGTTCTGGCCGGCGAGGAAGGCTTGCGCCGCCGCATCCGGTTCCAGGTTGACGACGGTCACATCCTTGGTCGACAGGCCGTTCTTGTTCAGCACCCAGGCCAGCATGAAATAGGGCGACGTGCCCGGCGCCGAGGACGCGACATTCTTGCCCTTGAGGTCGGCGACGGTCTTGATGTCGTTGCGCACGACAATGCCGTCGGCGCCATAGGATTTGTCGAGCTGGAAGATCTGCTTGGTGGTCACCCCTGAGGCGTTCCACACCAGCCAGGTCTCGACCGTGGTGGCGGCGCATTGCAGATCGCCGCTGGCGATGGCGAGCGGCCGGCTGGCCTGCGGCACCTTCTTCAGGGTCACGTCGAGGCCATGCTTCTCGAAGATGCCGGCCTGCTTGGCGAGCGTCAGCGGCGCAAAGCCGGTCCATCCGCTGATGCCGATGGTGACCGATGTGGCAGCCTCGGCCGGCACGGATATTGCAGCCGCAAGCGCCAATACCGCGGCAGCGACGATGGTCTTGTTCATGTCGGTTCCCCTTGTTTTTTCGGATGCCGAATTGTGTCACAGACGCCCATGGGCTTGTCAATGAAACCGGCCCTTCACGGCAGCGTGATGATGCGAACGCTAACGCGCATCGAACATCCAGCTGCGGTCGCGCCACATCTTTTCGCCGACCTGGCAGTCGGTCGGCCGGTCCTGCGCCAGCACCACCGGCGGACGCCCGGCCTCCTCGCGCGCCCGTTGCGGCGAAGCGGCGCCGGCCAGCTCCAGCACCAGCTTGCGGCGGATGGCTTCCGGAAACTGCGTCCAGTCATTGACCGGGATCATGAAGGATCCGGGACCGCCGATGACGCAGTCGCTGTAGTAGCGGTCGAGATTGTTGACGTCATAGGCGCCGCCGAACCCGCCGCGCGTCATCAGCGGCAGGCCGTTGATGATGATGCCTTGCTTGACCACCGCGTCGCGGGTGATGTCGACGGGCGCGCCCTGGTTGTTGGGCCCGTCGCCGGAAATATCGATGACGCGCTTTGTCCCCTGAAAACCGCTTTCGGCGAACAGATCGCTGCCGAATTCCAGCGCGCCGGAAATCGAGGTGCGCCGGGCGCTGGCCGGCGGATGGGCGGAAAGCTGCGCGGCCACCCGCTCGGCATCGGCCCGGCTGGCGATCACCGTCCACGGCACGACGACCTGCTGCGTGGTCGCTCCCGCCCATTCGACATAGGTGACGGCGACCTTGCCGTAGGCGCCATCGGCGATGGCCTGCAGAACATTGTCGTGCGTCAGCGCAGCAGCATAGCCGTGACGCTGGATTTCAAGTTCGCCCGGCGACATCGACAGCGACACGTCGACGGCCAGCACCAGCTCGACGTCGACCGGCTCGGCGGCTTGAACCGGCGGCACCAGCCAGAGCCCCAGCGCCAGCGCGGCGCTGCCTGAAAGGAAATGTCGTGCGCAAGAAAAAGCAGACATACCCGAAGGTAAGCGAAAACCGGCTGCTGACAAAGCAAAAAGCCGGGACTGAGGGCTTCTACATCTAACCCCGAAACGGCGGCGCGGTTCGGCCTCATTTGTTGATGGGTCGCCCACCTTCGCCGCGCCATTCCACGTCGTCGGCTCCGGCCTTCGCCGCTTCCGGGTTTGGACGGGACTTCTTTCTGCCGGTGCCACGAAGCGCCCTCCAGTTCGGCTTGAATGATGGCGGCAGCCACAACAGGATGCCTGCTATAGCGGCTGGCAGGATCACGGCGAAACGCAATACCGACAGCACGACACCGCAGAACCCGACGATACGCGCCGCCCGCCCCTCGCCGAAGCGCCGCGCGATCACCCCACCATCCAGAGGGTATGCCGGTAGAATGTTGAGGACGGCGAGTTTCAACATGGCGCCGATCCATAGCGTCCACGCAAGATAAGTCATCGGCATTGGAGGCGGCGCACTGAACAAGCTGTCCGATTCGACAGGCGCCAAAGGTTTGGCGATCAGATAATAGGAAGCAGCGAAAAACGCCGCCAACAGGATGTTGGTCAGGGGTCCGGCAAACGCAATCCACGCCCAACCATAGGACGACGTGGCGCCGCGCTTGAAGTAGGCAACCCCGCCAAACAGATAAAGCTCAATCCTGTTGGTGCCGATCCCTTGCCGGTGGGCAACCCATGTGTGCGCCAGTTCGTGCAGGATCACCGATACGACCACTCGTGCAGAAAGGGCAGGACAACCGGGATGGCAAAGGTCCAGCTGACGAGAACGGGGATGTTCCCATTCACGCTGAACACCAGCGCATCGTTCTTCCTGTCCCAGCCAAATCGCCGCAAGTGCTTCACTCCGCCCGAAGCGACGGTAGGCGAGAATTGCCAGCTTACAAAGAGAAAAGCCCGGCAAGAAGCCGGGCTTTCGTCTGTTCGTTTTGCGTCACACCAATATGAGCGGTGCTGCCGAGAAATCGACGGCGCTCAACTCCTCGGCTTCAAATTCTCTGGATCGTAGAGCGGCTTGTAACCAACCGCCGCCACTTCTACCGGGTAGGTCTCGCCGAAATATTCGATGGCGAACTTGCGGCCTTCCTGGGCATGGGCCCAGGGCAGATAGGCGAGGCCGATGTTCTTGCCGATGGTCGGGCCATAGGCCATCGACGTGGTGAAGGAGCGGCGGCCGAGTTCGTCGACAAGGGTTTCGCCGGTCTTCGGATCCATCACCGGCATGGTGCCGACGGGATAGCGGGCAACACCCTTCGAATCGACGTTTTCCGTCATCACCAGCGTGCACAGGATCGCCGGCTGGTGTTCGCGGGCGCGGTATTCGACATGTTTGGCCTTGCCGCAGAAGTCGTTCTCCTTGACCTTCGGTCGGGCAAGGTCGGCCTCGAGCAGATTATACTCGGTCAGAAGGTCGGCGTTCTGCAGGCGCAGGCTCTTTTCCATGCGCCGGGTGTTGGCATAGGTCTCGACGCCGAACGGCATCACGCCGGTCGAGCGCAGCGCGTCCCAGACGGCCAAGCCGTCCTCGTAGCGCATGTGCAATTCCCAGCCCTGCTCGCCGACATAAGAGATGCGGAATGCCGTGACATCCTTGCCGCCGATCCTGACCGGCTTGATCGCCGCGAACGGGAAGTTCTCGAGCGAGAGACCATCCGGATTTTCGACCACTTTCCGCAGTGTCGTGCGGGCGTTCGGTCCCCAGATGCCGATGGTGACATATTTTTCCGTCACGTCGGTGATGGTGACGTCAAAGCCTTTATCCTGCGCGGTGCGCTGCATGTAGCGGAAATCGCGCGGACCGGCGTCGGCGCCGTCGATCAGCCGGCAGCGGTCGGCCATGCGGATGACGGTGAAGTCGGCGCGCACCATGCCTTCCTCGTCGAGGAAGTGGGTGTAGATACCCTTGCCGATGTTGTTGTCGCCGCCGATCTTGGCCGCGCACAGCCACTCCAGCAGCGCGACATGATCCGGCCCTTCGATGTCGTACATCGAGAAATGCGAGAGGTTGACGATGCCGCAATCCTCGCTCATCGCCAGGTGCTCGGCATTGGACACCCGCCAGAAATGGCGATTGTCCCACTCGTTCTCACGTATGGGAACCCGGTTGCCATACTTCTCCAGCAGATGCTCGTTGGCGGCATAGCCATGCGCGCGCTCCCAGCCGCCCAGCTCCATGAAGTAACCGCCAAGCTCCTTCTCGCGCTCCCAGAACGGCGAGCGGCGGATGTTGCGGCCTTTGGAGAACGGCTCGCGCGGATGCACCGCCGGATTGTAGACCTTCATCGCCGTCTCGGTGCAGCGATCCCAGATGAACTGCTCTTTCGTCTGGTGCGGATAGAAGCGCGCATAGTCGATGGCGTGATGGTCGATTTCCGTGCGGCCGTCCGTCATCCAGTCGGCGATCAGCTTGCCCATGCCGGGGCCGTCCTTGACCCAGATGGCGACGGCGTACCAGAGGCCCCTCACCTTCTGGCTCTCGCCCATGGACGGGCCGCCATCGGCGGTCACCTGCAACAGGCCGTTGAAGGAATGGCTTTCGTTGTAGCCGAGTTCGCCCAGGATCGGCGTCAGTTCCATGGCGCGCTCCAGCGGCGCCAGGATCTGCTCCATGTCGAGATCGCGCTGCGACGGCGACAGCCGCGCCTGATCCTTTTCCAGCAAATCGCGCGGATGGCAAAGACGCGGATTGGTCTCTTCGTAGTAACCCCATTCGATCTGGCCGCCTTCGGCGGTCTTGGGATCGCCGGTGTCGCGCATATAGGCCGAATTGCCTTGGTCGCGCAACAGCGGCCAGCCGATCTCCTTGCCGGTGCCGGCGAATTGATTGTAAGGCCCGAAGAAGGTCAGCGGATGGTCGATCGGCATGACCGGCAGGTCTTCGCCGACCATCTCGGCGATCAGCCGGCCCCAGATGCCGGCGCAGACGATGACATAATCGGCCATGATCGTGCCGCGGTCGGTGACGACGCCCTTGATGCGGCCTTCCTCGACGATGAGAGATTTGGCGGGCGTGTTCGCGAAGGATTTGAGTTTCCCCGTAGCTTCCGCCTGGTCGACCAGCTTGCCGGCGACGGTCTGCGAGCGCGGGATGACCAGGCCGGCGTCCGGATCCCACAGGCCGCCCTGCACCATGGACTCTTCGATCAGCGGGAATTTTTCCTTGATCTCGGCCGGTTCGATCAGCCGGGCGCGGGTGCCGAAGGATTTGGCCGAGGCGATCTTGCGCTTGATCTCGTCCATGCGGCTGTCGTCGCCGACGCGCGCCACTTCGAGACCGCCGATGCGGGCGTAATGGCCCATCTTTTCGTAGAAATCGATGGAGTAGAGCGTCGTCCAGCACGACAGGAAATCATGGCTCGTGGTGTAGCAGAAGTCCGAGGCATGCGCGGTCGAGCCGATATCGGTCGGGATGCCCGACTTGTCGATGCCGACAATGTCGGTCCAGCCGCGCTCGATCATATGATGCGCGATCGACGCGCCGACAATGCCACCCAGGCCGACGATCACGACCTTCGCCTGTTTCGGAAACTCTGCCATTGCCCGCGACTCCAAGGGGATAAAGCGGGCGCGTCCGCGCCCGTTCGAATGGCGCACAATATGCAGAGGACGTGGATGCAGCTACCGCCTGTTTGCGACACGTCGCGGATGCGACGCGACCCGGTGCGCCGGCGTGCCGCCAGTGGCGATCTATCTCAGGCGAAGGCCCAGATGTCCTCGGCCTGGAAGCCGACCTGATAGCCTGATGTCTTCAGCTTGACCACGACCTGGCCGATTTCGGCGGCCGGCAGCGCGCCGACCTCGACCTTGATCATGCCCGGACGATAGCGCTTGAGATCGAGCTGTTCGAAGACGATCCAGTCGGCGCCCTCGCAATCGACCAGGAAGGCGTCGATATGCGTGATGCCGTTGCGGTCGAGCAGCGTCTGCAGCGTTTCCGACGGCACCTCGATATCCCTCACGTGCGGCGCGAACTTGTTGAAATTGGCGTCGTCCTCGCCCCAGGCATTCTTGCCCGACATCAGATTGGTGTCGGTGACCGACGAGCAGCCGATGAACTCGATCGGCAGCGTGCCGGCCTCGAGTGCCGCGGCATCGAAAGTGTGGACGGTGATCGTGCCCTTGGTCTTCGTCACCGCGACCGGTTCGATGACGAAGCGTTCCGTGTCGGGATAGTTGGCCCGCAACCGCTTCTGATTGTACGGGATCGGCTCGACCAGCACGGCCCGCGCCCGCGGAATGCGGTGCAGCCACGGCGTGACGTCGTCGAACAGCGCGCCGTCGCAAGCGCCGACATTGACCATCTGGAAGGCTTGCCCACCGCCAAACCGCGCCTTCAGCGCCGCCTTGGCCAGGAATTTCGTGCCACGCAACGCCGGCCCCCGATCGAGCAGGCCGGCGGGCAGGCCGAGCGAAAGGGCGATGCGCGCCAGGCCGGAAATGGAACTCATGGCTTATCTCCAGGTATGGCCTGCAAGGCGATGGGCCGCCTTCCATTCAGGCTTGCCGACGCCCACAGCGCCATGATCGGGCCGACGAGCAAAAGGTAGGGCGGCAGAAGGTTCGGGAAGTAGATGCGGGTGTCGTGGATCGGAAAGACGGTGAATTTCGCCAGCACGCCAAGCACCAGTGCTGCAAGCAGGATGCCGGCGCGGCGATCGAGCCGGAAGCCGGCGCGGCTGAGCGCAAGCCACCCGGCCAGCGCCAGAACCGAGACCCCGACCCAACTGTTGAGGCTGGTGGCGCGAATGAAGGATGCGGCGAACGCCTTGACATAGGCGCCAACCGAGAACGGTGGCTCGAAGCCATCCATATTGTAGTGCTGCTCGATGCTGGAGAACCACAGATGCGGCCACCAGCCGGGATGCTGCGCCCAATGCGAAATCGCGAAATAAGCGACGAAGGACGCGGCAAAGCCGGCCAGCGCGCCCCACGCCCGCTGCCGGAAGACCAGCAGCAGCACGGCGAAGATGGCCAGAAAAACAATATTGTCCGGCCGCGCCATGAAGGCCAGGAAAAGCAGGACAGCGGTCGCTGCCTCGCGGCCGCGCACATAGGCAAGCAGCCCGCCGAGGAACAGCGCCGAGCACAACAGATCCGGGGTCGAGGCGCGTGCCGCGTCGCCGAAATCGGCCATGATCAGCACCGCGCCGGCCACCGGCGCCAGCGCCAACGCGCCTTCGGTTCGCAACCAGAGCAGCGTGATCATCCCGAACAGCAGCACCGAGACCACCTGCAGCACCCGCATCGCCTCGACCGGCGACATCACCGAACTCATCGTCGACAGCATCTCGGCATAGAGGAACTTGATCCGGTACATGCCAAGCAGCGAGTGGAAGTCGGCGGCATTTTGCGCCATATGGCTGCGGAAGCCGCTGCCATCGTCTGTCAGCGCCTTGTAGTCGGCGGCCGAAACGCCGGCCTGGACCGTCCTGTAGGCATAGTCATGCAGCGCCTGCGCATCTGGGTAAGCGCCCTCCTCGGCGATTGCGAGATAAGGCAGCATGTCCCAATTGGCATCGGGCATCGTCCAGGCGGTAAACGCCGTCAGCAGGATATAGAGCGAAAACGCGATCGCGCCGATTGGCGCGGCCAATCGCGCATAAGTCCCCTCGCCCCACGCCAGAGCGGCCGCGGTCAGCCGGTCGAGTGTGTTTTGCGGGGCGGGAGACTTGCTCAGCATTGTCGGACTCGGGACTTCGCTCAACGGACTTCTTTAACGGACTTGGCTTTTGACGAAATCCTTCACGATCCCCACGATGCCGCGCGACAGCAGGCTATCGAAGGCATCGACGAAATGGTCGACATGCTCGCGCTGGCAGATCAGCGGCGGCTCGAGACGGATGACGTTGCGGTTGTATTCGGTGAAGGCGACGAGCACGTCATAGTCGCGCAGCAACAGCGCGCCGACGAAGCCCGACAGCGAGCCCTTCAGCTTGTCGTCGAGGACGCTGACGATCGGACGTAGCACCATCGGCAAGGTCTGCGAGAAGTCGTGGAACTCGAGCCCGACCATAAAGCCTTTGCCGCGCACATCCTTGATGATCTTCGGGTACTTCTGCTTCAGCGCCTGCAGGCGCTGCAGCAGATAGTCGCCGGTAGTGGCGGCGTTGTCGATCAGCCCCTCATCATAGAGCACGTTGATGCCCTCGATCGCGGTGACGCAGGCCTCGCCCATGCCGCCAAAGGTGGCCATGGCATGGATCATCGCCGTCTTCGGCGTGCCATAGGCCTTCATATAGACCTCGCGCCGGGCGACCATCGCGCCGACCGCCGCCTTGCCTGCGCCCAGCGACTTGGCCAGCGCCGTCACATCGGGCACGACGCCATAATGTTCGAAGGCGTAGAAGCGGCCGGACCGGCCATAGCCGCACTGCACTTCATCAGCCACCCACAGCACCCCATAGTGGTCGCAGAGCGCGCGCAATTTCTGCCAGTATTGCGCCTCTGCCTGGATGATGCCGCCGCCGCCCTGGATGGTCTCGAGTACGATGACGCCGACCTCCGGGTCGGAGCGGAACAGCCGCTCGACCGCTTCGATATCGGCGAACGGAATGCGCACGGTGTTCTCAGCCATCTTGAAGTCCGCGCGGTAGAGCTGGCCGTCGGTGATGCCGAGCACGCCCTTGGTCTTGCCGTGGAAGGAATTCTCGGCATAGACGACCTTCGGCCGCTTCGGCCCGGCGGCGCGCTCGGCGAGCTTCACCGCCGCTTCCATCGCTTCCGAACCCGACGAGCCCAGAAATACCATGTCGAGATCGCCGGGCGAGCATTTGGCGATGTTGTGCGCCAGCGCCGATGCATATTGCGACATGAAGGCGATGGCGATTTCCTGGCGCTTCTCCTCCTGGAATTTGCGCCTGGCCTCCAGGATGCGCGGATGGTTGTGGCCGAAGGCCAGCGAACCGAAGCCGCCGAAGAAGTCGAGAATCTTGCGGCCGTTCTGGTCGATGTAGAACATGCCTTCGGCACGCTCGATCTTGATCTTGTGGAAGCCGAGCAGCTTCATGAAATGCAGCTGGCCCGGATTGAGATGCGCCTTGAACAGGTCGGTCATGCGCGCGACATCCATCGCCTTCGCCTGCTCGACGCTGATCAGGTCGGGCTTGGCGATGGCGGTAGGCGACAACGCCGGCGCGCCGACCATGGTGCGCGCGTTCGTCTGCTCAGGCTTGGCCATGACGGTCATTTCGGAGTTCTCCTGGTCGTCCCACTTATTCGGCGGGGACATGATTGGCGGTGACGGCAAGCCCGTCTTTCTTGGCGCGGTATTCGCTGTAGGCGGCGATCAGCATGTCCTCGTCGCGATATTGCGGCACCCAGCCGAGCTGGCGCTCGGCCTTGGATACGTCGAGCACGCACTCCTCATCGGCGATCAGATATTGTTCGGGATCCATGATCGGCATGTTCATGAGATCGAGCAGGTCGAGGGTGAGCTTGACCGCCCAGCCCGGCGTCGGGATCAGCAGCGATTTCGAGCCGGCATGCTTGATCAGGTCGCCCAGCAATTTCTTCACCGGCGGCGGATTGAGGGAGCCCAGATTATAAGCCTGGTTGGGCACGCCTGCCTTCCAGGCCGAGCGGGCAGCTTCCGCGCAATCGAACACCGAGATGAACTGATAGGGGTTCTTGCCCGAGCCGATCATCGGCACAGGAAAATTCCAGTCGATCAGTTTGAACAGCTTTTCCAGGATCCCGAGCCGGCCGGGACCGATGATCAGACGCGGGCGAAACAGCGAGATCGACATGCCGCGCTTGCGCCATTGCGCGGCGAGTTCCTCGGTCTTCTGCTTCGACCATCCATATTCGCCGAGCGGCGCGACCGGATGTTCCTCGGTCATCGGCTGGGTGACCGTATGGCCGTAGATCATGTCGGTGGTGTAGTGGACGAGCTTGGACGCGCCGGCCTTGTCCATCGCCTGCATGATGTGTTCGGTGCCATGGAAATTCACCGGAAAGAAGAAGTCGTGACGCTTGGCCCGCACCTGGATCGGCGACAGCATTTTGGCCGACAGGTTGTAGATCATGTCGTCGGCCTTCAATCCGATGTTGGCCACCGAGGCCGTATCCGTGACATCGCAGGTGACGAAGCGAACGTTGCGATAGTGCGTCAGGTCGCTCTTGACGATATCGGCAACGACAACCTCTTCACCATCGGCCACAAGCTTCGGGGCAAGATGACGGCCGACGAAGCCGTCGCCGCCGAAAATAACATGTCTCATCGAACGATCTCGTTTGTCTGGATCTTGTCGGGGATGATGGAAGCGGTTTGGTCGTCATGCCCGCGCCCGCCCAAGTCTCGACCGCTTTGCGCGATCAGCACGGTGCCGACGCAGATGAAGGCGATGCCGGCAATGCGCCAGGCATTGAGGTCCTCGCGGAAGATGAAATAGGCGAAGATCGCAACCGCGACATAGGCAAGGCTGAGGAACGGATACGCAAAGCTGAGCTCGACCTTGGACAGCACATAGAGATGCGAAGCCATCGAGATGACGAAGGTGCACAGGCCGAGAAACACCCATGGGCTGAAAACGACCTGCAACAGCCTCAACAGCGGATTGGTGCCTTCGAACGAAATCGGCCCGAGCGACATCATGCCTTGCTTCAGCATCAGCTG
Source organism: Mesorhizobium sp. M0802 (assembly GCF_040320115.1). Taxonomy (NCBI): domain Bacteria; kingdom Pseudomonadati; phylum Pseudomonadota; class Alphaproteobacteria; order Hyphomicrobiales; family Phyllobacteriaceae; genus Mesorhizobium; species Mesorhizobium sp. M0802. Next base: position 216,952 of record NZ_JAMYOY010000003.1, read on the forward strand.
CGCGGCGGCATTGGTCATGACCGTGAACAGAATGAAGACGATGTATTTCATATTTTGCACCCGCCACTCGCAACGGTCCTATTACGAACCTGCAAACATTTCATGAAGTCACGGCAATGCTTTGAGTAAACCACGGAACTTACGATCTATTAACCATGACTTATTCGGATTGTACCTATTCAGCTGCCTTGACACGCCCTGGCCGGTCGTTGAGCTTTTTCGCCGTCCGCAGCCAGAAACTGGACACGAACGCCGGGTCGCGCAGCGCTTCAAGCCGCTGCCAATTCGGGAAGGAGGCCGCGAAAGTATCAGCGCCCATGCGCGCATCCTTGTACGGGTTGACCGCGCCGCCGGCCGCGACCGTGATGCGGTCGAGTTCGCTGAGCAGGGCCAGCGTCCTGTCGCCGCGATTGGGGAAATCCAGCGTCAACGTGAAGCCTGGCCGCGGAAAGGACAGCAGCCCCGGCGAGCGGATCGAGCCGAAGCGCTTCAACACGGTGAGGAAAGAGCCCTGCCCGGCCCGTCGCGCCGCCTCGAGCAGCGCCGGCACGGTCTGACGCGCGACATTTTCCGGCACCACGCTCTGGTGCTGGTAGAGACCTTTCGGGCCATACAGCCGATTCCAGTCGCCGACACCATCAAGCGGAAAGAAAAAGCCCTGGTAGCCGGTTTGGCTCGGCCCCGGCGAGCGCCCCTTCTTCCACCGATAGGCGGCGTTGAAGGCGGTGAGGAACGGCCGGTTGAGCACATTGAACGGCGGCTGGAACGGCACTGAAAAACGGGAGCCGGCGCGAGACGCCGCATGCGAACCATACTCGGCATGATTGCCTGTCAACAACAGGCCGCGCCCGCGGCCATGGCCGCCGGCAAGCTGGTCGATCCAGGCGACGGCATATTCATTAGCCTGGTCGGCGGCCTCGGCCAGTTCGAAGAATTCGCCGAGATCGGCAAACCGCGTTACCTTCTCGGCGATATCGAGCGAATGCACCCGCATCAGCCGGATCGAGGCCGACAGGATCAGGCCGGTCAGCCCCATGCCGCCGATCGTCGCCGCAAACAGCCTTGCATTGTCGGTTGCCGAGCAGGTGTAGGTCCGCCCATCCGAGCGCAGCAGCGTGAACGACTCGACATGGCAGCCAAAGGTGCCGCGCCGGTGATGGTTCTTGCCATGGACGTCATTGGCGATCGCGCCGCCAAGGGTGACGAACTGGGTGCCTGGGACCACGGTCGGAAAGAAACCGTAAGGTGCAGTGTGCGCAATGATATCGGAGAGGAACACGCCGGCCTCCGCCTCGAGCAGGCCGGTCTCGGCATTGAAGGCGCCGATGCGGTTCAGCGGCCGCATGTCCACGACCGCACCTGGCTCGTTCTGGCAGGAATCACCGTAGGAGCGGCCATTGCCATAGGCGAGCAAGGCCTTCTTTGTCGCCTTGCCGCTCCTCATCAGCGCGATGGCATCGTCGGCCGCGATGGCTCGCTTTGCGGCCGGCGTGGCGAGGCCAAAACTCCGGTACCGTTCGCCGGCCATGCCCTACCAGCCTCCCGCGACCAGAAGGGCGGCGCCGATCACCACGACGATCTGGCTTCGCCAGTCGCGGATGATGAAGATGACCGGATCGTCATTCATCTCGTTGCGGCGCGCCAGGATCCAGACCCGCATGGTCAAATACAGCACGATCGGCGCCAGCGGCCAGACCAGCCAGGGATGCGGATAGAGTTCGCGTACCGCGACGCTGTCCATGTACAGCGCCAGCACCAGCGCCGAGGAGAAGGCCGACGCCATTCCTGCCTGGGCGACGATCTCCTGGTCTTCGATGCGGTAGCCGCGACCGGCAACGCGCTCGCCCACCGGAATGGCTGTGGTCCGCAGTTCGACATAGCGCTTCACCAGCGCCAGCGACAGGAAGAAGAAAATCGAGAAGGCGAGCAGCCAGAACGAGACTTCGACCCCGGTCGCCGCAGCACCTGCCAGCACACGCACCGTGTAGAGCCCGGCCAGCGTCAGTACGTCGGCCAGGAGCATGCGCTTGAACGACAGCGAATAGGCTGTCGTCACCACCAGATAGCCGGCGAGCACGCCCAGGAACTCGATCGGCAACAGAAGCCCGGCGGCAATGCCGATCGCCAGCAGCACCGCCATCGCGCCGAGACCGAACGGGATCGACAAAGCGCCGCTGGCGAAAGGCCGGTTGCGTTTGGTCGGATGCTTGCGGTCGAGCGCAAGGTCGAAGAAATCGTTGAGAATGTAGATGGCGGAAGCCACGGCGCTGAAGGAGACGAACGCCAGCAGGCATTGCCAGATCATGTTGATGTTGAAGTATTCATGCGACAGGACCATCGGCACCGCGATCAGCGAATTCTTCAGCCACTGATGCACCCGCAGCATCTTGACGAATGTCTTCAATGTCCTTTTCGGCGCCGGCATCCTTTCGGCGCTATGCGCGGCCTGCCAGCGCTTCGCATGGCGGTCGGGCGCCACGACGATGGCGTTGCGCGCGGCTCCGAAAACCTTGAGGTCGTGCCGGCTGTTGCCGGCATAGTCGAAACCGCCGTCGCCATAGGCGGCGATGAGCGCGTCGCGCTTGCGGCCCGAGGTCATGTTGTGGGGACCGTCGGTCGCCAGCACATAGTCGAAGACGCCCAGATGCGCGGCGATCGTCTCGGCGAACTTGCGTGGCGTACCGGTCGCCAGCACGATCTTGCGTCCGTCGCTATGGTCGGCGAGCAGCCGCTGCAGCAGCGCTTCGCGATAGGGCAGCGAGGCCGGATCGATGTCGATGCGGTCGGCGATGGCTTGTTTCAGCCGCGCCGGGCCGGCGGCCAGCCAGAATGGAACCAGGAAAACATAGAGCGGATTCTTCTTGAGCAGGATGAACAGGCCTTCCCAAAGAAGATCGGTCGCAATCAGCGTGCCGTCGAGGTCGACCGCAAGCGGGATTGCGTTCTTGTCCGACCGCGCATCCATATCCGTTCTGCCCTATTCATAACCGTTGCGCCGTGCTTCGGCGTCTTCGCATCGGTATAGCGGCGGAACGGCGTAGTGAACGTTAAAACGCACGGTTGCAGCCGGTAGGCGTCACGATATTTCCCGCGTCATTGTTAAGCAATCGCTACCGCGGACAATAAAAGGCCGGGCATTGCCCGGCCTCTACTACATCTGCTTGCCGACTTTACTTGATGCGGGCAACGCCACCCGAGATTTCGACCGTTTCCGAGCCGGTCAGGGCCTCGAGGTCACCATTGGGCAAGGTGACGAAACAGCCGTTCGGGCAGAATTCCACGGTTTCGCCGGCGGCCAACGCCAGCTCCGTCTTGCCGCCGCCTTCCGTCACGATCAGCGTACGGGTCTCAGCATCCTTGTTGACCGCGCTGGCGGCAAAGGCCGAGCCACTCGCTGCGGTAAGAGCGATGGCGACGACGAGCGACTTCCACATTTTGCAATATCGGTGTTTCCACACCGCCTCTGTTGCATTTCGCAAGGCATTCTCGCCTTTGCATGTGAGCTTATATGAGATGCAAGCTGAACCGCAACTGAATGCCGCATTCATGCCGCAATTGGTTTGGGAGGAGCTTGGGGCCTTAGCTGGGATCGGGTTTGCGGGCCTTGCGACCAGTTTTGGCCAGCCGCTTCGCCTCGGCGGCGGCTCTGGCCTCCGCCTGCTCCTTCTCGGCGAACTCGACCTCGATCTTGTCGTCGTCGATCGGCCATGCGTCGGTCTTCTTGACCTTGACCTCGGCGCGCGGCGTCGAGGGGATTTCTATGTGCTCGGCGTCAAAAGCATCGAGAACGGCAAAGCGGATATCGTTCTGAACGATGGCGCCGTTCAGCACATCGGCCAGGAACACGCGGATCTCGAACTCGAGTGCTGCCGGCCCGAAATTGGTGAACAGCACGAAGGGTTCCGGGTTCTTCAGCACCAGCGCATGGCCGCGCGCAATCTCAAGCAGGACCGCGTGTACCCGCTTGACGTCGCTGCCATAGGCGACCCCGACCTTGATCTCCACACGTCCGAGCTTGTTGCGGTGCGTCCAGTTGCCGACGGCGTTGTTGATGAGGTTCGAATTGGGCAGGATCACCGATTGCCGCTGGAAGGTCTCGATTTCGGTGGCGCGCACGCTGATCTTCTTGACCGTGCCTGATGTGTCGCCGGCGACGATCCAGTCGCCGACCTTGAACGGCCGCTCGGCGAGAAGGATCAGGCCCGACACGAAGTTGGACACGACATTCTGCAGGCCAAAGCCGATACCCAGCGAAAGTGCGCCGGCAACAAGCGCCAGGTTGGAGAGATCGATGCCCGCCGCCGAGATGCCGACGAGCCCAGCGAGCGCGACGCCGGCATAGCCGACCGCCAGCCGGATCGAGTTGCGCACGCCGGTATCGACCTTGCCGCGCGCCATTACCGAGCCGTCGAGCCAGCCCTGGAACCAGCGGGTCAGGAAATAGCCGATGATGAAGACGACGATGCCGGTGAGGATGCCGGTGACCGAAATCGTCACCGAACCGACGGTGACGCCTGTCGCCAATTTATAGCCCCAGGCCTGGATATCGCCGGGCTGGAAGCCCCACATCAACAGGATCAGCGGCAGGAACACCAGCACGATCATCAGGTTGATGGCGACGCTGACGACGAGGCCGAGCTGGTCGAGCGCGGTGTCCTCATAGCTGGAATTGGTCTTCAGCCAGCGCCCGATGGACGTGCCGGCGAAACCACCCTCCTCGCCGATCTCGCGCGCCGACAGGAAGCCGATATAGGCGGTGAGCAGGATGGTGCCGGTGACCACGACCTGCAACGAGACGAAGATGGCAAGACCGATATAGCCGAACAGCGCCGCCGCAATCGTGAACAGGCCGAGCGCGACACAGGTGTAGCGCAGCCAGGCCGGCCAGGGGCGCCAGCGCCCGTCGGCGTCCTTGTAAGGCTTCAGCAGCGCCATAAGGATCAGGATGACGCCCACGATGACCGTGGCGACAAAACTCCTGGCCACCGTCAGCGACAGGGGCGAGCCCATCTTGTCGTTGACGATCGACAGGAAATTATTGATGCCGATGACGACTGCCATGGCCGTCGTCAGCCGCACCAGCCAACGCGCCGGGCCGGTCTCGACCTGGATCAGGCGCCAGTTCGGCATGCTGGGCGACAGAGCCGCATTGGTCAGGCGGTTGACACAGAACACTATGGCGATGACGGCTGCCAGCGCGTTGAGGAAAACGCCTATGTCGCCGCGCAGCACATTGTAGTAGTTGTACAGGAACACCGTCGAGGCGAGGAAGGCGCTGACCGCCAGCGTCGGCAGCAAAGTCGACCAGAACGCCACCGACAGGCGACTGAGATACGTCGGATCTTCAACCGACGCGTCGGGCTCGAAGATGCGCCCAAACAGGCGGCGCCCACCGACCAGAAGCACCACCGCCAAAGCAAGCGCCATGAGGGTCGCCGCGAGCATCGCCTGGAACTTGAACTTGAAGGCAAAGCTCAGCCACGATGACACCGCCCTGTAGAAGTTGGCGTATTCGTCCTTTGCGTCGGAAAACACCTGGGGGCTCAGTGCATCGGACAACACATAGCGCTTGGTCAGCCCGCTGCGAAACAGCTCGCTGCGCATATTGCCGATCTTCTCGATCAGCGCATTGATGCGGATCGACAGGTTCTGCGCGCCGGCGATGACGGCGTTGATCTCCGCCTTTTCCGACGCCAGCGCCTGGCGCTCGCCGGTCACGATGTCCGGTTCAGGGGGCTGTCCGGCAGCCGGCGGTGCGCCAAGCTGCTCAAGCCTCGAATTGATCTCTCCCAGCCGCGAACGAAACGCCAGCGCGCTGTTCAGCGCAGCGCGCGACAGCTCTTCCAGCTGCAGGCGGATTTCGACAAGGGTGGTGTCGTCGACGCCGTCCTCCTGGACTTTCTTCTCCAGAGCGTCGGTCTTCGTCGTCAAACCCTGCAGGATTTTCTGCTGGTCGGCGACCAGCCCGGCAGGCGCCTGGCCCAGCCCCTGCGCCATGGCGCCGAACGAATGCGGCGCCAAGGCAACGAGCGCTAGGACCAGGATCAGGCGAAAGAAGCGAAAAAACATAATGGTGGCGACTCAAAGGGCGGCAAAGGCCGCCTCTAAAGCGGTCCTTGATAGAGACGCTCATCCCGTGGGGCAAGTCGTGGTGAAGTCATGGCAGGTGTCGCCGTGCGGGAGTCGGCCAGTCGAAAAGCCATGGCGCAATCTTGGCTTTGCGCCCGCCGCCTGCTCTATAGTCTGCCGCATCGCGCCGAGCCGGAAGGTTTCAGGTCTGTCCGACCTGAAACCTTCCGGCTCTAGAAATCAAAGATATAGAGCATGATGTCGTCCGAAAACCGCTTCACACTTTTCGGCATCATGCTCTAGGGATGACATGAAGAATGGCGGAATATTCAGCCCTTTCGCTTCTCACGAACGCGCTCAAGGGAAACAAGGACTGGAAGCCGGCCTGGCGCAAGCCCGACCCCAAGGCTTCCTATGACGTCATCATCATCGGTGGCGGCGGCCACGGCCTGTCGACGGCGTACTATCTGGCCAAGGAGCACGGCATCACCAATGTCGCGGTGCTGGAAAAGGGCTGGCTGGGTTCCGGCAATGTCGGCCGTAACACCACGGCGGTGCGCTCCAACTACCTTTTGCCGTCCAACACCCGCTTCTACGAACATTCGATGAAGATGTGGGAGAACCTTTCGCACGACCTCAACTACAACGTCATGTTCTCGCAGCGCGGCTGCCTGAATCTGGCTCACACGCCGGGCCAGTTCGACGACTTGGCAAGGCGCGGCAACGCCATGCGCCACCTCGGCGTCGATGCCGAGCTGATGAGCACCGCCGAGATCGCGCGCCTGGTCCCGGCGCTGGACATGGCGGCCTCCGCGCGCTTTCCCATCGTCGGCGGCCTGATGCAGCCGCGCGCCGGCACCGCCCGTCACGATGCGGTTGCCTGGGGCTATGCCCGCGGCGCCGACCGACGCGGCGTCGACATCGTCGAGAATTGCGAGGTCACCGGCTTCCTGCGCGACGGCGACCGCATCACCGGCGTGCAGACGACGCGCGGAGAGATCCGCGGCAAGAAAGTTGCCGTGGCCGTTGCCGGCAGCACCGGACGGGTGATGCAGCTTGCCGGCATCGACAGGATGCCGATCGAGAGCCATGTGCTGCAGGCCTTCGTGACAGAGTCGCTGAAACCGTTCTGCAACACGGTCCTGACCTTCGGCATGGGCCATTTCTATATGTCGCAGTCCGACAAGGGCGGCCTTGTCTATGGCGGCGATATCGACGGCTACAACAGCTACGCCCAGCGCGGTAATCTGCCCATCGTCGACGAGGTCATGAGCGAGATGCTGGCGCTGTTTCCCGGCCTTGCGCGTGTACGCATGCTGCGCTCCTGGGGCGGCGTCTGCGACATGTCGATGGACGGTTCGCCGATCATCACCACCGGCCCGCTGCCCGGCATGTATCTCAATTGCGGCTGGTGCTATGGGGGCTTCAAGGCCACGCCGGCCTCGGGCTGGTGCTTCGCATACACCATCGCCAAGGACGAACCGCACGCGTTCAACGCGCCGTTCACGCTCGACCGTTTTTATCGCGGCCTGGTGATTGACGACAAGGGCCAGGGCGCAACGCCCCGGCTGCATTAGGGTTCAAACAAATGCTTATCACTTGTCCCTATTGCGGCCCGCGCGACGTCATCGAGTTCACCTATCAGGGCGACGGCAACCGCGAGCGCCCGCAGCCCAACTCGCAGGACCTCGACGCCTGGAACGCCTATGTCTACGATCGGCTGAACCCGGCCGGCGACCACAATGAGATCTGGCAGCATTCCGGCGGTTGCCGCACCCATCTGAGGATGGTGCGCAACACGGTCACACATGAGATTTCCAGCACCGGTTTCGCGCGCGGCGACCACAACGCCGCCGCCCGGCACAAGGCTGGGGGCAAATCGTGAGCCCGCGCCGCACCGAGACCGGCGGCCGCATCGACCGGCTGCGCACCATCCGCTTCACCTTCGACGGCACGCCCTACACCGGCCATGGCGGCGACACGCTGGCCTCGGCGCTGCTTGCCAACGGCGTGACGCTTTTCGGCCGCTCGTTCAAATACCACCGCCCGCGCGGCCTGCTCTCGGCCGGCGTCGAGGAGCCGAACGCGCTGGTCACGGTGCTGCGCGGCGAAGTGCGCGAGCCCAACATCGCCGCAACCATGGTCGAGATCTATGACGGGCTGGTCGCCGTCAGCCAGAACCGCTTTCCCTCGCTCGCCTGGGACATCAACGCCGTCAACCAGCTCGGCGGCAAGATCCTGGCCGCCGGCTTCTACTACAAGACCTTCATGGGCCCTGTCTTCGGCCCCTTGAAAGGCACCCGCTTCTGGATGTTCTGCGAGCATTTCATCCGCCGCGCCGCCGGCCTGGGCCGCGCCGGTATTGCCGCCGACACCTCGCGCTACGAGCGCATGAACGCGTTTTGCGACGTGCTGGTGGTCGGCTCCGGCCCGGCCGGCCTGTCAGCCGCCAAGGCCGCTGCCGACCAGGGCGCGCGCGTCATCCTGGCCGAACTCGAGCCGCGTTTCGGCGGCTCGGCCAACTGGTCCGGCGAGGCCATCGACGGCGCGCCGGCCGCCGACTGGGCGGCGCGCGCCGTCAGCCAGCTTGAGGGCCATGACACGGTCCGCCTGCTGCCGCGCACCACAGTGTGGGGCTATTATGACGGCAACACGCTGGCCGCACTCGAGCGCGTCACCGACCATAAGGAGACGCCCGGCAAGGGCGAGCCTCGCCATCGCTACTGGGCGATCCGCGCCAAAACGGTGGTGCTGGCCGCCGGCTCATTCGAGCGGCCGCTTGTGTTCCCCGGCAATGACCGGCCGGGCGTCATGCTGGCGCATGCCGCCGAGCGATATGCTAACGATTATGGCGTGCTGCCCGGCGACAGGATCGCGCTGTTCACCAACAATGACAGCGCCTATCGCTCGGCGCTGGCGCTGAGGAAGGCCGGCGCGGCTATTGTCGCCATCGTCGATGTGCGCCCCGAGCTTTCGGCCGAAATGCGCAGTCTCGCCACCGAGGTCGAAGCCGAAATCCTCTCCGGCCATGCCGTGGTCGCCACCGAGGGCGGCAAGGCGCTCTCCGGCCTCAAGGTACAGCGCTTCGACATGAATTCGGGCACACTGAGCGGTGACGCCCGCAGCATCCACGCCGATAGCCTGCTGATGTCGGGCGGCTGGTCGCCGACCATCCATCTCGCCAGCCAGGCCGGTGCCAGAGCCGAATGGAACCCTGCCCGCCAGGCCTTCCTGCCGCCGAAACCGACGCGGCAATGGATTGGCGCCGGCGCTTTCAACGGCAGCTTTTCGACCGTCGAAGCCATCACTGAGGGCCGTGCAGCCGGCCTGTCCGCCGCGGGCGGAGCGGCTGCGCCGGCGGCTTTGCCGGATGTCGAAGCAGCCCCGGGAAACCCCGATCCGGCGCCGGTGTTCGAGATCAAAGCCAAGGGAAAAAGCTTCGTCGACTTCCAGCATGACGTGACTGCCGAAGACGTGCGGCTGGCGCATCGCGAAGGTTTTGTCTCCGTCGAGCATCTGAAGCGCTACACCACGCTCGGCATGGCGACCGACCAGGGCAAGAACTCCAACGTTCCGGGCCTCGCCACCATGGCCGAGGCGTTGGGCAAACCGATCCCCGAAGTCGGAACGACGCGCTTCCGCCCGCCCTATTCCGCGGTGTCGATCGGCTCGCTTGCCGCCGAACGCTTCGGCGATCTGAAACCCGAGCGCCTGACGCCCATGCATGACTGGCACCTCGCCAATGGCGCAACGATGTATTCCGCTGGCCTCTGGTATCGACCAATGATCTACGGCCTTGCCGGCGAGACGGTCGAGCAGGCCTATGTCCGTGAAGCCAGGGCGACGCGCGAAAGCGCCGGCATCGTCGACGTCTCGACGCTGGGCAAGATCGCCGTTCAGGGGCCGGATGCGGGCGAATTCCTCGACCGCGTCTACACCAACATGTTTTCCACCCTCCCCGTCGGCAAGGCCCGCTACGGCCTGATGCTGCGCGAGGACGGGCTGGCCTTCGACGACGGCACCACATGGCGGCTTGGCGAACAGGATTTCCTGATGACGACCACCACGGCCAACGCCGGCAAGGTGATGCAGCATCTGGAATATTTCCTCGACGTCATCTGGCCGGAACTCAAAGTGCATGTCACCTCGGTAACCGACGAATGGGCAGGCGCGGCCATCGGCGGGCCGAAGGCGCGGGCCATCCTCGCCGCCTGTGTCACGGGCACCGCCGTCGACAACACAGCCCTGCCCTTCATGGGCATCGTGCGCGGCGAGATATCAGGCGTGCCGGTGATGATTTGCCGGCTGTCCTTCTCCGGAGAAATGGCCTTCGAGATCTATTCCGGCGCCGGCTACGGCACCCATGTCTGGCAAGCCCTTGTCGAAGCCGGCAAGCCGTTCGGCCTGGTCACCTACGGGCTGGAGGCGTTGGGCACGATGCGCATCGAAAAGGGCCATGTCACCGGCGCGGAGATCGACGGCCGCACCACGGCGCGCGACCTGCATCTCGACTGGATGCTGTCGAAGAAGAAGCCGTTCATCGGCTCGGCGATGATGGACCGCGAAGGCCTGATCGCGCCCGAGCGGCTGCAGCTGGTCGGCCTGGTCTCGCTCGACAACCGGCCGTTCAATGGCGGCGCCCACCTCGTCGAGGAACTGGACGAAGCCAATCCGCACGATTCCATCGGCCATATCACCGCCTGCTGCTATTCGCCGGCGCTGGGCAAGCACATCGCGCTGGCCCTGGTCGAAGGCGGCAAGGCGCGCCATGGCACCCGCGCGTTTGTCTCCGATCCGCTGCGCAACCGGTTCGGGCCGGTCGAAATCGTCTCCAACCATTTCTACGACCCGGACGGGAGCCGCATGCATGGCTGAGCGCCAATCAACCGAACGCCAATCACCCGAGCGCCTCTCGCCGCTCGAGCCGGTGTTCCATCCGGGTTCGCACGGCAATTTCGAGCATGGCGTCGATGTCATCCTGACCGAAATCAGGCCAGGCTCGATCCTGCAACTGGCCGCATGGCCGGGCGCGGAAAAGCAGCTGATCGAGGCGATCGGCAAAGTCACCGGCCTCGCTTTGCCCGACGGTGCCGGCGGCGGTCTCGCCAAGTTCGGCAAGGCCGTGTTCGGTTTCGCGCCTGGAAAATTCACGGTCGTCGACGATGCCGAGGGCCTGGCGGCGCGTTTTGCCGGGGACGTAACCCCGGCAATCGGCACGATCACCGACCTGTCGCATGGCCGCACCGCAATCCGCATCGCCGGCCCTAAGGCCGAATGGGTGCTGGCGAAATTCTTCGCCATCGACTTTGCGCTGCCCGCCTTCCCCATAGGCTCCGGCCGTTCGACCACCCATCACGACGTCTTTGCGCAGATCCAGCGCACCGGCGCCGACCAGTTCGACATCTATGTCTTCCGCTCCTTCGCCCGCTCGTTCTGGAAGGCGCTCTGCCATGCCAGCGAGGAGGTCGGCTACGAGGTTCAGTAGGGCCGACAGCCGTTCTGGCCTCAAGGCCAGCAGGTTCTGCCGCTAGAGAATGCTCCAATGGAAGCCCATGGTGGGGAACGTGGCCCAACCGGCCCAGGGGATTAAAAAGCTCCCGTCTCAGAGTCGGCATCCTCGTTTGGTTCGAACATCCCCATGACCGCAGAACTATCCGCCGGCGCCACGGATCGCGCCGATGTGTCGGCCAGAGCCTTGCTCCTGCTGCCGCTGACGGTCGCCTGCGGCGTGTTCATGACCAGCCTCGACCAGAATGTCGTGGTCACCGCCCTGCCCGGTATCAGCGACAGCCTCGGCCGGCCGCCGAGCCAGCTCGGCCTGTTGATCACCGTCTATGTCGCCAGCCTGATCATCTCGATGCCGCTCGGCGGCTGGGCGGCCGACCGCTTCGGCTTGCGCAGCGTCTACTGCTTCGCCTTGCTGGTGTTCGCCGCGTCATCGGCGCTGTGCGGCCTGTCCAACGACATCTGGACGCTGGTCGGCGCCCGCGCGCTGCAAGGCTTCGGCGGCGCCTTGATGGGGACGCTCGGCCAGGTCGTCATCCTGTCGACCTTCCCGCGCAGCCGCACGCTGAAGATCAACATGTATATTTCGCTGGCCGGCCAGTCCGGACCGCTGGTCGGCCCGCTCGTCGGCGGCGCGCTGACGACTTATATCTCCTGGCGCTGGATCTTCTTCATCAACGTGCCGTTCGCGCTGGCGGCGGCCGTGCTTGCCGCCTCGCTGTTTCCGACCGTTACCAAACCGGTGCGCACGCCGTTCGATTTCCCGGGCTTCCTGCTGGTCGGCAGCGGCATGGTCCTGCTGGTCTTCGGCATGGATTCGCTTGCGGCCAAAGACGCCGCCGGCAGCACGATCGCGGCCGAGCTGACGCTGGCGATCGTCATCCTGACGCTTGCCTCCTTCCACTGCCTGCGCGCCCGCAACCCTTTGCTTGACCTGAAACTCCTGCACATCCGCACCTTTCGCATCTCCTTCCTCACCGGTGGTGGGCTGGACACGATCGGCCTGAGCTCGGTCGTTTTCCTTTTGCCGCTGATGTTCCAGCTCGGCTTCGGCATGAGCGCGGTGCAGGCGGGATCGCTGACTTTCGTTGCCGCAATCGGCTCGCTGATCATGCGTGTCTTCATGCCGCGCCTGCTCAACCGTTTCGGCTTTCGCCGCGTACTGGTCGTCAACACGCCGATCGTTGCTGCCATGGTAGCGGGCTTCGCCTTGATTGAGGCGACCACGCCGGTCTGGATTGTGCTAGCCTATATCTTCGCCTTCGGCGTTCTGCGCTCGGCGCAGTGGGCTTCGACCGGCAACCTCGCCTATTCCGACATCGCGCCCGACCAGCTCGCCCGCTTCAGCGCACTCTACTACATACTGTGGCAGTTGGGGGTGGCGATCAGCGTCGGCCTGGCGGCGGCGCTGTTGTCGTTCCTGGCTGGCGGCGGGCCGGCGGTGACCAACGATTTCCGCATCCTGTTCGTGGTCGAGGGCGTCATCACGCTGTGCGCGCTGATCGCCTATCTCAGACTGACACCGCAGGACGGCGCCCATGTCAGCGGCCATGGCGCGCAGATGAACGTGGAATAAGGCGCCGTTAGCCGAGCCCTATTCGCTGAACGTCACCCACTCTTCCAGCGGCACGCGGTCGGTGCGGAAGTCGTTTTCGGGCTTGGAGGTGTCCTCGAGGCCTAGCGCCATGCCGCAGACGACGATCTCCTCGTCGGGAATGTTGAGCACCGGCCGGATCTGCCGGTGATAGGGCGCGAAGGCGGCCTGCGGGCAGGTGTGCAGGCCCCTGCCTCGCGCCGCCACCATGATGTTCTGCAGGAACATTCCGTAGTCGATCCACGAGCCTTGGTTCAGCCGCCGGTCTATGGTGAAGATCATGCCGACCGGCGCGTCGAAGAAGACGAAGTTGCGGTCGTGCTGGGCGCGCATCTTGTCGACCTCGCGGCGACCGATGCCGAGTGCCCCGTAGAGCCCGAAACCGTTGGCGCGGCGGCGGGTGAGATACGGCTCGAAGAACTGGGTGGGGTAATAGCGATACTCGTCCCAATCGGCCTTTTCGGCGCGGATACCGGAATTCAGGATGGCATCGGTGATCTGCTGCTTGACCTCGCCCTTGACGACATAGACCCGCCAGGGCTGCATATTGGTGCCCGAAGGCGCGCGCGCGGCGACGCCAAGAATGGCTCGGATCGTCTCGTCATCGACCATGTCGGGCAGGAAGGCGCGCACTGAACGGCGCGAGATGATCGCCTCGTCGACAACAGCCGCGTTATGCGCTGCCAGGCCGTTTTTTTCCAGCATGGGCCGTCCCTTTGCGCACACTTCGAAAGCCGAACCGGCTATCGGAGAAGACCTTGCGCAGATTTCAATCCTTGGTCGCCGACCCGCATTCCCACACCCGCCGCTCGTGGCAGAGCCTTTGCATGAACCGCCAAAATGGCGCAAGCAAATCTTGTGTGTTCATGAAAATTCGCTTGATTTTTTCACGGACATGAGCTCTCATGAAATTCATTTCCAGATTTTCATCAAGTGAGCGTTTTGCCGCCAGCTATCCCCAAAACATTGCAGGGACCCGACGAGCGCCTGCTGGCGAGCGACATCCGTGCGCTGCGCAAGGCGCGCGGGCTGACGCTGGCTGAGATAGCGCTGAAGCTTGGTCGCTCCGTCGGCTGGGTCAGCCAGGTCGAGCGCGGCCTGTCTATCCCTTCGCTTGGCGACCTCAGGGCCTTCGCAGACCTGTTCGGCGTGCCACTCAGCCTGTTCTTCAGCCACGACGTGCCGATCGAAAAGGAGCGCGGCTTTGTCGTGCGCGCCGGCAGCCGGCGCACGCTTGGCACAAGCGAATCCGGCCTGGTGGAGGAGCTTCTGTCGCCCGATCTCGGCGGTAGTTTCGAGATGGTGCGTTCGATCTTCGCGCCGGGCGCCGAGATGAAGAGCGAGCAGCTGCGGCCGACCGAGGAAGCCGGCTACATCGCCTCTGGCATTTTCGAGATCGAGATCGCGGGCGTCTGGCACCGTCTTGTCGAAGGCGATTCCTTCCGCTTCGAGCGCAAGCCATACCGCTGGCGCAATCCCGGCAGCGAGCCGGCCGTGGTCATCTGGGTGGTTTCGCCGCCTGTTTATTGAATGCATCTCGCCCAAAGTGTGCAGCGGTTTTGGGACAACGACATGCATCAAGCAAAAAATAGAAGCGCAGCGCGCTTCAGGTTTGGGAGAAGAATATGGCCGGTTTGCCGACGACGGCACGCGTGGTGATCATCGGAGGCGGTGTCGTCGGCACCTCCTCGCTCTACCACCTTTGCAAGGCGGGCTGCACCGATTGCGTGCTGCTCGAAAAGAACGAGCTGACATCGGGCTCGACCTGGCATGCCGCCGGCAATGTGCCGACCTTCTCGTCGTCCTGGTCGCTGATGAACATGCAGCGCTATTCGACCGAGCTCTATCGCGGCTTGGCTGATGCCGTCGACTATCCCATGAACTACCACATTACCGGCTCGCTGCGGCTCGCCCACACCAAGGAGCGCATGCAGGAGTTCCAGCGCGCCAAGGGCATGGGCCGCTACCAGGGCATGGACATCGACATTGTCGGCCCCGATGAGATCAAGCGCCGCTATCCCTTCATCGAGACGCATGAATTGAAAGGCGCGCTCTATGATCCAAACGACGGCGACATCGACCCCGCGCAGCTGACGCAGGCACTTGCCAAGGGTGCGCGCGACATGGGGGCAAAGATCATCCGCTTCTGCCCGACCACGGGCGTGCGCCGTGAGAACGACGAATGGGTGGTTGTCACCCCGCAAGGCGAAATCCGCTGCGAGATCGTCGTCAATGCCGCCGGCTACCGTGCCGCCGAAGTCGGCAAAATGTTCGGCCGCGACGTCCCGATGATGGTGATGAGCCATCAGTACATCTTGTTCGAGGAGATACCCGAACTGGTGGCGTGGTCGAAGGAGCAGGGCAAGAAGCTGCCGCTGCTGCGCGACGTCGACACCTCCTACTATCTGCGCCAGGAAAAGAACGGCATGAATCTCGGCCCCTATGAGCGCAATTGCCGCGCGCATTGGGCGACCCACAACGACCCGATGCCGGAGGATTTTTCCTTCCAGCTCTTCCCCGACGATCTCGACCGTCTCGAGCACTACCTTGCCGATGCCGTAGCCCGCGTGCCGATTCTCGGCACTGCCGGCCTGTCCAAGGTGATCAACGGGCCGATCCCTTACGCGCCGGACGGCAATCCGCTGATCGGTCCGATGCCCGGCGTTCCCAACGCGTTCGAGGCCTGTGTCTTCACCTTCGGCATCGCCCAGGGCGGCGGCGCCGGCAAGGTGCTGGCCGAATGGGTTACGCAGGGCCAGACCGAATGGGACATGTGGTCTTGCGATCCGCGCCGTTTCACCAGCTTTGCGGCCGCCCCCGACTATAGCGTCGCCAAGGGCATGGAGATCTACGGCAACGAATACGCCATCCAGTTCCCGCGCCATGCCTGGCCGGCCGGGCGCGACCGCAAGCTGTCGCCGATCCACGATCGCATCAAGGCGCTCGGCGCCCAGTTCGACGCCTATAATGGCTGGGAGCGTGCCACCTGGTATGCGCAACCCGGTGACGACACGTCGGAAGAAGCAACACTCACCTTCCGCCGCGACGGGCCGTGGCAGCACCGCGTGCGCGAAGAATGCCTGGCGGTGCGCGACGCCGCCGGCATTCTGGACCTGCCCGGCTTCTCGCGCTTCAACCTCGAAGGTCCTGGCGCAGCCGAATGGCTGGCGCTGCAGGTCACCGGCCTGGTGCCCAAGCCCGGCCGCATCGGCCTCGCCTATTTCGCCGACGACAAGGGCCGCATCGTCACCGAGATGTCGGTGGTGCGCCATGGCGAAGAGCAGATGACGCTGATCACCGCGGCGGTAGCGCAGTGGCACGATTTCGAACGGCTGAAGTCGCGCCTGCCGAAGGACGCAGCTTTCACCCTCACTGACAGAACCGAAGACTATTCGACGCAAATCCTCGCCGGCCCCAGTTCGCGCAAGATCCTGGCCGAGGTCTGTGGCGCGGATCTCTCGCTGCCCTGGCTGACGCATCAGGAAACCACCATCGCCGGCCGCTGGGCGAAGCTGGTGCGGGTATCCTTCGCCGGCGAACTCGGCTGGGAAATCCACACCAAGGTGGGAGACACCGCCGCCATCTTCGACGCCGTCTGGACGGCGGGACAAAAACACGGTCTGAAACCGTTCGGCATGTACGCGCTGGATTCGCTGCGCCTCGAAAAGGGCTACCGGACCTGGAAGGGCGACCTGTCGACCGACTATACGGTCCTGCAGGGCGGGCTCGAGCGCTTCGTCAAATGGGACAAGCCCGACTTCCGCGGCAAGGCAGCCCTGCAGAACGAAAAGCAGCAAGGCGTGAAGAAGCGCTTCGTCACGCTGGTGGTCGAAAACCCAGGCGATTGCGACGCGCCGTCCGTGTCGACGCTCTGGCATGACGGCAAGATCGTCGGCGAGACGACGTCCGGCGGCTGGGGGCATCGCATCGACAAATCGATCGCGCTCGGCATGCTGCGCGCCGACCTGGCTGAACCCGATACCGCGATCGAGATTGAAATTTTTGGCGATCGTTTCAAGGCAGTCGTGCAGAAAGACGAGCCGCTGTGGGATCCGAAAAACGAAAGACTGAGAGCATGAAGAAAGTCATTCTCACCGATGGCGGCATGGGCCAGGAACTGGTCCGCAGCAGCAGCTCCGAGCCGACGCCGCTCTGGTCGGCCAGGGTGCTGATCGACGAGCCGGATCTGGTGCGTGACCTGCATGCCGAATTCATCCGGGCCGGCGCTCGCGTCATCACTATCAACACCTATTCGGCAACGCCGGAGCGGCTCGCGCGGGAAGGAGCAGAAGACCTCTTCAAGCCCTTGCAGAAGCGCGGCATCGAATTGGCAAGACAGGCACGCGACGAGGCAGGCGATGCAGCGATCGCCGGCTGCCTGTCACCGCTGTTCGGCAGCTATGCGCCGGCGCTGACCATATCGTTCGAGGAGACGCTGGACATCTATCGCCGCATCGTCGCCGAGCAGGCCGATGGCGTCGACCTGTTCCTGTGCGAGACCATGGCCTCAGCCGAGGAAGGCCGTGCGGCCGTTACCGCTGCGTCGGAAAGCGGCAAACCTGTCTGGGTCTTGGACGCTCGCCGATCACGGCGCGCCGCGGCTGCGCAGCGGCGAAACAATAGCGGCAGCGGCGGACGCCCTCGACGGCCTGACGGTTGCAGCGCGCCTGGTGAATTGCTGCCGGCCAGAAGCGATCGCCGCGGCACTGCCCGAATTGATTGCTCTCGGCGGCCCGGTCGGCGCCTATGCCAACGGCTTCACCTCTGTCGAAGCGCTCAAGCATGGCGGAACGGTCGAAGTGCTGCACGCCCGCCACGACCTTGATCCGGATGCCTATGCCGACCAGGCGCTCGGCTGGGTCGCCGCCGGCGCCACCATCGTCGGCGGATGCTGCGAAGTCGGCCCGGCCCACATCGCTGCCTTGCGCGACCAGCTCGAACAGGCCGGCCGCGAAATCTCGGGAGTATCCTGATGCCCAGACCGTCATCGCGCATTTCCGGCATCGTGCCTTCGGGCAAAGATGGCTGGGAGGTCCACACCGAGGCCTGGGCCCGCAAGGAGGCCGGCCAGGACATCATCATGCTGTCGGTCGGCGACCATGATTTCGATACGCCGAGCCAGACGATCGAAGCCTGCGTGACGGCGGTTCGCGGCAGCAACCATCACTACACCCCGCTTCCCGGCGTTCCGCGCCTGCGCAGGGCGATGGCGGCGGCCTCGACCGCTTGCACCGGGGTCGAGACGGCGCCTGACCAAGTCATCGCCACGCCGGGCGGCCAGGCCGCCCTTTACGCTGCCGTGCAGGCCGTTCTCGACCAGGGCGACCACGCCATCGTGGTGGCGCCCTACTACGCGACTTATCCCAACACGTTCAGCGCCGCCGGCGCCAGCTTCACCGTCGTCGAGACGCCGGCCGAAGACGGTTTCCAGCCGCACGCCGAGATGATCCGCGCTGCGCTCAAGCCCAACACGCGCGCCATTTTGATCAACACGCCGAACAACCCGACCGGCGCCGTCTATTCGCGTGAGCGTCTGGAAGAGCTGGCCGAGATCTGCCGCGAGCACGATCTTTGGCTGCTGTCGGACGAGGTCTACTGGACGCTAGGTGGCGGCGAGCACATCTCGCCGCGCGGCCTGCCCGGCATGGCGGAGCGCACGCTGGTCATCAATTCGATGTCCAAGAGCCATGGCATGACCGGCTGGCGCATGGGCTGGCTGACTGGCCCGGCGCAGATGATCACGCTGTTGACCAATCTCAATCTGGTGACGACCTACGGCCTGCCGGCCTTCATCTCGATCGCCTGCGCCGAGGCGCTGGAGAACCGCTATGGCGTGAAAGAGATCGCCGAACGCTATGCGGCGCGCCGCACCGTCCTGCTCGACGCCGTGCGCGGCATGAACAATGTCAGCGTGCACGGCTCGGAGGGCGGCATGTATGTCATGCTCGACATCTCCGCCGTCGAGCCCGACGACGAGAAATTCGCCTGGGCCTTTCTCGACCAGGAGAGTGTCGGCGTCATGCCGGGTTCCAGCTTCGGCAAGGCCGCTGCCGGCCACATCCGCATCAGCCTCTGCCAACCGGAACCGGTGCTTCAGGAAGCCGCAAAACGCCTGCGCCGCTTCGCATCCGGCTATCGCCGCGAGGCCGCATGACCAGAAGCATTCCCACCAAGGCCCGCGCGGTTATTATCGGCGGCGGTGTCTCCGGCTGTTCGGTCGCCTACCACCTGGCCAAGCTCGGCTGGACCGACATCGTGCTGCTGGAACGCAAGCAGCTGACCTCGGGCACGACCTGGCACGCCGCCGGCCTGATCGGCCAGCTGCGCGGCTCGCAGAACATGACGCGGCTGGCGAAATATTCGGCCGACCTCTACGTCAAGCTGGAGGCCGAAACCGAAGTCGGCACCGGCATGCGCCAGGTCGGCTCGATCACCGTGGCGCTGACTGAGGAGCGCAAGCACGAGATTTACCGGCAGGCCTCGCTCGCCCGCGCCTTCGATGTCGATGTGCGCGAGATTTCGCCTGGTGAAGTCAAGGAGATGTACCCGCATCTCAACGTGTCCGATGTGGTCGGCGCCGTGCATCTGCCGCTCGACGGCCAGTGCGATCCCGCCAACATCGCCATGGCGCTGGCCAAGGGCGCCCGCCAGCGTGGCGCCGCCATCGTCGAGAATGTGAAGGTCACCAAGGTCCACACCAAGGCCGGTCGCGTCACCGGTGTGTCGTGGGCGCAAGGCGAGGATCAGGGAACGATCGAGGCCGACATCGTCGTCAACTGCGCCGGCATGTGGGCGCGCGAGCTCGGGGCCCAGAACGGCGTCACCATCCCGCTGCATGCCTGCGAACATTTTTATCTCGTCACCGAGCCGATCCCCGGGCTCGGTCGTCTACCGGTGCTGCGCGTTCCCGATGAATGCGCCTACTACAAGGAAGACGCCGGCAAGATGATGCTCGGCGCCTTCGAGCCGGTGGCCAAGCCCTGGGGGATGGACGGCATAAGCGAGGATTTCTGCTTCGACCAGTTGCCGGAGGACATGGAGCATTTCGAGCCGATCCTCGAAATGGGCGTCAACCGCATGCCGATGCTGGCAACCGCCGGCATTCACACCTTCTTCAACGGCCCCGAAAGCTTTACCCCCGACGACCGCTACTATCTCGGCGAGGCCCCGGAACTCCGTGGCTACTGGATGGCGACCGGCTACAATTCCATCGGCATCGTCTCGTCCGGCGGCGCCGGCATGGCGCTGGCGCAGTGGATCAATGACGGCGAAGCGCCCTTCGACCTCTGGGAAGTCGACATCCGCCGCGCCCAGCCATTCCAGAAGAACCGTAGGTATCTCAAGGAGCGTGTCTCCGAAACACTCGGCCTGCTCTATGCGGATCACTTCCCCTACCGGCAGATGGCAACGTCCAGGAATGTCAGGCGCTCGCCTTTGCACGAGCATCTGAAGGCGCGCGGCGCCGTGTTCGGCGAAGTCGCCGGCTGGGAGCGCGCAAACTGGTTCGCCCGCGAGGGACAGGAGCGCGAATACCGCTATTCCTGGAAGCGGCAGAACTGGTTCGACAACCAGCGCGAGGAGCACCTGGCGGTCCGCAACAAGGTCGGCCTGTTCGACATGACCTCGTTCGGCAAGATCCGTGTCGAAGGCCGCGACGCCTGTGCCCTCCTGCAAAGGCTGTGCGCCAACGATATGGACGTGGCGCCGGGCAAGATCGTCTACACCCAGATGCTCAACCAGCGCGGCGGTATCGAAAGCGACCTAACGGTGTCGCGGCTATCTGAGACCGCCTACTTCCTCGTCGTGCCGGGCGCGACGCTGCAGCGCGATCTCGCCTGGCTGCGCCGGCATGTCGGCGACGAATTCGTCGTCATCACGGATGTCACAGCAGCTGAGGCGGTGCTCTGCCTGATGGGTCCGGATGCGCGAAAACTGATGCAGAAGGTCAGCCCTAATGATTTTTCTAATGAGAACAATCCGTTCGGCACCTTCCAGGAGATCGAGATCGGCATGGGCCTCGCCCGTGCCCACCGCGTCACCTATGTCGGCGAACTCGGCTGGGAACTTTATGTTTCGACCGACCAGGCGGCCCATGTCTTCGAGGCGATCGATGAAGCGGGGGCGGATGTCGGCCTGAAACTTTGCGGACTGCATACGCTGGATTCCTGTCGCATCGAAAAGGCGTTTCGGCATTTCGGCCATGACATCACCAACGAGGACAATGTGCTGGAGGCCGGCCTCGGCTTTGCGGTCAAAACCGCCAAGGGCGAGTTCATCGGCCGCGATGCGGTGCTGAAGAGAAAAGAAGCCGGCCTGTCGCGCCGGCTGGTGCAGTTCCGTTTGAAAGACTCTGAACCCCTGCTCTTCCACAACGAGGCGATCCTGCGCGACGGCAAGATCGTCGGCCCGATCACATCGGGGAATTACGGCCACCATCTCGGCGGCGCGATCGGACTGGGCTATGTGCCCTGCCAGGGCGAGAGCGAGGCGGATGTGCTGGCCTCGTCCTACGAGATCGAGATCGCCGGCGAGCGTTTTGCGGCGGAAGCATCGCTGAAGCCGATGTACGATCCCAAGGCGGAACGGACGAGGATGTAGCACTTTTACCCTCCCCTTGTGGGGAGGGTCGGCTCGCAGTCGGAGCGAAGCGGCGATTGCGAGACGGGGTGGGGGTGCGCCCTACGAGGCCCCCACCCCGCTTCGCAAAAGCCGCCTTGCGGCATTTGCTGCGCGACCCTCCCCACAAGGGGGAGGGTGAAGAAGCTCAAAACCGCTCCAGCTTCGCCCGCACCTTCCCCAGAAACGCCGCCCTCGTCCTTGGCGTCGAGGCGTCCATCAGGTAGTGCGCCAGGAAAAACGTCCGGCAGCGGCGGGCGCACAGCGCGCGCATACCGCGCAGCAAGGTCTTGCGGCCGGGCTGGCCGACGACGACGCTCCACCAGGTCGGCGCGCCGCAGGTGGTGATGACGCCGACCCTGGTGACATGTGTCATCAGCGACGTGATGCGCCCCTTGCCCAGCTTGAAGGCGACATCGGTCGCCCAGACCCGGTCGAGCCAGCCCTTCAGCATGGCCGGCAGCCCGTACCACCAGGTCGGATAGATGAACAGGATC
Organism: Mesorhizobium sp. M0802; assembly: GCF_040320115.1. Classification (NCBI taxonomy): domain Bacteria; kingdom Pseudomonadati; phylum Pseudomonadota; class Alphaproteobacteria; order Hyphomicrobiales; family Phyllobacteriaceae; genus Mesorhizobium; species Mesorhizobium sp. M0802. The sequence goes on from NZ_JAMYOY010000003.1 coordinate 239,233, forward strand.
GCCTCAGCCCAGGCGAGATGCTCGAAATGCGGTTTTAGGGCCGGATCCTCCGGCGCCCGCTCATTGTAGGCGCGTCGCTCTTCGCAGCCCATCACCGGATCGAATTTCTCCGCATAGAGGTCGAGCAGCCGCACCTCCCAGCCGCGTGCCTTCAGCACATCGACGGCGGCATCTCTGATGGCGGCGCAAAAGCTTTCGGGCACCGGATGGCAATAGACCACCAGCACGCGCATCAAAAAGTATCCATCCCGGCCGCGACCTTGGCCATGAAGGCCGCGCGGGTCTTCTCGGTCGACAGGTTCATCGAATAATGCGCGAGGTAGGACACCGAGGCGCCGGGCCTGATCGTCGCGCGCAGCATCCGCTTGACCAATCTGCGTGGCGGATCGCCCATCAGCATGGCGCGGAAGCGGCTGCCGCCATAGGTGGTGACGGCGGTCAGCTTGCGGATGTTGTGGAGCGACGGCTGCGCCTTGCCGTCGGCCAATTTGAACGACACGCCGGGCAGAAACACGCGGTCGAAAAAGCCTTTCAGGATGGCCGGGAAGCCGTAGTTCCAGACGGGATATGACAGCACCAGCGCCTCGGCCTTGAGCAGCCGCTCGACATAGGGCGCGGCCGGGTCCGCAGGGCTGCGTTGGTTATGATAATCCAGCCTCTCCCCGCGCGTCAGCCTGGGGTCGAAATCCTCGGCATAGAGATCGCAATCGTCGACCTCATGGCCGGCGGCCGTCAGCCGCTCGACGATCGTGCGGTGCAGACCTGCATTGAAGCTGGTCTCCACCGGGTGTGCGTAGAGGACGAGGACTTTCATGGGGAAATACTTGCGAGGTGGGCGCGAGGCACCCCCCTCTGCCCTGCCGGGCATCTCCCCCGCAAGGGGGGAGATCGGACTGCCGCATCGCTTTCACTAATTGTCAGCGTGTCAGATTGGCCGCGGCGTTCAGGCTGCCAATCTCCCCCCTTGCGGGGGGTGAGAAGTGGTCGGCGAAGCCGATGGGAAGCCAATTGCTTGGCTTTCCAAACGACGAACGCCCGAAGCGGCAGCGTAGGGCCTGTGCCGGCAGCACAGAGGGGGGTGCTCAAGCTCAAACCTCTGCTCATTCTGCTTTCTGCAAACCCTTGAACAAAAAAGTCCGGCCCGAGCGATAGTCGTAATCCGGATTTTCCCAGGCGATCATCTTGCCGGGATTGAGCAGGCCTTGCGGATCGGTCTCGCGCTTGAAGGCGAGCTGGATTTCATCCGTCTGCTTCATGCCGCCTTCCTCTAGCGTGTAGCGGTGCGGGTTGAAGATCGGGCAGCCATTCTCCTCATGCAGCCGGATGATTTCGTTGAGCCGCGCCTCGGTGGTGAATTTCACCAGCGGCAGGCCGAAGCAGGTGATGTTGCCGTCGAGGCGCACGAATTCGAGATGCGAAAAGACCTCGTTCGGAAACATCGCGTCCATCTTCTCCACCAGCGCCAGCTGGTTGGGAAACGGATAGAGCGATTGCAGATAGGTGATCGCGGGATCGACCCGTAGTGCCCTGAGCGTGGTGTGGTTCCACGCCAGTTCGAAGCCCGGCGGCAGGCCCTTTTTCTCTTCGTCCGTTGCCGTCGCCGCATTGAAGATGACTTCGCCGCCGGCGCGGCGGGTGAAGGCGAGGAACGCGTCTAGCCCATGCCGGGCAACCATGACGACGCAGATGCTTTGCCCGTCCCGGAAGAACTTCTGGTGGCGCTTGAAATAGAGCTGCGGCACGGGCGCGGCGATCGGCGTGATCAGCTTGGTCAGGATGCCGTCCTGGCGTGCCAGCGCGTTGCCGTAGCGGGCTGCCGGCATGAAAGCGTCGAAGCCGACGATCACGTCGGTCCATTCATAGGCTGCAGTCAGCGGCATCTCGACCTCGGTGATGATGCCGTTGGTGCCATAGGCGTGGGTGACCTTGTGCAGGTCCTCGCCGGCGAGTTCTAGCGCCTTCGGCTCCGCCTCCATAGTGACGACGCGCAGGCGCAGCACATTGCCGAAATCACGCAGACCGCCGAAATTGATCGAGCCAACGCCGCCCGAGCCGCCGGCGATGAAGCCGCCGATCGAGGCGGTGTTGTAGGTCGACGGCGACAGCCGCAGTTCCTGCCCGGAATGCGCGCGCGTCGCTCTGTCGATGTCGGCGAGGATCGCGCCCGGCCCGGTGACGACGCGGCCCGGCGCTATGGCCTTGATCTCGTTCATCTCGGCGAGGTTCAAAACCACGCCGCCCGACAGCGGCATCGCCTGGCCGTAATTGCCGGTGCCGCTGCCGCGCGGCGTCACCGGAACGCCATGACGGTGGCAAGCGGCAAGCACGCGGATCAGTTCGGCCTCGTTCCTGGGCGTCACGATCAGGTCGCCGGTGACGTGGTCGAGCTGCTGCTTCAGCACCGGGCTGTACCAGTAGAAGTCGCGGCTCTTCTGCTGGACGATGGCGGGATTGTCGTCGAGCTTTATCCCGTCGAGATCGCGTTTGAGCGCCGAAACATCCATCATTCCACCATCAGTTCGTCGAGCTCGGCATAGTCGGGCAATTGCCTGTCGATCGCTCGGCCGTTGCGCACGACGATGCGATCCGATTCGGGCCGCGACAGCAATTCCGTCCAGCTCCGCCCTTTGAAGACGATGAAATCGGCGCTGCCACCTGCTGCCAGTGTCCCGACACCGTCGAGCCGCATCACCTTGGCCGGCGTCGCCGCCACCGTCTGCGGCCAGTCGCCGACCGGATGATCGAAATGCAGGATGCGCGTCGCCATGCGGTAGACCTCCAGCATGTCGAGATCGCCATAGGCATAGAACGGATCGCGGGTGTTGTCGGAGGCGACCGCGACCGGGATGCCCCTCGCCTTCATCTCGTGCAGCAGCGTCACGCCGCGCCAGCGTGGCGTGGTCTGGTCGGCACGCCGGTCCTGCAGATAGAGATTGCACATTGGCAGCGACACCACCGCCAGCCGCGCCTTGGCCACCTTGTCGAGTGTATCGAGCACTTCGAGATCCGGCTGGCGCGCCAGCGAGCAGCAATGTCCCACCAGCATGTTGCCCTCAAAACCGTTCCACAGTGCCGCCTCGGCGATCTTCTTCAGCGATATCGCCGCGATGTCGTCGGTCTCGTCGGCGTGGAAATCGAGATCGAGCCCGTGCCTGTTCGCCTCGGCGAACACCTTGTCGAGAAGCTCTTCGAGATCCGGCACCATATAGGTGACGACGCCGAGCACGCCCTTGGCCGCAGCCACGCGCTTGGCCAGCCTCTCGAACCACTTTCTGTCGCGCACGCCTTCGATGCCGAGCAGGCAGGCTGCCTGCAATTCGATGCGGCCGCGCCATTTCTCCCGCATCGCCTCGAACACCGGCCAGGAGATTTCCTCCTGTGGCGGCACGCTGTCGAGATGCGTGCGCAGCGCCTTGGTGCCGTGCGCGTAGGCCGAGCGCAGCGAGAAATCCATGCGCCGCGCCACGTCCTCGGCGCTCCAGCGCGCTGCACGGTCGGCGCCGGTGGCATTGAGCGCGCCCATGAAACTGCCGTCGGGATTGGGTTTGCGCGGCCAGATATGGCCCTTGTCGATGTGGGTGTGGCAGTCGACGAAGCACGGCAGCACGATGCGGCCGGCAAGGTCGATGGCGGTGGCTGGCGCTTTTGATTTCTTGTGCGCGGCGATGGCTGAGGTCTTGCCATCGGCGACCGTTATGTCGGCCAGGGCGAAGCCGTCGCTGTCGTAAGTGGCGGCAAGGCCTGATGTCAGCGACCGGTGAAGGCGGACGTTTGTGAGATGGTACGAGCCAGAGGTCGGTATCAAGGACCGCCCCCCTCTGCCCTGCCGGGCATCTCCCCCTCAAGGGGGGAGATTGGCAGCTTTTCCGACAGCACCCGTCTTCCAACGTCGATAATTGGCGAAATCCCGGATGACGTCCAATCTCCCCCCTTGAGGGGGAGATGGCCGGCAGGCCAGAGGGGGGTGTTTCGCGCCAGCATCTCAATCACGTCACCCAACCCCCTACCGCTCCTGCTTCAGCGCGCTCTCGTGCCAGCGGCGCAGGATGAGATGCGATATCAGCGACAGCACCAGGAAGATCAATATGCCGGTGAGCGAGATCAGGATCAGCGCCGCGAACAGCCTTGGCGCGTTGAGGCGGTAGCCGGCCTCGATGATGCGCGACGCCAGCCCCGACGACTGCCCCTGCGCGCCCGCGACGAACTCAGCCACCACGGCGCCGATCAGCGACAGGCCGCCGGCTATCTTCAAGCCTCCTAGAAAATACGGCATGGCCGCCGGCAGTCTGAGATAGCGCAATTGCTGCCAGCGCGTCGCGCCGTTGAGCTTGAACATGTCGCGCAGATTGCGGTCGACCGAATTGAGGCCGAGCGTGGTGTTGGACAGGATCGGGAAGAACGCGACGATCCAGGCGCAAAGCAAAAGCTTCACCGTCTGGTTGTCCACATAGATGTTGATGAGCGGGAAGACCGCCACGATCGGCGTTACCTGCAGCACGATGGCGAAGGGAAAGAACGACATCTCCACCCATTTCGATTGCGCAAACAGCACCGCCAGTCCGACGCCGCCGACCACTGCAAGCAGCAGACTGAGGAAGGTTATGCGCAACGTGACCAGCAGCGCGGAGAACAGGAGCCCGGCATCGCTATAGAGCGTCCACAGCACCACGCCGGGACGCGGCAGAATATATTGCGGGATCGCGTTCCACACGCAAATGCGGTCCCACAGCCAGATCGCCAGGATCATGATCGCCAAAGGCAAGACCCACCGGCCGATCCGCTCCAGCCGCTCCTGGCGTACGCGGCCCGCCTCTTCCGCGTCGAGCGTTGCGGCATTCTGGTCAATGGCCGTCATGGTGCGGTCCGGCTGATGTGTTGATGGCGTTGACCAGGATGTCCGAGGCCTGGCGGCAGAGCGCGGCATAGTCGGGCGAAGTGCGGAAAACCTCGTCTCGCGGATAGGAGGCGTCGATGGCAAGCTCGGCATGGACGCGGCCCGGCCGCGCCGCCATGACGACGACTCGGTTGGACAGGAACACGCTTTCGAAGACGCTGTGGGTGACGAAGACGACGGTGAAGCGCTCGTCCTGCCACAGCTCCAGAAGGTCGTTGTTGAGCTTGAAGCGGGTGATCTCGTCGAGTGCGGCGAACGGCTCGTCCATCAGCAGAATGCGCGGCTTCGTCACCATGGCGCGTGCGATCGAGACGCGCATCTTCATCCCGCCGGAAAGCTCGCGCGGCACGGCGTTCTCGAAGCCGGTCAGGTGCACCCGCTCCAGCATCTCCGTCACCGCCGGCGCCGCCTTGGCGCGCGACACGCCTTTCAGCCTGAGCGGCAGCCAGACATTGTCGAAGACATTGGCCCAGGGCAGCAGCGTCGGTTCTTGGAAGACGAAGCCGATATTGGCGCGGTCGATCGAACCGCCCCAGTCGAGCTGACCGGATGTCGGCGTCGACAGGCCCGCGATCAGCCTCAACGCCGTTGACTTGCCGCAGCCGGACGGCCCGAGAAGGCTGACAAAATCGCCCTCGCGGATGGCGAGATCGACGTCGCTCAATGCAGTCACGCCATTGGAAAACACCTTGCCGACATGGCGCAGCGTCAGCAGCATCGGGCCTTCACCCGATGCCGTCATGGGCGCCTGCGCCATCTTTTCCAGCTTCACGACTACTTCTTCAGCTCGATCCCGACACCTTTGTTGATGAAGGCCAGCGTGTAGGCCTTCTTAATATCGATGCCCTCGGGCGTGACCTTGGCCTTGACCATCTTGTCATAGAAGCTCTTGATCCGGTCTTCGTTCATGGCGCCGATGCCGAGCTTTTCGGTGTCGCCGGAATCGGCCAGGCCGAACTTCTTCATCTGCTCGATCGAGAAGGCAATCTGCTCGTCGCTCATGTCGGGGTTGTCTTTCTTGATCATCTCGTTGGCGGCCTTGTTGTCGCCGTAGAGGTAGTTGTACCAGCCCTTGGCCGAGCCATCGACGAAGCACTGGACCACCTCCGGCCGCTTGTCGATCGTGTCCTGCATCACCTCGATCGTCGTCGAATAGGTGTCCCAGCCATAGTCGGCGAGCAGGAACTGGTTGGGCACGAAGCCGCCTTCCTTCTTGACCGCAAAAGGCTCCGAGGTGACGTAACCCTGCTGGATCGACTTCTTGTTGGCCAGGAATGGAGCGGTGTTGTAGGTGTAGGGCACGCGCTTGGCGGCATCGAAACCGAGTTCGATGACCATCCACTGGAAGAAGGTCTGGACGCCCTCGTCGCCGAGAATGTACTGGTCGGCGTTCTTCAAGTCCTCCCACTTGTCCAGCCCCTGCCCCGGGTGGGACATGATGACTTGAGGGTCCTTCTGGAAATCGGCGGCGACGACGCGCATCGGGATGCCCTGCTGGACGGCGTCGAAGGCCGACAGCAGATTGCCGCCCATGTAGAAATCGAGCTTGCCGGCCAGCAGCAGCGGCCGCCCGCTGACCTGCGGACCTCCCTGCGAAATCGTCACGTCGAGGCCACATGCAGCGTAGGTGCCGTCGGCGACGGCCTGGTAGTAGCCGCCATGCTCGGGCTCGGCCAGCCAGTTGGTGCCGAAGGTGACCTTCTCGTTTGCTGCCGCGCCGAACGTGCCGGCTCCAAGCAGCGCGACCGCAAGCGCTGAAATCTTCTGTTTTCCGTACATCGACACCACCCTTTGTTGGCTCCGGAGCGTCACGCGCCGGGCTCGACACCATTGATCCAAGAAGCAAGACACATGCCACCGCCCGGGCCGCCTGCTTGCGCGGCAGTCACTGCCAACACCGGACGGGTCATGCTGTGCGGGAGGCATCGTGCCTATTTTTTGGACGCCTGTCCACAATCGCCCTTGTGCCATGCACCACATCTTGAACGTACTATCGGTCACGTCTTAGGCTGGTCTCGCAGACAGGAGATTGCCATGTTCAGATACCTCGCGCCGAAGTCGATCAAGCCGCCTTTCGCCCGCTATAGCCACGGGGTCGAGGTGCCGCCAGGCAAGCGGCTGGTTCTGTGCTCCGGTCAGGTCGCCATCACGGCGGACGACCAGATCCCCGAGGATGGCGGCGCGCAGGCCGAGCTCTGCTTTCAAAACATAGCGGCGATTCTGGCTGAAGCCGGGCTGGGGCTAGGCGACATCGTGCGCATAAACGCCTACGTCACCGACCGCGCCTTTCTGCGGCCCTATATGGACGCCCGCGACCGCTTGTTTGCCAGCCCCGCGCCCGCCTCGACGCTGATGATCGTGTCAGGCTTTGCGCGGCCGGAGTTCAAGGTCGAGGTCGAGGCGATTGCGGCCGGGTGATCGACAGGCGACGTTTGGCGCGCTAGGTCTCCCTCACAGTCAAGAGGCATGACATGACCGTTGCAAACAGACGCGTGTGGTGGGGCGACTACCGGACCACCGAATACGCCGCGATCGATCCGGAGGCGACGATTGCCGTGCTGCCGGTGGCGGCGATCGAGCAGCACGGCCCGCATCTGCCTGTATCAACCGACACCTCGATCATGAACGGCATGCTGGAGACGGTCATCGCCCGCCTGCCCGGCGATCTCGACATCCGCATCCTGCCGGTCCAAACGGTCGGCAAGTCGAACGAGCATCTGCAGGCGCCGGGCACGCTCACCCTGCCGGCGGCCACCCTGGTCGATACCTGGACCGAGCTTGGCCTGTCCGTTGCCCGCGCAGGCGTAAGGAAACTGATCGTCGTCAACTCGCATGGCGGCAATGAAGAGATCATGGGCATCGTCACGCGCGAGCTGCGCGTGCATGAGAGGATGCTGGCGGTGAAGACCAGCTGGCAGCGCTTCGGCCGCCCCGCCGGCATGTACACCGAGCTTGAGGACCGCCATGGCATCCATGGCGGCGACGTCGAGACCTCGTTGATGCTGCATTTTCGCCCGGAGTTAGTCGACATGGCCAAGGCCGACAATTTCGCCTCCAAGGTCGCCCGCGCCGAAACCGAATTTGCGCTGCTGCGCCACACCGGAACGCACGCTTTCGCCTGGATCGCTGGGGATCTCAACCCCAACGGCGTGGTCGGCGATGCCAGCATTGCCACGGCCGAGAAAGGCCGACTGACGGCGGAGCATCAGGCCGACGGCTTCATCACCCTGTTGAAGGATGTGCGCAAGGCGAAGCTTGCCGACTGGCTGGCATAGCGGGCCGCCTTAGCCGTCGATCTTCAACACGAAAGGCGTACCCTCAAAAGCATCGGCGCCGCGTCCGATCGCCTCGATCGCTTCGATCATGCGGCCTTGTCGTGAGAGAAGAGCATCCGCGACGGCGATCAACCGTGGATTGGGTGTCGCCGAGGGCGAAAGCTTCCGCAATGTCTGCGCAAGTTCGACTTCGTCGCGCTTCGGGGCGAGCGCCGCCGCAATGATATAGGCCGAGGCGGTCGAGCGGCTGATGCCGGCATAGCAATGGACGACCATGGGTTTGGCGCGGTCCCATTTCCGGGCGAAATCGAGCAGATTGCGCACATGGCCTTCGCCGGGCATGGTCATGCCGTCCTGCGCCACCGCGATGTCGTGCATGACCAGATGCAGGTGGTTTTCCCTCGCGATTGAGGCCGGCCGCGTCACCTCGGTGCCGGCAGCGAGCAGCGACAGCACGCGCTCGGCGCCGCTTTTGGCCACCGTCTCCTCAAGCTTTGCCAGCGAACAGATATGGATCATGGCGCGATCTCCTTCGACCCATCGTCGCGCCGTGCGTGCCAGTCGGCAAGCGCCGATTCGAGCCGCTGCCATTCCTCCTGACTTCCAGGCAGCCCCGCGCGGAGCACCTGGGGACGCTCGGAAAAATGCCTGAGCAATATGCCGCGCTCACCGAGCGTCGAAAACAGCCCCGGTGCATCGGCAAGCCGGAGATAGCGAAACAGCGTCGTGCCGCCGGCGACAGCAACGCCAAAGCGCGAAAGCAGCGCATCGAGCCGCGCCGCATCCTGCGCCAGCCGCCGCCGCATGTCGGCCTGCCAGCCGCTGTCGGCAAGCGCGCGGATGCCGTATTCGAGCGCTGGGCCGGCGACCGCCCAAGGGCCGAATTGCGTTCCAAGCCTTTCGACCGTCGCTGCATCGGAAAGTGCGAAGCCGAGCCGCAGGCCGGCGAGACCGAAGAACTTGCCAAACGAGCGCAGCACGACGATGCCGCCCCGCCCGACATCGCCGGCCAGGCTTTCCGCGTGCGGGCCGACATCCATGAAGGCTTCGTCGACGACCAGCAGACCGCCTATGGCGCGCAATGTCTCGGCAAGCCGAAGCAGCCTTTCCCGCGACACGACTCGCCCGTCGGGATTGTTGGGATTGACGATGATGGCAATTTCGGCTCCGGCAAGCGCCTCGAAATCGTCGACCTCCGCCACCGCATGGCCGGCAATCGCGGCGGCCCTGGCATGCTCGGCATAGGTCGGCCCGAGCACCAGCGCCTTGCCGGGGCTGACCAGCGAGGCGACGCGCGGCAGCAGGATCTGCGTGCCCGGGGCGACCGCCACATTCTCGGCCGAAGGCGCGCCATAGGCGCCGGCCGCGACCCTGGCCAGCTCACGCAGGCGCGCGGCCTCCGGCAATCGTGACAGGGCGGTGGCGGGCAGCTCGAAAAGCGGGTAGGAGTGCGGATTGATACCTGTCGAGAGATCGACGAAAGGTTGTGGCGCGTGAGGGAAGAGCGCCCTCGCCCGGCCAAGGGATCCACCGTGATCCACCACAGTAATCGCTCCATCAGAAAGCTTCATGTCGATCCTGATCGCTTTCCTGTCGCTGGCCATCGAACGCATCCTGGGTTACCCGGACTGGCTGTTCCGTGCCGTCGGCCATCCCGTCACCTGGTTCGGCAGGCTGATAGCCTTTCTCGACCTCAGGCTCAACCGCGACACTGATTCCGACGCGCTGCGTCGCCGCCGCGGCGTGCAGGCGCTGCTGGTGATCGTGCTGGTGCCGGCGGCAATCGCACTCATCGTGCAAATCCTGCTCTGGCAGCTCTTTCCTGCCGGCATGATCATCACGGCAATCCTGGCCTCGTCGCTGCTGTCGCAAAAGAGCCTTACCGAACATGTCGAGGCGGTGGCCGATTCGCTGGATACCGGCGGGCTGGCGCTCGGCCGCATTGCGGTTGCGCGCATCGTCGGCCGCGATCCAGAGAAGCTCGACCATGCCGGCGTCAGCCGCGCCGCCATCGAAAGCCTGGCCGAGAATTTCTCCGACGGCATCGTTGCGCCCGCCTTCTGGACAGGTGTCTGCGGTCTGGCCGGCGGCGTCGCCTACAAGGCCGCCAACACCGCCGATTCGATGATCGGCCACCGCTCGCCGCGCCACGAGGCCTTCGGCCGCGCGGCGGCACTCTTCGACGACTGGATCAACCTGCCGGCGTCCCGGCTGACCGCGTTGCTGATCTTTGCCGCCGCCTTTCTCGTTGACGGCGCCGATCCCCGCAACGCCTGGCAAGCAATGCGGCGCGACGCCAAAAAGCACCGCTCACCCAATGCCGGTTGGCCGGAAGCAGCAATGGCCGGCGCACTCGGCCTGGCGCTCGCCGGCCCGCGCAGCTATGGCGGCGTTGTCGTCGACGATGCGTTCATGGGCGAAGGCGGTAGGCGCGAGGCGGAAAGCACCGACATCAGGCGGGCGCTGAAATTGTACCAGGTGGCGGACTATCTGCTGATTGGGCTGTTCGGGTTGCTGTCGGCGGTGCTTATCGCGGTGACGTTCTGAGAGCTTACCGTCGCCCTTCCTTTACCCTCCCCCTTGTGGGGAGGGTCGGCGCGAAGCGCCGGGGTGGGGGACAGCGCCCTACGAGAACCACCACCCCGATCCGCTTCGCGGATCGACCCTCCCCACAAAGGGGGAGGGTAAAAGAAGGGAGGATAGCCCTTAAAACTCGATCCCCTGCTGTGCCTTCACGCCGGCCGAAAAATGATGCTTGGTCACGCCCATCTCCGTCACCAGATCCGCCGCCTCGACCAGCGCCGGCTTGGCGTTGCGGCCGGTGACGACGACATGCAGACCTTCGCGCCGCGCTTTCAGCGCCGCCACCACTCGGTCGAGATCGAGATAGTCGTAGCGTAGCGCGATGTTCAGTTCGTCCAGCACGACGAGGCTGATCGAGGGATCGGCGATCAGCTCCAGCGCCTTGGCCCAGGCGGCTTCGGCCGCCGCAATGTCGCGCTTCAGATCCTGCGTCTCCCAAGTGAAACCCTCGCCCATCGTGTGCCAGACGACGCGGCCGCCAAACGCCGCGAAGGCATCCTTCTCGCCGGTGTGCCATTTGCCCTTGATGAACTGGACGATTCCGACGCGCTTGCCATAGCCGAGCATGCGTAGCGCCAGCCCGAAGGCAGCCGTGGTCTTGCCCTTGCCGGGTCCGGTGTTGACGATCAGCAGCCCCTTCTCGACCGTCTTTTCCGCGACCTCGGCGTCCTGCACCGCCTTGCGCTTGGCCATCTTGGCGCGATGGCGCTCTTCGTCTTTTGCGTCGATATCGGTCATCTCATTTCACCTTGAGCGGCAGCCCCGCCACCATCAGAAGCACCATATCAGCTACCACCGCGATCTGCTGGTTGAGCCTGCCGGCGGCATCGCGGAACCGGCGTGCCAGCGCATTGTCGGGCACAATGCCTTGTCCGACTTCGTTGGAGACCACGAACCACGGCCCGCGCGGCCGCGAAAGCACATCGGCCAGCCGCCGGCACTCCCCCTCTAGATCATGATCGGCCAGCATATAATTGGTCAGCCAAAGCGTCAGGCAGTCGACAAGCACCGGCTGGTTGTCCGGCAATGCCTCGAGCGCACCTGCAAGATCAAGCGGAGCATCGATGGTCGCCCATCCCTCGCCGCGGCGCGAGCGGTGTTGCGCGATGCGCTCGCGCATTTCGCCGTCATAGGCTTGCGCGGTGGCGATATAGGCCCATGGCGGCGGCAACGCCGTCGCCAAAGTTTCGGCATGCGCGCTCTTGCCGGAGCGCGCACCGCCGATGATGAAGGTCAAACTGCGATCAGGCAAAGCTGTCGCGCAGGCTGGTCGCGGTGCCGGTGAAGCGCGAGTGCACTATGCCGACAACTGCGCCGAGCACCAGCCAGAACACCAGATTGGTCAGCGTCACCGCCACCACGAACTGATGATGCAGGCCCTCCGGGATCGGCGTTACGAAACTGTCAGGCTGCGGCGCGCCGACAATATGCGGGGCGACGATCAGGACGACGGCGAGCACGGTCAGGGGCGCCGACGTGCGGAAGGTGATAAGGGCAAGGCCGATCGCGGTTGCCATCACCGTTGCCCACCACCAGATCTGGCGCTGTATGAGATCGGCCGCCGGCATTGCCGGCAGTTCCGGCGGCAGGCCGAGTCCCGGCGCCAGCGTGAACACGGCAAAGCCCGCCAGACCCCAGAACACGCCCTGGCGCCAGCTGCCGATGCCGCCGGCGAACTCGGAAACCGCCACCAGGACCAGCGCGAAGCCGATGCCGGTGACGATATTGGCGACGACACTGAAGGCGAAACGCTCGAGGCCGTCGGCCGGCGCCCAGCCTTCGTCCTCCGCCGGCGCGGCTGCTTCAGCCGGGGCTGCGCTGCTCACGGCATTTTCCGCCGGCGCGGCGGTGCTCATGGCATTGGTGTCCGCAGCGTTGGCGGTCGGCGCCGCGGCATGCTGATGCTCATGGCCGCCACCAGCCTTTTCGTAGACCTCCGCCTTGAGGATCAGCGGCACGGTGGCGTAGGCCTGCATGCAGGCGAGAGCGACACCGGCCACGAGCCCTGCGATCGCCGCGATGAACACGACGTTGCGAAACAGGTTCATGATGTCAGATCCTCGTCAGTGGCAGGGAAACGCCATCGAATGGCGATAGTCGTGCGCCGCATTGTGGACCGCATCGATATGCGAGAAACCGACAACGCCGACGACGAAAATGCCCAGAAACGCGCTAAGCACGAGCTGCATGAAGCGCGACTGCGAGGAGACGGAAGCGCCGAGAGAGACGGAAGCGGTATTCATATCTTGTCCTTTCGCCCTCCACCCGAGGGCATCGAAGTCAGTTCCCTGTCGCCGGCAGGTCTCCTGGCTCGCGGATCAGCGCCCTTCCCCACCTTCCCGAGGAAAAAATCCTCAGTGGCTTGGAGAGGACTACCGCACACAGTTGCGGGGGCAGCCACGGCATTGGGCAACAAGTCAGCCCTCACCGCATTCCCTCTTGGTCCCTAACGGAACCGACGACATGCATGACTATAGGCTGAAACGGCCGCATCCGGCAAACCAAATTCCGCCGGCCAACAGCGCGAATGCGCCATGCGGCGTTACGGGTTCAACGCGGTGATCCGCTCGGCAACCAGCCGCTGCAGCCGCCACAGATGGCGATCGTGAATGCCGCGCTCTTCAAGGTTTTTCACCGTGTTGTAGAGATAGTCGGCGCCCGACCCCCAGTGCCCGCAGGACGTGGCCAGCCTTTCGACGACCTTGCCCTCGTCGAGCGGGCCGGAATAGGTCAGGCCGTTGCGGTTGATGACGAAGGCCAATGCCCTGAGCGGTCCGGCCTCGCTTGCAAGCTTCAGCATGCGCGGCCGGTAGCTTGTCGGCTTCAGCGTGACTTCGCGCCGGAAAAGCCGGCCCAACTGCTCGCGCCGGTTATTGTCGGTCAGCCGAAAGGCGACGCCCTTGCATTGTCCGCCACGGTCCAGCGCCATCATCAGGCCGGGGCTGTCCTTGGTGCCGCGCCAGCGCGTCATGTTCATGCAAAAGGACCGATGCCAGCCGCGCGCCAAGGCAACGCGGTCCTCGACATAATCTATTTCCGGTTTCCAGATCAGCGATCCATAGCCGAACAGCCATAGCGGTTCGCTGTCCGGGAGTTCGACCTGCAATTCATCCAGCAGCGCGTCATAGTCGGCTTCATCGAGATGCATCGCGTCCGGATCCGGCCCGGGGTCCCTGATCTCGCGCCAGCAGCGCGCGACCAGCTCCGGCGTAAGCGACATCTGTCGTGCGGCCACGTTCCGAATCCCCCCAATTTCCGAATGTCCCATGTCCACGACATGATTATGCGCCGCGCCTGCAACCGGCAATGCGGCACTCTGATTGACAAACGATTTGCCGGGGTGTCGGCTGACGCTTCATAGGAAGCCAGCCATGCATCCCAACCCGAGCGAGCGCAACCCCTATAACGGCCTGAGCCGGGCCGAACCGACGCTACCGTCATCGGCCTATTGGGATAGCGAGGCTTACCAGCGCGATCTCGACGCCATCTGGTACAAAAGCTGGCTGCTCGTCTGCCGCGAGGCCGATCTTGCCCAGCCTTTGGCATTCAGGACATTCCGCGTCGGCACGCAGGCAATCGTCGTGCTGCGCGACGAGACCGGCGAGTTGCGCGCCTTCCACAACACGTGCCGGCATCGCGGCTCGCAGCTTTGCCAGGAAAGCGAGGGCCGGCTGAAAGCGCGGCTCATCACTTGCCCCTACCACGCCTGGTCCTACTCGCTGCGCGGCGATCTCGTGCGCGTTCCCTCGAAATCTCTGCCCGAAGGTTTCGACAAGGCCGATCATTCGCTCTACCGGGTGGCGCTGTCGGTGTGGCGCGGCTTTGTCTTTGTGAACCTTCAGCAGGCGACGGCCGGCTCCGCCGAGACCTCCTTCGATCCCGCATCCGGCGACCTCGCCAACTGGCCGCTGGAAACGCTGGTATCAGGCCATGTCCTGCGCAAGGTGATGAACTGCAACTGGAAAATCTTCTGGGAGAACTTCAACGAGTGCCTGCATTGCCCAGGCGTCCACAAGGACCTGTCTCGGCTGGTGCCGATATACGGCCGCGGCCTGATGAGCCGGCACGACGACCCCGACTGGGTCCGCCATGCCGACAATGACGCGCCGGAGTTTTCGGGTGGCCTGCGCGCCGGCGCCGAGACCTGGTCGCGCGACGGACATGCCCATGGCCCGGTCTTCCCGGGCCTGACGCCGGCCGAGCGTGCGGCCGGACAGACCTATGCCACCAGCCTGCCCTCGATGTTCATCGTCGGCCATGTCGATTATGTCAGGACGGTGCGACTGATGCCGCTCGGTCCCGAACAGACCGAACTCACCGCCGAGTGGCTGTTCGCGCCCGAGGCGCTTGCCGAGACCGACATCGACAATGTCGTCGCCTTCGGCACCCAGGTGCTGGAGGAGGATGCCGCGATCTGTGAGATCAATCAGAAAGGCCTGCGCTCGATGCGCCACCAGGCCGGCGTTCTGATGCCGGAGGAGTACGATCTGCACCGCTTCCACAACTGGGTGCGCGAGCGGCATGCAGCGCTTGAGGCAACCGCCTGATCGGCGACTAAAGCGACTTCGGCAAATAGCGCCAGGTGATAAAGCCGCAAACAGCGGCCAGAATGCCCAGCGTCACGAACACCGAGCCGAGGCCGAAAAACGCCAGCACCACCGAATAGACCAGCGGCGGCGTCAGCTCGGAAAAGTCGAGAGGTGCGGTAGACCGCGGCCATCTGCGCCCGCTCATAGGACCGCACCGAGCGCATGAAGGCGGTCGAGCCCAGTGCATCGAGCGCGATGGTGAAGAAGGCGCCGCAGAGCAGGAAAAAGCCCGTAAGCAGCGGCGCGGTAGTGCCGACCGCGCCCGCCGCAAGCAGCGTCGCCGACATCGCGAAATAGGCGAAGGTCATGGTGCGCCGGCCGCCGAAGCGTTTTCCCGCTTTGCCCCAGAAGATCGCCATGAACAACACCGCATTGCCGGCCGAAACCAGCAGGCCGCCGGCAAGCTTGCCCTCGCCGGTAATCACCATGAACAGCGGCCCGTAGACGAAGAACGTCGTCCAGAAGCATGACCGGCCGAAGGCGATCAGCCAGGCCAGCCTGAGCCTGGGTTGTGCTACGAAGCGGCCGATATTGGCCAGCGGATTGGCCGGCCGCGTCTTGCCGGGCCGGATCGACTGGTTGTCGCCCAGCCTGTAGGTCCAGAACAGCGCCAGCAAGGCCAACGCAAACACCGCCACCGCGCCATGCGCGGCATAGATGCCGTAGCGTGTGTAGAGGAAGATGCCGAGTGTCGGCCCGCCGGTCCAGGCCAGCATCGACCACGCCATGCGCAGCGATTCGGCCTGCATGAAATCGGTCTTGCGGATGTGGTCCATGATGTAGAGGTTGAGCGTGATCGACAGGGCGCTCGCCCCCATGACGCGGCACAGCATGCCTGCCAGTTGCCCGGCAAGCGTGTGGGTGACGAAGAACAGAGAGCCTATCGCCAGCAGGCAGGCGCCGGCGGTATAGACCCAGCGCCGGGCAAACCTGCGGATCAACATAGGCATGAACAAGGTCACCGACAGGCCGAGCAGCGCCACGATGGTGTAGAGGATCGAGACGATCTGCTCGTTGTGCAGAATCTCATAAGCCTGGATCGGGATGACGCTCGATACCGTGGCGCGGGCGAAGGATTCGACCGCATAGAGCGAGGCAAAGGTGCGCGCATCCGCCGGACGCAGGGCTGGCAGCCAGATCGGATGGCGCACATGGGTGGACATTTGATCCCCAAATCAGACTCGCAGCCCAAATCTGCGCTGGCGCTTCCTCCGCCGGTAACAGGAAACCGACCCCTTCCCGGCAAAAAGCGAATTCGGCCAAAGGCTTTCCGGCTCTGGCCTAAAGCGCCGCCCGATGCAGCCGCACGGCGCGACCCGGAGCGTAGAGGGCGGCCTTCTTTTGTCCGGTGCAACCGTGATAGTCGTCTTTGGGGCTGAATCAGATCGCGAGACCATGAGCATCCATACCGCACCCCCTGGAGATCAACTGAAGCGAGATCAACCGAAGCGCATCGTCGCCATCGATGTCGTACGCGGCATCGCGCTGATCGCCATGGCGAGCTACCACTTCACCTGGGATCTCGAAAATTTCCACTACACCGACCCCGGCCTCACCGCCGTCGGCTGGTGGAAGATCTATGCGCGCTGCATCGCCTCGACCTTCCTGTTCCTGGTCGGCGTCAGCCTGTTTCTCGCTCATGGCAGGCAGATCCGCTGGACCGGCTTCTGGAAACGTTTTGCCATGGTCGCCGTCGCGGCCGCCGCCATATCGGCGGTCACGTACTTCATCACGCCGGACAGCTTCATCTTCTTCGGCATCCTGCATCAGATCGCGCTGGCCAGCCTGCTCGGCCTTTTGTTCTTGCGGCTGCCGTCCTTGCTGACGCTTGTCGTGGCGGCGGTGGTGATCGCCGGGCCGATCTATTTCCGATCCGAAGCCTTCGATCATCCGGCGCTGTGGTGGGTCGGCCTGTCGGCGATCAACCCGCGCTCCAACGATTACGTGCCGCTGTTTCCCTGGTTCGGCGCCGTGCTTCTCGGCATCGCCGCGGCAAAGTTTGCGTCCACCACCGGCCTGCTGGCGCGGCTGGCCACGCTGGGATCGGGAAGCTGGACCAGGCCGCTCACCTTCATCGGCCGCCACAGCCTGGCTTTCTACCTGATTCACCAGCCGCTGCTGTTCGGCTGCGTCTGGCTGTTCTCGCAGATCGCGCCGGCGCCGGTCGAGACACGGGAAGTGGTCTTCCTCAAGGAATGCCAGGTATCCTGCGAACAGCAGCGCGACACGGAGTTCTGCACCAGCTATTGTGTGTGCATGCTGGACACGCTGCAAAGCGAAGCGGCATTCGACCGGCTCTACAATGGTGACCAGACCCCGGAGTTCAAAGCGCATCTCGGTGAACTCGCCGGCATCTGCACCGCAAGGACGGAGGAGAGTCCGATGACGCAGGGAGGGCAACAATGACCGACAAGCTAGCAAAACCCGGGCTGGCAAAACCCGATCTACCGAGACCACGGCTGATCCCGTGGCCGCCGCTGATCTACATCGCCGCCATCGCCATCAGCATCGTGCTCCGCCTGTTCTATCCCCTGCCCTGGATCGGCGACCTCTTGGGCGACCTTTTGTTTGCCGCCGGCTTTGTGGTGCTGTTTGCCGTCGCAGCCCTCTGGTTCACCGCTATCCGCACCATGATCCGGGCCAAAACGACGATGAACCCCAATGGCGTGCCGGAGCATCTGGTGACGTCTGGCCCGTTCGGCATCACGCGCAACCCGATGTATCTGGCCAACACGCTGCTTTTGATCGGCGTCGCCTTCGTCTCGGGGATCGTATGGTTCCTGCCGCTGGCCCTGATCGCGGCTTTTGCAACGCAGAAGGTCGCCATCGAGAGCGAGGAGAAGGTGCTGTTCGCCAAATTCGGCAAGAAGTACCGCGACTATGCGAAGCGGGTCAGGCGCTGGATCTGAGGCGGGTGTGATCGCTGGCAGGGTTCGCATGCCTTGGCGACTAGCCGAAACGCCCATCTCTTCGTCATCCACGGGCGAAGCAAGGAGCGTAGCGGCGCAGCGCAGACCCGAGGATCCATGCCGCGACGTACAGGCGTTGCCACGTCCAGAATTCTGCACCGCTGCACTCCACGGCCAATGTCACGGAATGGATTCTAGGGTCTCCGCGACGGAGCCTCGCTCCTGCTTCGCCCTAGAATGACGAAGTGTGGAAGGGCTCCGCTAATCGCGAACGTTTGCGACGGGCGCGCAAACGCTCGACGATCCGCTCAGGTATTTACCCCCAACTCCACCAGCCGCTCGACGCAAGACTCCTCCGCCTGGTCGAGCTCCGCCAGCGTCTCCTCGAGATCGCGGCGCTTCTGGCGCAAATCCTCGCGCTTTTCCTCGATGCGCTTGATCATCAGGTTGAGTTGACCGACCTCGCCGGGCGGTTCCTTGTACATCTGGATGATTTCGCGGATCTCGTTGATCGAGAAGCCGAGCCGTTTTCCGCGCATGATCTGACGGATCAGATGCCGGTCAGATGGGCGAAACAGCCTTGTGCGGCCCCGCCGGACCGGTTGCACCAGCCCCTCGTCCTCATAGAAGCGCAGCGTCCGCGTCGACACGTCGAATTCGCGGGTCAGTTCGGTGATTGAATAATATTCCCGCATCTTTGCTCCAAATGTCGGAACATCGGAAAACGCCCGGTCGCCCGGGATTTCCAACGCATTCCGATCAACCCCGTTCCAAGCCGGACTCGGCATGAAACCCCGCGCAAGCCTCGCACCACATTTACGTAAAAGTCAATTGAACCCGCAACGCCTCTTTCTCAAGGGATAGCGAACCACCAGGTGGCCAGCCCGAGGAAGGCAAAGAAGCCAACGACGTCGGTGACCGTAGTGACGAAAACCGCCGACGCCACCGCCGGGTCGATCTTGAACCGGTCGAGCAATAGCGGGATCAGGATACCGGCAAGGGCTGCCACGAACATATTGATGATCATCGCCGCCGCTATGATGCCGCCCAGATTGGGATCGCGGAACCAGACGGCCGCGACGATGCCGATCAGCACGGCGAAGATGATGCCGTTGATGGAACCCACGCCCATTTCGCGGCGGATGATGCGGCCGGCATTGTAGATGTCGAGATCCCTGGTCGCCAGCGCGCGCACGGTGACGGTCATGGTCTGCGAACCGGCATTGCCGCCCATGCCGGCCACGATCGGCATCAGCACGGCCAGTGCCACAATGTGCTCGATGGTGCGGTCGAACAGCCCGATCACCGAAGCCGCCAGGAACGCAGTCAGAAGATTGACGAGCAGCCAGGGCACGCGCGAGCGCGAGGTCGAAAGAATGCTGTCGGACAACTCTTCGTCGCCGACGCCGCCCATGCGCAGCAGATCTTCCTCGGCCTCCTGCTGGATGACGTCGACTACGTCGTCGATTGTCAGCACGCCGACCAGCCGCTCGTTCTCGTCGACGACGGCGGCGGACAGAAGATCGTATTGCTCGAAGTCCCGCGCCGCCTCTTCCTGGTCCATGGTGGCCGGAATGGCGTGCCTCGTCTCGTGCATCACGTCTCCGACCTTGGTCGTGCGCTTGGTGCGCAGGATCTGGTCGAGGTCGATGGCGCCGAGCAACTTGAAGCTTGGATCGATGACGAAGATCTGGCTGAAGCGCTCGGGCAGGTTCTTGTCTTCGCGCATGTAGTCGATGGTCTGGCCTATGGTCCAGAACGGCGGCAC
The DNA here is from genome assembly GCF_040320115.1 of Mesorhizobium sp. M0802. Taxonomy (NCBI): domain Bacteria; kingdom Pseudomonadati; phylum Pseudomonadota; class Alphaproteobacteria; order Hyphomicrobiales; family Phyllobacteriaceae; genus Mesorhizobium; species Mesorhizobium sp. M0802. Next base: position 259,251 of record NZ_JAMYOY010000003.1, read on the forward strand.
AGCGACAAATTCGGTCTGCATGCGGCGACCGGCGGTCTCTTCCGGGTAGTCGAGCGAGCGGCGCAGCCTGATCCGCTCGGTGAACGGCAGCTGCGACAGGATCTCGTCCTGGTCTTCCTTTTCAAGGTCTTCGAGAATGTAGACCGCGTCGTCGGAATCGAGGTCCTGCATGCCCTGGGCAATTTGCTCATTGGGCATTTTGTCGACGATATCGCGGCGGATCGCCTCGTCGACCTCGGTCAGCGACGAGAAGTCAAAATCGGCGCCGAGCAGTTCGACAAGGGCGCGACGCTGTTCGGGGTGCAGTGCCTCGAGCAGATCGCCAAGTTCCGACTGGTGCAGGTCGTCGACTTCGCGCTTCAGCGTCAGCGTATCGCGATCGGCGATCGCCGCCCCGATCTGGGCGAGGAATGATGACAGGACGGCGCCGTCCTCGCCATAGATGTCGGCGTGGGCATCGTCAGCGGCTTTGGCGCCGGTCTTCTGGTCGTCCTGGCGTTCCACCAGCGGCTCCCGCCATGGGAATTTCGGAAAAGGTGCCTGTCAGGTCTAGCGCGCAACGCACGGGAATATCAAACGAAATGCGCCCCGCCCTGCATATGGGCGAGAGTGATTTCATCAGGATATGACGCCGCCCAGGATTCAGGCGGCGCGACAGCACATGTCGCTGGGGAAAGAGCACCCGAGCACGGTTGGGGCAGAATTGTCATGATGCAGGTCCTGCCATCTGCCGGACCCGCCCAGGCCAGGAACCAGAACAGCCGGAAGCCCTTGAAGATCAGGTCACAGACGCAGAAGGCAATCGAGGAACGGCGCGTGCGCGTGGTCGTCGCCGAACGCAATCCGCTCGTCATATCGGCGCTGCGCGACATGCTGGACTGCGACGGGCGCTTCGATCTCAGGGCCTGCGTGCAAAGCGGCAGGCATTTTCTGGAATTGGCAGCCGAAGCGGAATTCGACGTCGCCGTTATCGGCTGGAAGCTCTCCGACATGGACGGCGCCGATGTGCTGGCCGAGGTTCACAGCCGCAAGCTCGGCGTGCGCATCGCGGTGTTTTCCAACGACCACGACATCGGCATCCTGAAGCAGTGCGTGCGGCTCGGCGCCCAGGGCTACTGCTTCCAGTTCGACGATCCGGCGATCATCTTCGAGACCATCCTGGCCGTCGCGCATGGCCGCATCTGCATCCCCTACATTGACATCAACAAGGTCAACGACACACCCTTGTCGCTGCTCACCGTGCGCGAGCGCGAACTGCTGGCGGTGCTGTCCGACGGCTGGACCAATTTGCAGATCGCGACGCGTACCGGGATTTCCGAGAACACGGTGAAGTATCACCTCAAGAATCTCTACGACAAGCTCGACGTCCGCAACCGGGCGATGGCCGTCGCGCTCTATGCGCGCGAGCGGCGTACCCAGAAGCAGCCGTTCGGGTAGGCAAGCGATGAGCCGCGGGTAGGTCACCCGGGTAGGCAGCCCCCACCCGCGCGCGGCAAGATGTTACCCCTTGAGGTGTTGTCGCCTTTAGCCGTCGAAACGAAACTCCCCATCACCGCTTTGCTGGATCAGGAGGAGTTCGCGACATGGCCGGTTTCACCCATCTTTTCATTCCCGGACCGACCAACATCCCCGAACAGGTCCGGCAGGCGATGAACCTGCCGATGGAGGACATGCGCGCCGCCTCCTTCCCCGATCTCACGCTACCGCTGTTCGAAGACATCAAGACGGTGTTCAAGAACGAGACCGGCCGCGTCTTCATCTACCCCTCCTCCGGCACCGGCGCCTGGGAAGCGGCGATGACCAATGTGCTCAGCCCCGGTGACCGCGTGCTGATGTCGCGCTTCGGCCAGTTCTCGCATCTGTGGGTCGACATGGCCGAACGGCTCGGCTTCGAGGTCGATGTCATCGACTGCGAATGGGGAACCGGCGTGCCGCTCGAGCTCTATGCCGAGCGGCTCAGGGCCGACAAGGCGCACCTCATCAAGGCAGTCTTCTGCACGCAGAACGAGACCGCGACCGGCGTGACCAGCGACGTCGCCGGCTGCCGCACCGCGCTCGATGACGCCAACCACCCTGCTTTGCTCTTCGTCGACGGCGTCTCGTCGATCGGCTCGATCGACTTTCGCCAGAAGGAATGGGGCGTCGATTGCGCGGTCAGCGGCTCGCAGAAGGGCTTCATGCTGCCCGCCGGCCTCGGTTTCCTCTCCGTCAGCAAGAAGGCGCTGGTGGCCTCGCGGAGCGCCACCCACCGCCGCTGCTTCTTCTCCTTCGAAGATATGATCCGCGCCAACGACGCCGGCTATTTCCCTTATACGCCGGCTACTCAGCTGCTGCGCGGCCTGCGCGCCTCGCTCGACCTGATCGCCGAGGAAGGGCTGGAAAACATCTTCGCCCGTCACCATCGCCTCGCCGAAGGCGTGCGTAAGGCGGTCGACGCCTGGGGCCTGAAGCTCTGCGCCAAGGCGCCGAAATGGCACTCCGATACGGTCAGCGCCATCCTGGTGCCGGACGGCGTCGACAGCGGCGATGTGGTCAAGCGCGCCTACCAGAAATACCAGACCGCGCTCGGCGGCGGCCTTAACAAGGTGATCGGCAAGGTCTTCCGCGTCGGCCATCTCGGCTGGCTGAACGAGGTGATGGTGCTGGCCTCGCTCTCGGCCGCCGAAATGGCGCTGCTCGACTGCGGCGTACGGCTGGCGCCCGGCTCCGGCGTCGGCGCCGCCATCCAGCACTTCCGCGCCTCGGCCGCCGTGCCGGTCGCCGAAGCCGCCTGAGGGAGCCAACGATGAGCCACACCATCAACCATCTGAAGAAACTCCGCCTGCAGCGCAGCGAACTGGCGGTTCCCGGCTCCAGTCCGGAAATGATCGACAAGGCGGCCAACAGCGCCGCCGACTTCATCTTCCTCGACATCGAGGACGCCGTCGCCCCGCCCGACAAGGAGCGCGCCCGCAAGAACATCATCCAGGCGCTCAACGACATCGACTGGCGCGCCAAGGGCAAGACCGTCTCGGTGCGCATCAACGGGCTCGACACCCATTACATGTACCGCGACGTGGTCGACGTCATGGAGCAGGCCGGCGACCGGCTGGACACCATTTTGGTGCCGAAGGTCGGCGTGCCGGCCGACCTCTACATGGTCGAGGCCATGGTCAACCAGATCGAGATGGCAAAGGGCTTCAGGACCCGCGTCGGCCTCGAAGCGCTGATCGAGACCGCGCTCGGCATGGCCAATGTCGAGGCGATTGCCGCGACACCCGGCCGGCTGGAAGCCATGCATTTCGGCGTCGCCGACTATGCGGCAAGCTGCAAGGCGCGCACGGTCAACATTGGCGGCCTCAACCCCGACTATCCCGGCGATCAGTGGCATTTCGCTCTGTCGCGCATGACCGTCGCCTGCCGCGCCTATGGCTTGCGCGCCATTGACGGGCCGTTCGGCGACTTCTCCGATCCGGAGGGCTACATCGCTGGCGCCAGGCGCGCGGCGGCGCTGGGCATCGAAGGCAAGTGGGCGATCCACCCCTCGCAGATCGCGCTTGCCAACGACGTCTTCTCTCCACCGGAAAAAGAGGTCACCCGCGCCCGGCGCATCCTCGAAGTGCTGAAGGAGGCGGAGGCGCAGGGCAAGGGCGCGGCCGCCCTCGACGGCAAGATGATCGACGCCGCGTCGGAACGCATGGCGCGCAATGTTCTGGTGGTCAACGAGGCAATCGAACGCGCCGGTCAATTCTCTAGTGAGCCGCGCGTCGCCACGCATTGACCGTTCAGGGAGGACAAAATGGACATCCACGAATATCAGGCCAAGGAACTGCTGGCACGCCACGGCGTGCATGTGCCGCGCGGCGGGCTGGCCTACAGCCCCGAGCAGGCGACCTACAGGGCCCGCGAGATCGGCGGCGCCAAATGGGTGCTGAAGGCGCAGGTGCATTCCGGCGCCCGCGGCAAGGCCGGCGGCATCAAGCTGTGCGCCAATGACGAGGAGATTTCCAGCGCGGCCGAGGGCATGCTCGGCCGCAAGCTGGTGACACAGCAGACCGACCCGCGCGGCAAGCTGATTTCGCGCCTGTATCTCGAGGAAGCCGTCGATATCGCGCAGGAGCTCTATGTCGGCTTCGTGCTCGACCGCAAGGAAGAGCGCGTCATGATCGTGGCGTCCGCTGCCGGCGGCATGGAGATCGAGGACATCGTCGAGAAGGCACCGAACTCCATCCTGCGCACATCGGTCGATCCCGGCGTCGGCATGCAGCGTTTCCAGGCGCGCGAGATCGCCTTCGGGCTCGGCCTCGACCACAATCTGATCGGCAAGGCGACCGAAACCATCTTCGCCTGCTATCAGGTGTTCCGCGACTACGACGCCTCGATGCTGGAGATCAATCCGCTGGTGGTGACCCGCGACGGCAATCTGATCGCGCTCGACGCCAAAATGTCGTTCGACGAGAACGCGTTGTTCCGCCGGCCGGAAATCTCCGAGCTGCGCGACAAAAGCCAGGAAGATCCGCGCGAAACTTTTGCCAGCGACCGTGGCCTCTCCTATGTCGGCCTCGACGGCAACATCGGCTGCATCATCAATGGCGCAGGGCTCGCCATGGCGACCATGGACATGATCAAGATCGCCGGCGGCGAACCGGCCAACTTCCTCGACATCGGTGGCGGCGCCTCGCCGGAGCGGGTGGCGAAATCCTTCCGCGCCGTGCTCGGCGACAAGAATGTCGAGACCATCCTGGTCAACATCTTTGCCGGCATCAACCGCTGCGACTGGGTCGCCGAAGGCGTCATCAAGGCGATCCGCGAGGTCGGCGTCAACGTGCCGCTGGTGGTCCGTCTCTCCGGCACCAGGGCCGAGGAAGGCCGCCGCATCCTGGCTGATTCCGGCGAGGCGGTGATCGTTGCCGGCACGCTTGCAGAAGCCGCCGAAAAAGCCGTCGCCGCATGGCGCTCGGCCACCAAGAAAAAAGCAGCCTAGAGCCGGATGATTTCAGGTCGAATCGACCTGAAATCTGAATCCGTCTCTAAAATCAAACAGATGGAGCATGATGTCGTCCGAAAACCGCTTCACACTTTTCGGCATCATGCTCTAGGGAGGTCGAGAAAATGGCAATCCTGCTCAACCGCAGCACCCGCGTCATCGTCCAGGGGTTCACCGGCAAGATCGGCAGCTTCCATGCCGACGACATGAAACGCTATGGCACCAAGCTGGTCGGCGGCGTCACCCCCGGCAAAGGCGGCCAGAAGCATCTCGGCCTGCCTGTCTTCAACACGGTCAAGGGCGCGGTGCGCGAGACCCGCGCCGAGGCCAGCATCGTCTTCGTGCCGCCGCCCTTTGCCGCCGATTCGATCATGGAAGCGGCGGACGCCGGCATTAAACTCTGCGTCTGCATCACCGACGGCATCCCGTCGCAGGACATGATGCAGGTCAAGCGCTACATGCTGCGCTACCGCTACGAGGACCGCATGCGGCTGATCGGGCCGAACTGCGCCGGCGTCATCACGCCCGGACAGGCGCTGATGGGCATCATGCCCGGCAGCATCTATCTGCCTGGCCGCGTCGGCATTGTCGGCCGCTCGGGAACCCTGGGCTACGAGGCGGCGTCGCAGATGAAGTCGCTCGGCATCGGCGTCTCGACCAGCGTCGGCATTGGCGGCGACCCGATCAACGGCTCCTCCTTCAAGGACATGCTGAAACTGTTCGAACAGGATGACGACACCGACGCGGTGGTGATGATCGGCGAGATCGGCGGACCGCAGGAAGCCGAAGCCGCGATCTGGGCGCGCGACAACATGAGGAAGCCGCTGATCGCCTACATCGCCGGCCTCTCCGCCCCCAAAGGCCGCCGCATGGGCCACGCCGGCGCCATCATCTCGGCCTTCGGCGAGTCCGCGCAGGAAAAGGTGGAGATCCTCAAGGACGCCGGGGTGATCATCGTGCCGACGCCGTCGTCGTTTGGTGAGGTGGTTGCAGAGACGCTATCACGTATGAAGAAGGCCGCCTGAACAGCGGCCTTCGCGTTCGACCGCGCCTCATGCCGCCTTGTCGGCTGTCGGCTTCGCGACCTTGGTGCGGGTGGCGCTGCGGCGGCCGTCGACGCTGACCGGAACGTCGCCGTCGACCGTGGCGCGACGCACCACCCGGTGCTGGTCGCCATAGTCGTTGACGGCGTAGTGCTGCGTCGCGCGGTTGTCCCAGATCGCCACATCGCCGGCCTTCCAGCGCCAGCGCACGGTGTTCTCCGGCGCGGTGACATAGGACTGGAAAACCTCGTAGAGCTTCGCCGAATCGCTTTTGGAAAGACCGATCAGCCGTTGCACGAAATTGCCGAGCAGCAGCGTGCGCTCGCCTGTTTCGGGATGGACGCGGACGACGGGATGCTCGGTCTCGTAGATCGTCGAGGTGAAGATTTCCTCGAAGTGCTTCTTTTCCGCAGCACTCGCACGCGGCCGCGCCGCGGCGTAATCGTAGGCGTTGCTGTGCACCGCCCAAAGATTGTCGGCCAGCAGCTTCAACGGCTCGGGCAGGTCCTGATAGGCGGCCGCGGTGTTCGACCAGATGGTGTCGCCGCCGGCCGGCGGTATGACGACGCCGCGAAGAACGGAGAATTTCGGATAGGCGTCGACGAAGGTGACATCGGTGTGCCATTGGTCGGCGCGACCGCCGCCACGGCTGGAATCGAGTTCGAGAATGGACGCCGTTCCCTTGACGGGACCTTGGGTCGGATGCGGGACGAGGTCGCCGAGACGCTGGGCAAAGCGCTCCTGCCCGGCATCGTCGAGATGCGCCTGGTCGCGGAAGAACACCACCTTGTGCCGCAACAGGATCTGGTTGATCGCCGCGACCGTCTGCTGCGGCAGATCGCCGGAGAGCCGTATGTTCCTGATCTCTGCGCCGACGCGTCCGGTAAGCGGGACGATATCGGCATCCGGGATGATCTGCTCTACGGGGGTAAGTCTGGTCATGGGAACCTCTGTCCTCTAAGGCCGCGGGGCTGCTGGCAATGCTCCGCCGTCTGCCGGCCGCATAGCGATCGGCGGAGCAACTCCCTCATCGGGAGCCGACTTGCTTGGCAACGAGAGCACTGATCTCAACTCAGGAGGCGAAGGCCGCCAAGGCTTGCGAGCAGTACCGAGATCCCATTCAAAGCGTAATTCTACAAATTCCATAGACATTTCTTTTCAAAGTTCGGCGGCCCTGAGAAAAATGCCTTCTGTCCAATTCGTTCGTGAGCGGCAGGCGGTGGAGCGCTGCGCGACGCGGCCCGCACCAGTAGTGACGCTGTCGTATCCCCTTCGATATTGGAGATGGCGGGTGAATTGCATGCCTGATATTGATGGCTTCCACGCATCACGCAGGCGCCGAGATGACAGACTCCGATAAGGCTGACGCTGTCGAGCAATTGCTCGATACGCCTGACCTCGCCACCGCGCTGGAAAGCGACCAGTTCAAGAAATTTCTCGACCAGATGCCGATCGCGATCGCCGTCTCGGAATTGATCGCGAAGGAACGTGTCGTCTACGCCAATCCCGAATTCGAGAAGCTCTCGGACCTCAAGGCGCCGAAGCTTGCGCGGGAAAACTGGGCGGCCCTTTCCGGCAGGGGGCTTCATCGGCAGAAGGACAGGCCGCTCGCCGAGGCTGTCGTTGAAGACACCGATTTCGTCGGCACATTTCGCCTCGAGCGCGGCGAGGACAAGCCGGCAATCGTCGACGTTTATTCCAACGTTATCGAGGACGACAACGGCAAGCTCTGCTTCCGGCTGGTGGCGCTTGTCGACGTCACGGCACACGGCGAGACCGAGGACGCGCGACCCGCGGAGGAGCTAATCCGGGAGAAGGACACCCTGTTGCGCGAACTGCAGCACCGGGTGAAGAACAATCTGCAGATGATCACCGCTTTGATCCGGATGGAAACCCGCAACGCCACCGAACCGGACCAGAAGCGTTTCGAAAGGCTTGCCGGCCGGGTAGACGCATTGGCAATCCTTTACCAGACCTTGTCGGCTGACCAGCAGAAGGATGAGGTGGATCTTGGTGTGTATCTTAGCCAGATCGCGTCCGCCGTCATGGCGTCGCACGCAGTCGAAGGTATCCGCCTTGACCTTAAGGTGGATACCTATCCGGTATCCATCAACGTTGCCATGCCGACAGGCCTGGTCGTCAATGAGTTGCTGACCAACGCTCTCAAACATGCATTCGTCGGTCGCGATGGCGGCACGATCACGCTGCACAGCGTCGTCAGCGGCGACGGTTGCCGGGTGACTGTCGCCGATGATGGGATCGGTCTGCCGACAGGTGAGACCTGGCCCAGGCCCGGCAAGCTCGGCTCCCTGATCGCGCGGTCGCTGACCGAAAATGCCAAAGCGCAATTCGACGTCAAGTCGAGTGCCGGCGAGGGAACCAGGGTCACCATCGTCTTCAAGCGATCGGCGGCGACGGACTGAGGCTATGCTACGACGCGCCGGCAAATCCCGGCCAGGCAGGTGCTTCGGGCGCTCGCGGGTGTGGCCTTAAGTCGCAAACGATTTGGCTGCAGAAGCGGGGCGCCGGGCTTCTTTGACGGTGCGATAAGCACCATATGTGGTCCACAGCCCTCCAAAACGAGAGAAGCTCGCTCCGGCGGGTCGCACCGCGGCCGTCAGCCGGCAATGGCTATGAACCAGGAAACTGAAAACCATCATGCATGAAAATATCAGACCAGCGTCTAGAGACGTCCCCCTCATTCAGCTAGGCCTCAACCAGTGCCGCTTCCCGGTGAGCGAAGACCGCTCGGTACCCGGTGGCTACCGTTTTTGTGCCGGGCCAACGTCGCCGGATCGCGTCTATTGCGATCACCACCACACCGTCGTGACGGCCGTTGACCCTCGTCGAGCCCGTCCGGGTCTCCATTTCCCTCAACGACGCGCCGCTTAGGTCAACCACATCCCCTGCCCCGCCACCGGCAAAGCCGGGGACTCAGGTGCAGGAGGCTGGCCGGTGCGAGCCAAGCGGCGTTCGCGTGCGGCTCTGCGACCTCTTGTTGCAACTCTGCTGCGGCCGGTTCAAGCGCCAAAGGCGATGATTTGGCGTCGACGGCCTGAGAAGCCGCAATGATTTCAATGGCCGAAAAATTATGGTGCGGTCGAGAAGACTCGAACTTCCACGGGTTGCCCCACAGCGACCTCAACGCTGCGCGTCTACCAATTCCGCCACGACCGCCCGTGGTAGGAGCCGGAACGAACCGGCTCGCGGCGTGTAGCAAATCGTTTCCTGCGAAACAAGGGCGCGGCGCGCAATAATCGCCGCGAATTGGCATATCGGCCTCTACAGCGCCGCGCGTCCTGTGGGACGCGCAAAGGACGCTGCAGCACTTTGATTTGGCGCATGATCCTTTCCGAAGATCGTTCCTATCTTCGGGGTCGTGCGCGAAGGCCGAAATGCGTGGCGAACTGGACGTTTCAGCCGGATACCGCCATATGAAGGGCAAATGCATTTGGCCCCAGAGCGCAAGGCGGTTTCGCCAAGCCGGCGTGCATCACGCGAAAAACGAAAAAGCCATGACCGAACGCAGCCAGATCGCCACGTCGTTCCTGCCCTTGCCGGGTTCGGCGCCGGTCGAATGGCGCATCGAGCCCGGCCTGACCGGCTACACCGATGCGCTGGCCCTGATGGAAGCGCGCGCCGAGGCGATCCGCGCGGGTGCAGCCGCCGAGATGGTCTGGCTGGTCGAGCATCCGCCGCTTTACACCGCCGGGACCAGCGCCCGCATCGAGGACCTGATCGACCCCGACCGTTTCCCGGTCTTTGCCGCCGGGCGCGGCGGCGAATACACCTATCACGGGCCGGGGCAGCGGGTTGCCTATGTCATGCTTGACCTGAAGCGCCGGCGTGAGGATGTGCGCGCCTTCGTCGCCTCGCTCGAGCAGTGGATCATCGGCACGCTTGCCGCCTTCAATGTACGCGGCGAACGCCGCGAGGACCGCGTCGGCGTCTGGGTGGTGCGGCCCGAGCGCCCGTCCCTGCCCGACGGCTCGCCGGCTGAAGACAAGATCGCGGCCATCGGCATCCGGCTGCGGCGCTGGGTGAGCTTTCATGGCATTGCCGTCAATGTCGAGCCGGATCTCAGCCATTTCAGCGGCATCGTGCCATGCGGCGTGCCGGATCACGGCGTCACCAGCCTCGTCGATCTCGGCCTGCCCGTAACCATGGCCGATTTCGACCTGGCGCTGAAATCCGCCTTCGAGGATGTTTTCGGGGCAGCGAAGTCAACTTCTACAGAACCGGCTCGCAAGGCCGGCTGAGTCTCGCCTCGACCAACGCTCAAAGCAACCGCGCCGAGGCCCACAACAGCCCGAAACCGTGAATGGCGAAGACGGCCAGCAGCGCGCCGGCCATGGCGAAACGATCGAAGATGCGGATCGGCTTCAATTCGTGGCGCGGTTTTACCCCGCTACCCACTGTCATCAGGCTGAGGATGGCAAAGACGGCGCCCGCCACCAGCAGAAAGCTTTGGGAAAAGCCGGCCAGCCAGCCAAGCCACAGCAAGGCCGAGAGCAGGGAAAACGAGGCGAGCGCCAGGGCGGCCGGCCCCGGGCAGATCTGGCGCAGCACCTGACCGCCGTCGAATTTCCACACCGGCACCAGATTGGCGATGTTGAACAATGCGGCAACGCCGGCGAGCGTCGCCAGAAGGGCCGCGGCGAGCCGATGTCCCTCGCCGGACGCGAGCCCGCTGGCGACGATCAGCAGCGGAACCAGGAACGCGGAAAAGCCGGCGCCCATCAGCGCCACGAAGGCGACCTCGAAGCGGCTGTCATAAGGCCGGCCACCAATGGCGATGCCGCCGAGCAGCGGGATAAAGATCATCCGCGCCTTGCGATGACCGGTCAGCCGGAAGGCCGCCATGTGGCCGAACTCATGCAGGGCGACCACCGAGGTCAGGATCGCGGCCAGCGCCAGGCCGCCGAGATTGAGCCCGAAGAACGGCCACAGGATGAAAGCCGAAAGAACGGCGAAACCGACCTGGCTCAGCGGATGCTCGAACCAACCGCCCTTGCGATATTGTCCGGTCCTCGCCCAGACCTCCAGCTTGCCGAGCTCGCGGCGCATGGCGAAGTAGCGGAACACCAGGAAGGCGACGCCGCGATAGCGATCGGTCTGGCTGAGCGTCACCCGCGTGCCGGCACCTTCCGAGGTGAGTTCGGTGGTCTCATAAAAATCCTTCCAGAACGACGCGTCGAGCGCGGTATCCTCGATGACCCGCATCGAAAAACGACTGCCTTCGACGACGTCCTCGAAGCGCGACCCGCGCTCGATCGGCTGGCCGTCGCGGCCTTCCCAGGACAGCACGATGCGGGTCGTGCCCTGCCCGTCCAGCGGCTGCGCCTTCAGTATCTCGCCGGACCAGCCGGCATCGCTGCCGAGCGGCCACAGCGCCTGCCAGAGGCGCTGCCGGTCCATTGCGACCACGCGGCTGAGCCTCACCGTGCGCAAACCGAGCGGCGCGGTCATCAAAAGGAAAATCAGTCCGAGATTACCGGCCACGAGAAGGGCCGTCACGATCGGCGACACCTGAGGTTTTTGCTCCCTGTCTTGGCGGGGCAGCCTAGCGTCATGGCGGCAAGAAAGGCTTAACGGCACAGCGCCTTCCTGCCCGCCTAAAACAGTGCGGCGAACCGCAGTTGCATCACATGGCGCCGATCCAGACAGCCATGGAAACCAGAAACGCACTCATGCACACCAACGAAACGACGTCCTGAACAAGATCGCTCATAACTCTCTCCTGTTGTTGATATGTTCGTATTTTGTTCTAACTTTGTTCGAAAGTCAACGAGCGGAAAGCGGCATGCCGACGAATCCTGACAGCCGGTTTGGGCAGGGTTAAGGAAAGGTTGACGGGGTGACGGCAGTGCTGACGCAGGGCGCATCGCATGCCTTTGCGATCGGGACACGCACCAATCACTTCGTCATCCTAGGGCGGAGCAAGGAGCGCAGCGACGCGGCGCAGACCCTAGGATGAGGAAGTTGGGGCCTACAGCGGAACGACCTTGCCATCCGCCAGCGTCACCCGGCGGTCCATGCGCGAGGCGAGTTCGTGATTGTGGGTCGCGATCAGCGCGGCAAGGCCGGACTGCTTGACCAGCGCGCCAAGCGCCTCGAAGACATAGGAGGCGGTGACCGGGTCGAGATTGCCGGTCGGCTCGTCGGCGAGCAGCAGCAAGGGCGCATTGGCGACCGCGCGGGCAATGGCGACGCGCTGCTGCTCGCCGCCGGACAGCTCCGACGGACGGTGCGACGCGCGCTTGCCGATCTGCATATAGTCGAGCAGCTGTGCTGCGCGCTCCGACGCCTCCTTGCGCGAAAGCCCTTTGATCAGCTGCGGCATCATGATGTTTTCCAGTGCCGAAAACTCCGGCAGCAGATGATGGAACTGATAGACGAAGCCGACATCGTTGCGGCGGATCGCCGTGCGTTCGTCGTCGGAGAGCCGTCCGCAGGCGCGGCCGGCCAGAATGACGTCACCGGCGTCGGGGCGCTCGAGCAGGCCCGCCGTGTGCAGCAGCGTCGACTTGCCGGTGCCCGACGGCGCCACCAGCGCCACCATCTCGCCGCGCTTCAGCGAAAAGTCGGCGCCGTTCAAAATGGTGAGCTTGCGCGGCCCCTGGACATAGTGCCGCTCGACGCTCTTCAGCTCGATAATGATCTCGGACTTCATTCGTATCTCAAGGCCTCGACCGGATCGAGCCGTGCGGCGCGCCATGCCGGAAACACCGTTGCCAGGAAGGACAGGCCGAGCGCCATCAGGATGACATAGGTGGTCTCGCGCGGGTCCATCTTTGCCGGCAGCTGGCTGAGGAAATAGAGCTCCGGGTTGAACAGCACCTTGCCGGTCATCCAGGAGAAGAACTGGCGGATGGATTCGATGTTGGTGCAGATGAGCACCCCGAGCAGCACGCCGGCCAGCGTGCCGGTGACGCCGATCGCAGCACCCGTCATCAGGAAGATGCGCAGGATGGCGCCGCGCGAGGCGCCCATTGTGCGCAGGATGGCGATATCGTGGCCCTTGTCCTTCACCAGCATGATCAGGCCGGAGATGATGTTGAGCGCCGCCACCAGCACGATCAGCGTCAGGATCATGAACATGACGTTGCGCTCGACCTGCAGTGCTGAAAAGAACGTCTCGTTGCGCTGGCGCCAGTCGACCATGTCGATCGGCCGTTGCGCCGCCGCATCCACCAGCGGTTTCAGCGCGTCGACATTATCGGGATTGTCGACATAGATCTCGATCGTCTGCGCCCTGCCGTCCATGTTGAAATAGAGCTGCGCTTCGGAAAACGGCATGTAGACGATGGAGCTGTCATATTCCGACATGCCGACCTCGAAGATCGCCGCCACCTTGTAGCCCTTCAGCCGCGGCGTCGTGCCCATCGGCGTCACATCGCCGTCCGGCGAGATCAGCGTGATGGTGTCGCCGAGCACAAGGCCGAGATTCTCCGCCATGCGCTTGCCGATAGCGACGCCCTCGCCGGAGTCGAAGCCGTCAAGCGTGCCTTGCTTGACGTTCTGGGCGACGATGGCGATCTTGCCGAGGTCTTCGGCCCTGATACCGCGCACCAGCGCGCCCATGCCGCCGCCGACATTGCCTTGCGCCAGCACCTGGCCGTCGATCAGCGGTATCGCGTATTTGACGCCGGCCACGCCGTTGATGCGGGCGGCGACCTGCGCATAGTCCTCAAGCGGCGAATCCAGCGGCTGCACGATCAGATGGCCGTTGACGCCGAGGATGCGGGTCAGAAGTTCGGCTCGAAACCCGTTCATGACAGCCATGACGACGATCAGCGTGGCGACGCCCAGCATGACGCCGAGGAAGGAGATCGAGGCGATGACCGAGATCACCGTCTCCTTGCGGCGCGACCGCAAATAACGCCAGGCGACCATGCGTTCGAACATGGAGAACGGGCCGGCGACCGGAGACTTGGTGACCGGAGACTTGGCGACCGGAGACTTGCCAACCGGAGACTGGGCTACCGAAGACTTCGCTGCCGCGGCTTCGCTCATACGGTTGCACCGAAGCGTTTCCTGGCCTCCGCGACCGGCAGCGTCTCGCGCTCGCCGGTCCGGCGGTTCTTGATCTCGATCTCGCCGGCGGCCACGCCGCGCGGCCCGACGATCACCTGCCAGGGCAGGCCGATCAGGTCTGCGGTGGCGAACTTGCCGCCCGGCCGCTGGTCGGTGTCATCGTAAAGCACATCCTTGCCGGCGCTGGTGAAGGCGGCGTAGAGCTCGCCGCAGACGCGGTCGCACTCGGCGTCGCCGGCCTTCATGTTGATCAGGCCGATGTCGAACGGCGTCACCGCTTCCGGCCAGATGATGCCGTTATCGTCATGGCTGGCCTCGATGATCGCTGCGACCAGCCGCGACGGACCGATACCGTAGGAGCCGCCGGAAACGAAATGATCCTTGCCGTCGGGCCCGGTCACCTTGGCGCCCATGGGCTTGGAATATTTGTCGCCGAAATGAAAGATGTGGCCGACCTCGATGCCGCGCGCCGAGACCCGGTCGGCCTCGCCAAGCTTGTCCCAGGCCGCCTCGTCATGCATCTCGTCGGTGGCGGCGTAAGGCATCGTCCACGTCTTCACGATGTCGGCGATCTCGCCGTCATTGCCGAAGTCGGTTTTCTCGCCGGGCACCTGCAGCGACAGATATTCGCGGTCGCAATAGACCTGGCTCTCGCCGGTGTCGGCCAGGATGATGAATTCATGGCTGAGATCGCCGCCGATCGGCCCGGTGTCGGCCCGCATCGGAATGGCCTGCAGCCCCATGCGCGTGAACGTTCGGAGATAGGATACGAACATGCGGTTATAGGCGGCCTTCGCGCCCTCGAAATCGAGGTCGAAGGAATAGGCATCCTTCATCAGGAATTCGCGCGAGCGCATGACGCCGAAGCGCGGCCGCACCTCGTCGCGGAACTTCCACTGGATGTGGTAGAGGTTTAGCGGCAAGTCCTTGTACGACTTGACGTAGGCGCGCACGATCTCGGTGACCACTTCCTCATTGGTCGGACCGTAGAGCATGTCGCGGTCCTGCCGGTCCTTGATGCGCAACATCTCCTTGCCGTAATCGTCATAGCGGCCGCTTTCGCGCCACAGATCGGCCGACTGGATGGTCGGCATCAGGATTTCCAGAGCGCCGGCGCGGTTCTGCTCCTCGCGGATGATGCGGCAGACCTTGTCCAGCACCAGTTTGCCCAGCGGCAGCCAGGAAAAGCTGCCCTGCCCCTGCTGGCGGATCATGCCGGCACGCAGCATCAGCCGGTGCGAGACGATCTCGGCCTCGCGCGGATTTTCTTTCAGGATGGGCAGGAAAAACTGCGACAAACGCATGGACAGGTCCGTGAGAGAGGAGGCTGCGCCGGAATCGGCGCGGCTGGCTTGCTTGCCCCGGCTTCATAGCTATTTCGTGACGGAATGGAAACCCGACCGGCCGTATCGGCCCGAAATCGCAAAAATCGATTCTTCTTCCAAAGACCTTCGCACCGAAAACGATAATGCTTCTGACGCAAAGTGATCGCCTGACTGCAAAGTCCTCACACACGCTTTGCGCGTCCGGGCGACGCGGCACACCTGACCAGATTAAGGCGGCAGCCCCGGTGTTGTTCGTTTCGCAAGCAAAGCCTGCCGCACTATTGTGCACTGCAGCACAGATTGCCCGATTGCGGGCAAAATTCTGCGTGACAATTTCATCAGGGTTAGGCTAGTGTGCCCCGATAACCGAGAGGGTAGAGAAAAATCTGCTCTCCTACGCGGTCAAAGTCTTGGGAGGATGCGATCTAGGCGCGGTTACCCGCTGCCGCCGGAAACCGGAAAACAGATCGGAACGCGTTTAAATTGCAAGGCCTTGTGCCTTGCATTTTTTTTGCCCGATCATCTGGTTAGATCAACCTGTTCCCAAATCACGTGAGCTTGCGTCAGCCTGACACCAAGGCGTGATTCTAATGCGGGTGGGCCATGCCTGACCGCCGATTGCGCATCGCAAGCTGGTGAGACAAAACCTGAGTTTGGCGCTCCGAAACAGGCACAAACATCCCAGCCGATCTGCCGGCGTGAAAGTGTTTAGTTAGCCGGTGCCTGGCTGGCTTCGGGGATGATGTGCGGGACTTCGTCGAGGCTGTAGCCCAGCCCGTGCGTCAGGCTGTAGAAAACCCCCATGACGACAGCCGTGACGATGGTGGTGCGGATCACGGCGCGCAGCATATGCGGCCCGCGCGGCGCACTCGCAACCGTGCCCAGCGTCACGTCCTGGTCGTCATCCTGCGTCTTGACGCTGAACGGCAGCACGATGAACAGCATCAGCCACCAGGTGATGAAGAACAGCGCGGCAAACGAAATCCAGCTCATGCCTGCTCCAGTTCGACCAGCGTGCCGAAGAAATCCTTGGGATGCAGGAACAGCACCGGCTTGCCGTGGGCGCCGGTTTTGGGATTGCCGTCGCCCAGCACGCGGGCGCCGCTCGCTTTGAGGTGATCGCGCGCGGCAAGGATGTCGTCGACCTCGTAGCAGACATGATGCATGCCACCCGAGGGGTTCTTGTCCAGAAAGGCCGCGATCGGCGACCCCTCGCCCAGCGGCTCCAGGAGTTCGATCTTGGTGTTGCCGACATCGACGAACACCACGGTAACGCCATGCTCGGGCAGCGCTTGCGGCGCGGTGACCTTCGCGCCAAGCGTATCGCGATAGGCCGCAATCGCCGCGGCCAGGTCCGGCACGGCAAGCGCTATATGGTTCAGGCGTCCGAGCATGAAGTGCTCCACAAGTTAAGAGAGTAGGGAATGGGCAGTAGGCAGTAGTGATACATCTGCATTTTTCTCCACTGCCTACCGCCTACTGCCTATTCCCTCACCTCGTCACAAACACCGTCACCAGCGGCTTCTTGCCCCAGGCCTCGTTGGCGGCGCCGCGCACGGCGCGGCGCACCGCTTCCTGCACCAGATCGAGGTCCTTGCGGCGCTGGCGAGGGATCGAGTCGACCGCGCCGACGGCCGCGTCGAGCATCAGATCTTCCATGTTTTCGCCACGGGCATCGGCCTCGGCGACGCCGATGGCGACCAGATCGGGATCGCCGGCGAGCTCATATTTGTCGTCGAGCACGACATTGACCGCGACATGGCCGGCAAAGGATAGCTTGCGCCGGTCGCGTATGCCCATCGCCTGGTCGGTGCCGATCAGCCTGCCGTCCTTGTAGATGCGGCCGAACGGCACCTGGTCGATGATCGTGGCCGGACCCGGCGCCAGCCGCAGCATGTCGCCGTCGCGCACTTGCGCCACCTGGCCGATGCCCGACGTCGACATCAGCGACCCCTGCGCCACCAGATGCGCGGCTTCGCCGTGCACGGGAACGCCGATCTGCGGCCGCACCCATTCATACATCCTGCGCAATTCGCTGCGGCGGGGATGGCCGGAGACATGCACAAGCGCGTCGCCATCCTCGATGATCTTGATGCCGAGGTCGATGAGGCGGTTCTTGATCTCGAGGATCGCCTTCTCGTTGCCGGGAATGGTGCGTGAGGAAAACACCACCGTGTCGCCGGCCGTCAGCGACACCGATTTCATCTCGTCGCGCGAAAGTTTTGCCAGTGCCGCCAGCGCCTCGCCCTGGCTGCCGGTGCAGATGATGACGAGGTTCTCGCGCGGGATGAAGCCGAAATCCTCTTCGGCGATGAACTCCGGCAGCCCGTCCATGTAGCCGAGCTCGCCGGCGACATCGATGACCCGCTTCAGCGAGCGGCCCAGCACCAGGCACTGGCGGCCGGCATCGCGCGCCGCCTTGGCGATCGAGACGATGCGCCCGACATTGGAAGAGAAGGTGGTGACGGCGACACGGCCGACAGCGCTCTGGATGACGCCCCTGAGGCCTTCGCCCACCGCCACTTCCGACGGCGATTCGCCTTCGCGCAGCGCATTGGTGGAATCGCAGACCAGCGCCAGAACGCCCTTGTCGCCATAGGCGCGAAACCGCGCCTCGTCGGTTTTCGGACCGATCGTCGGTTCCGGATCGATCTTCCAGTCGCCGGTATGGATGACGGTGCCGGCCGGCGAGGTGATCGCCAGCGACATCGGCTCGGGGATCGAGTGCGCCACCGGAATGGCCTCGATCGAGAACGGGCCGACAGTGAATGTTTCGCCTGCCCGGTAGATCGTCACCGGAATTTTCTTCGGCGCGCCCTGCTCGCCCTGGCGCTTGGCGTCCAGCAGTCCGGCGCTGAACGGTGTCATCCACACCGGCGCCTTCAGCTTCGGCCAGATGTCGAGCAGCGCCCCGTAATGGTCTTCATGCGCGTGGGTGATGATGATGCCGCGCAGGCCGGCGAGGTTCTCCTCGATGAAGCGCGTATCGGGCAGGATCAGGTCGACGCCAGGATGCGCCGCATCGGGAAAAGTCACGCCGACATCGACGACGATCCACTCGCGCGCGCTAGGCGGCCCATAGCCGTAAAGGGCGAAGTTCATGCCGATCTCGCCGACGCCGCCGAGCGGCACGAAGACGAGTTCGGCGTTTTGCGCTTTCGCCATCAATTTTCCCTTCCCGGCCCTTGCGGCCAGCCCCTAAATCTTTGCCGACGCGACGGCGCCGAAATGCACGTCGCCGGCGGCTACCGTCACGACCGACCCCTCATCATCGCGGATCACGAAACGGCAGTCCGCGTCAATGGTTTCGAAGGTACCGCGCACCACATTCCCGTCAATCCTGACAGCAACCTCGCCGCCAAGCCCCGCCGCGCGCGATAGCCAGCGACGCCGGATGGCGTCGAGCCCGCGTCCGTCATCCCACAGCCGGGCATTGTCGGTCCAGGCATCAGACAGCGCCAAGAACAGCGTTTCGGCGTCGCATGTCGCGCCCAGCGCCTGAAGCGATGTCGCCGGATACGGCAAATCCGGCGGATGCGCCACCACATTGACGCCGATGCCCACCGCCACCGCGAAACGGCCGCCATCGAGAATGGCCGATTCCAGCAGGATGCCGGCCAGCTTGGCGCCGGAGGCCAGCACATCGTTCGGCCATTTCAGCTCGAAGCGATTCTGCCCCTGGCTGGCGCCGTCGAGGCCGATAGCGATCCTGCCCTTCGGCACCACGGCGTCGAGCGCATCGGCCAGCGACAGGCCGGCGACGAAGCCCAGCGTCGCCGCCAGACGCAACTCACCGCCGGTGATGACCAGCAATGTCGCCGCCAGATTGCCCTCGGGCGATACCCAGGCCCTGCCGCGGCGGCCACGGCCGCTTTCCTGCTTCTTGGAAACGACCCACAATTTGCCGGGATCGCCTGCCCTTGCATGGTCCAGCGCCAGCGTGTTGGTGGAACCCACACTGTCATGCGCCTCGAGCCGGAACCCTTCCGTCTCAGAGGTTGGAGCCAGCCGAAATGCCATCCGGTCAGAAAAATGTCTTGGCGGCGGCTTCGGCGTAGGTCGCGATCGGACCGCCGATCAACACATAGAACAGCACGAAAGCGCCGGAGATGCCAAGCACGAGGCGCAGTTCGCTCGCCATCGGCACGAAGCCGCCGGCCGGTTCGTCGAACCACATGATCTTGATGATGCGCAGATAGTAGAACGCGCCCACTACGGAGGCCAGCACGCCGATGATCGCCAGCGCATAGAGGTTGGCGTTGATGGCGGCGAGGAACACGTACCATTTCCCCCAGAAACCGGCGAGCGGCGGGATGCCGGCCAGCGAGAACATCAGGATGGTCAGGATCGTCGCCATGATCGGATTGGTCGACGACAGACCGGCGAGATCGCTGATCTGCTCGACATTGCCTTCCTTGCGCCGCATGGCGAGGATGAAGGCGAAGGTGCCGAGCGTCATGACCAGATAGATCAGCATGTAGATGGCGACGCCGCGCACGCCGGCCTGGCTGTTGGCGGCAAGGCCGACCAGCGCGTAGCCCATATGGCCGATCGAGGAGTACGCCATCAGCCGCTTGATGTTGGTCTGGCCGATGGCGGCAAAGGAGCCGAGCGCCATCGAGGCGATCGAGATGAAGACGATGATCTGCTGCCAGTCGGAAGCGATCGGCTTGAAGGCGCCCATGGTGACGCGCACGATCAGCGCCATCGCCGCCATTTTGGGGGCAGCCGCCAGGAAAGCGGTGACCGGCGTCGGTGCGCCCTCGTAGACATCGGGCGTCCACATATGGAACGGCACCGCCGAAATCTTGAAGGCAAGGCCGGCCAAAACGAAGACCAGGCCGACGACGAGGCCGAGCTGGCGCTCACCGCTGCCAAGCGCCGAGGCGATTTCCTGGAAGCCGACATTGCCGGTGTAGCCGTAAATGAGGCTGATGCCGTAAAGCAGCATGCCCGACGACAGCGCGCCAAGCACAAAATACTTCAAACCGGCCTCGGTCGAACGCAGATTGTCGCGATTGATCGCCGCCAGCACGTAAATCGCCAGCGACTGCAGCTCGAGGCCGAGATAGAGCCCGATCATGCCGTTGGCCGAGATCATCAGCATCATGCCGAGCGTGCAGAGCAGGATCAGCACCGGGTATTCGAACTTGTCGAAATGCTCCTGCCTGGCGAAGCGCATCGACATCACCAGCGTCACCGCCGAACCGATCAGCGACAGCACCTTCATGAAGCGGGAGAACGGATCCTGGATGAAGGCGTTGCCATAGGCTGCGCCCTGCCCCGTGGGAAAGATCAGCCATAGGCCTGCGATCACCAGCACGGCGACGGCAAGGCCGGTCACCAGAATGGCCGTGTTGGCGCGCGAATAGGCGCCGACCATCAACAGCGCCAGCGCGCCGATGGCGAGGATCAGCTCCGGCGTCGAGAGCGAAAGGCTGGAATAAAGGTCCGGCGTCATGGTTCGCAAAACCTCTGGTCAGTTCGCCGCCGCGGTCTGCGCGGCGCCGATGGATGCGGTGACATTGGTGACGAGCGCCTTGACCGACTGGGCCGTGGCATCGAAGACGGGAGCGGGATAGACGCCGAAGAAGATGACCAGCACGACCAGCGGGTAGATGATCGCCTTCTCGCGCGTCGACAGATCGAGCAGGCCCTTCAGGCTTTCCTTGGTCAGCGCGCCGAAGATGACCCGGCGGTAGAGCCAGAGCGCGTAGGCCGCCGACAGGATGACGCCGGTGGCGGCGAAGAAAGCCACCCAGGTGTTGACCCGGAACACGCCGAGCATGGTCAGGAACTCGCCGACGAAGCCTGACGTGCCCGGCAAGCCGACATTGGCCATGGTGAAGATCAGGAACACCGTGGCGTATTTCGGCATGTTGTTGACCAAGCCGCCATAGGCGTCGATCTCGCGTGTGTGCATGCGGTCGTAAATGACGCCGACGCACAGGAACAGCGCGCCCGAGACGAGGCCGTGGCTCAGCATCTGGAAGATCGCGCCCTGCACGCCTTCCTGGTTCATGGCGAAGATGCCCATGGTGACGAAGCCCATATGGGCGACGGAGGAATAGGCGATGAGCTTCTTCATGTCCTCCTGCATCAGCGCCACCAGCGAGGTGTAGATGATGGCGACGACCGACAGCGTGAACACCAGCGGTGCGAACATTTCCGACGCCAGCGGGAACATCGGCAGGGAGAAGCGCAGGAAGCCGTACCCGCCCATTTTCAACAGTATGCCCGCCAGGATCACCGAGCCCGCCGTCGGCGCTTCGACGTGCGCATCGGGCAGCCAGGTGTGCACCGGCCACATTGGCATCTTCACCGCGAAGGAGGCGAAGAAGGCTAGAAATAGCCATGTCTGCATGTGGGCCGGGAAGTTGTGCGTCAACAGCGTCGGGATGTCGGTGGTGCCCGCCTGGAAGAACATCGCCATGATGGCGAGCAGCATCAGCACCGAGCCGGCCAGCGTGTAGAGGAAGAACTTGAACGAGGCATAGACGCGGCGCTTGCCGCCCCAGACGCCGATGATGATGAACATCGGGATCAGGCCGGCCTCGAAGAAGACGTAGAACAGCACGATGTCGAGCGCGCAGAACACGCCGATCATCAGCGTTTCCAAGAGCAGGAAGGCAATCATGTAGGCCTTGACGCGCTTGTCGATCGCTTCCCACGACGCCAGGATGCAGAGCGGCATCAGGAACGTCGTCAGGATGACGAACAGCATCGAAATGCCGTCGACCCCCATATGGTAGGAGATGCCGGAATCCAGCCAGGCAAATTTCTCGACGAACTGGAAGCCGGCTTGCGAATTGTCGAAGCCGGTCCAGATGAACAGCGAGATGATGAAGGTGGCCGCTGTCGTCGTGAACGCGATGGCGCGGATGTTGCGACGCGCATTCGGGCTGTCATCCCTGATGAACAGGATCAGCAGCACACCTACGAGCGGCAGGAAGGTGACCAGCGAGAGGATTGGCCAGGCGGTCATCAGAGCATCATCCAGGTGACGAGTGCGGCCACGCCGATCAGCATGGCGAAGGCATAGTGATAGAGATAGCCGGTCTGCAGCTTGACGACGCGGTCGGTGACGTCGACGACGCGCGCCGAAATGCCGTCAGGACCGAGCCCGTCGATGATGGTGCCGTCGCCGGTCTTCCACAAGAACCTGCCCAGCGCCTTTGCCGGCCGCACGAACAGGACGTCGTAGAGCTCGTCAAAGTACCATTTGTTGAGCAGGAAGGCATAGAGCAGCCGATGGTTGGCGGCGACGCTCCGGGGCAGTTCCGGCGAGCGGATGTAGAACTTCCAGGCGACGGCAAAGCCGATGATCATGGCGACGAACGGTGCCAGCTCGACCCACAGCGGCAATTCATGGATCTCGTGCAGGATGTGGTTGTCCGGCAGCGTGAACAGCGACGCCTTCCAGAATTCGGCATAGGCTTCGCCGATGAAGGCGCCATGAAAGATAACGCCGGCAAACAGCGCGCCCGCGGCCAGGATGAACAGCGGCACCAGCATCACCGGCGGCGATTCATGGACATGGTGCATGACGTCGTGGCTCGCCCGCGGCTCGCCGTGGAAGGTCATGAAGATCAGCCGCCAGGAGTAGAAGGAGGTGAAGCAGGCGGCGATGACCAGCAGGACAAAAGCGAGGCCGGCGACCGAATTGTGGCCGGCAAAGGCAGCCTCGATGATGGCATCCTTGGAGAAGAAGCCGGCGGTGCCGATGACGGTCACCGGAATGCCGACGCCGGTCAGCGCCAGCGTGCCGATCACCATCATCCAGTAGGTCTTCGGAATGAGCTTCCGCAGGCCGCCCATCTTGCGCATGTCCTGCTCGTCGGAGACGGCATGGATGACCGAGCCCGAGCCCAGGAACAGCAGCGCCTTGAAGAAGGCGTGCGTGAACAGATGGAAAATCGCCGCGCCATAGGCGCCGACGCCGAGCGCCACGAACATGTAGCCGAGCTGCGAGCAGGTCGAATAGGCGATGACGCGCTTGATGTCGTTCTGGACCAGGCCGACGGTCGCCGCGAAGAAGGCGGTGAAGGCGCCGATGAAGGTCACCACGGTCAGCGCCGAATGCGACAGTTCGAACAGCGGCGACAGCCGCGCCAGCATGAACACGCCGGCCGTGACCATGGTGGCGGCATGGATCAGTGCCGAGACCGGGGTCGGGCCCTCCATCGCGTCCGGCAGCCAGGTGTGCAGCGGCACCTGCGCCGACTTGCCCATGGCGCCCATGAACAGCAGCAGGCAGACGATGGTCATGGCCGCCTGCTTGTCCAGTGCATAGCCGAGGAAGGTCAGCACGGCGGCGCCTTGTGGTGCGCCTTCAGCCGGAATGAACGTCGCGGCATTGGCGAAGATGGTGCCGAGATTGACCGAGCCGAACAAAACGAAGACGCCGAAAATGCCGAGCGCAAAGCCGAAATCGCCGACGCGGTTGACGACGAAGGCCTTGATGGCAGCGGCATTGGCCGACGGCTTCTTGTACCAGAAGCCGATCAGCAAATAGGACGCGAGACCCACCCCTTCCCAGCCGAAGAACATCTGCACCAGATTGTCCGCCGTCACCAGCATCAGCATGGCGAAGGTGAACAGCGACAGATAGGCGAAGAAGCGCGGCCGGTTCGGATCGTGGTGCATGTAGCCGATCGAATAGATGTGGACCAGCGCCGACACCGTGTTGACCACCACCAGCATGACCACCGTCAGCGTATCGATCCTGAGCGCCCAGGACGCGTCCAAGCCGCCGGATTGGATCCAGCGCAGTACCGGCACGGTGAACACCTCGCCTTCGCCGAAGCCGACGGAGAAGAAGGCGACCCAGGACAGCACGGCCGAGATCACCAGGAAGCCCGAGGTGATATATTCCGATGCCTTGGCGCCGAGCGCATTGCCGAACAGGCCGACAATCAGGAAGCCGAGCAGCGGAAGGAAGACGATCGCTTGATACATGTTAGCCCCGTCAACCCTTCATCTGGTTCACGTCTTCGACCGCGATCGAGCCGCGGTTGCGGAAGAAGACGACGAGAATGGCAAGACCGATGGCCGCTTCGGCGGCCGCGACCGTCAGCACGAACAGGGCAAACACCTGGCCGACGAGATCGCCCAATGCCGCCGAGAAGGCGACGAAATTGATGTTGACCGCCAAAAGGATCAGCTCGATCGACATCAGGATGACGATGATGTTCCTGCGGTTCAGGAAGATGCCGAACACGCCGAGCGTGAACAGGATCGCCGATACGGTCAGGTAATGTGCGATGCCGACGACCATCTCAGAGCCCCTCGCCCGACTTGACCTTGCGGATTTCCATGCCTGTCGCCGGCGTGCGGCCGACCTGGGCTGCGATCGACTGCCGCTTGATCCCTTCCTTGTGGCGCAGCGTCAGGACGATGGCGCCGATCATGGCGACCAGCAGGATGAGGCCCGAAATCTGGAAGTAGTAGAGGTAGTCGGTATAGAGGATGTCGCCGAGTGCTGCGGTGTTTGTCCGCGCGGCAAGATCCGGGATGGGTTTGGAGACCGTCGAGGCCAGTTGCGGCGCGAAGGTGTAGCCGCCGAGCACCACGATCAGCTCGGCCGCCAGGATCAGCCCGACCAGCGCGCCGATCGGCGCATATTGCAGGGCGCCTTCCTTCATCTCGGCGAAGTCGACATCGAGCATCATGACGACGAACAGGAACAGCACCATGACCGCGCCGACATAGACGACAAGCAGGATCATCGCCAGGAACTCGGCGCCGGTCAGCATGAACAGGCCGGCGGCGTTGAAGAAGGTCAGGATCAGGAACAGCACGGAATGCACGGGGTTGCGCGACGAAATGACCATGAAGGCCGACGCCACCGCGACAAAGGCGAAGAGGTAGAAAAAGGCCGCCTCTAGTCCACTCAGCATTGGGGATCCCCCGGGTTCCTGTCCAAACAGGACATCCGTCCTGTTTGATTTCTGCGACCGCCTCCGGCCGGCAAGTTGCGTTGTCCTTAGACGAGGCCCCTCGCCCCGTCCATGCGTCAAATGTCAGCGGTAGGGCGAGTCCAGCGAGATGTTGCGCGCCAGTTCGCGCTCCCAGCGGTCGCCATTCGCCAGCAGCCTGTCCTTGTCGTAGTAAAGCTCTTCGCGCGTCTCCGTCGCGAACTCGAAATTCGGCCCCTCGACGATGGCGTCGACCGGGCAGGCTTCCTGGCAGAAGCCGCAATAGATGCACTTCACCATGTCGATGTCGTAGCGCACGGTGCGGCGAGTGCCGTCATTGCGGCGCGGGCCGGCCTCGATGGTGATCGCCTGCGCCGGACAGATCGCTTCGCACAATTTGCAGGCGATGCAGCGTTCCTCGCCATTGGGATAGCGGCGCAGCGCATGCTCGCCACGGAAGCGCGGGCTGGTCGGCCCTTTCTCGTGCGGATAGTTGATCGTTTCCTTCGGCGCGAAGAACTGGCGCATCGACAGGAAGAAGGCGCTGACGAAATCCTGCAGCAGCAGCGATTTTGCGGCCTGGCCAAAAGCGGACATCACGCAAACCCCGTGATTTTGAGGAAGGCCGCGGTGGCAACGACCATGAACAGGGAGATCGGCAGGAACACTTTCCAGCCCAGCCGCATCAGCTGGTCGTATCGGTAGCGCGGCACGAAGGCCTTCACCATGGAGAACATGAAGAACATCAGGCAGATCTTGAGCACGAACCAGATCACGCCGGGCACCCAGGTGAAGGGGGCGAAGTCGAAGGGCGGCAGCCAGCCGCCGAGGAACAGGATGGTGGCCAGCGCGCACATCATCACCACGGCGACATATTCGCCGAGGAAGAACAACAGGAACGGCGTCGAGGAGTATTCGACCATATGGCCGGCGACGAGTTCCGACTCGGCTTCCACCAGGTCGAAGGGCGGGCGGTTGGTCTCGGCCAGGGCCGAGATGAAGAAAATGACGAACATCGGGAACAGCGCCAGCCAGTGCCAGTCGAGGAAGCTGTTGGGCAGGCCAAGCTTGGTGCCCAGCCCATCCTGCTGCGACAGCACGATGTCCGACAGGTTGAGCGAGCCGACGCAGAGCAGCACGGTGACGATGACGAAGCCGATCGAGACTTCGTAGGACACCATCTGCGCCGCCGAGCGCAGCGCGCCGAGGAACGGGTATTTCGAGTTGGACGCCCAGCCGCCCATGATCACGCCGTAGACCTCGAGCGAGGAGATGGCGAAGACGTAGAGGATGCCGACATTGACGTTGGCGATCCCCCAGCCCGCATTGACGGGAATGACCGCCCAGGCCGAGATTGCCAGCACGGCCGACACCAGCGGCGCCAGCAGGAACACGCCCTTGTTGGCGCCGGACGGAATGACCGGTTCCTTGAAGACGAATTTCAGCAGATCGGCGAAAGCCTGCAGCGTGCCCCACGGGCCGACGACGTTCGGGCCGCGGCGCAATTGCACCGCCGCCCAGATCTTGCGGTCGGCGTAAAGCAGGTAGGCAACCCCGATCAGCAAAACGACGATCAGCACGACCGACTTTAAAAGGATGATCAGCGTCGGCAGCACGTAGAAGGAGAAGAAGGTGTCCATGTCTACTCTGCCGCCTGCCTGAAGCCGTTTTTCGCCAGCGCCGAGCATTCCGCCATGACGGCGGAGGCCCGCGCAATCGGGTTGGTCAGATAGAAATCCGTGACCGGCGAGGTGAAAGTGCCCTTGTTCAGCCGCCCGCCGAGCTTCGCCACCCTAGCGACGTCATCGGCATTGCCGGCTTCGACATGATCGATGCGGGCGAGATGCGGGTATTCGCCATAGAGTTTGGCGCGCAACTGCTGCAGCGAATCGAAGGGTAGTTTCTTGCCCAGCACATCGGACAATGCCCTCAGGATCGCCCAGTCTTCGCGCGCGTCGCCCGGCGCGAAGCCCGCGCGGTTGGTCTGCTGCACGCGTCCCTCGGTGTTGACATAGGTGCCGGACTTTTCGGTGTAAGCGGCTCCCGGCAGGATGACATTGGCGCGGTGCGCACCGGCGTCGCCATGCGTTCCGACATAGACGACGAAGGCGCCGCCGGTCTTGGACATGTCGATCTCGTCGGCGCCGAGCAGGAACAGAACCTCGCTCTCACCCAGCATGCCGGCAACGTTCTTGCCGCCCCTGCCAGGCACGAAGCCGACATCGAGACCGCCGACGCGCGCGGCTGCAGTGTGCAGCACGGCAAAGCCGTTCCAGTCGGCGCGGGCAGCGTTGACGGCGGTGGCGAGTTTCGCCGCCTGGCCGAGCACCGCCGCGCCGTCGGCACGCGACAGCGCGCCCTGGCCGACGATGATCAGCGGATGCGTCGCCTTCTTCAGCACCTGGAAGAACTTGCCATTGCCGTCGGCCAGGTCTTTCAGCGACTCCGGACCGGCGCCGAGCTGTTCGTAGTCGTAACGCGTGTCGCCGACCTCGCCGATGACGCCGACCGGCAGATTGCCGATCCGCCAGCGTTTGCGGATGCGGGCATTGAGCACCGAGGCCTCGAAGCGCGGATTGGCGCCGATGATCAGCACCGCGTCGGCCTGCTCGATGCCCTCGATGGTCGGGTTGAAGATGTAGCTGGCGCGGCCGAGCGCGGGATCGAGTGCGGCGCCGTCCTGGCGGCAATCGGTGTTCCTTGAGCCCAACGCAGCCATAAGCTGCTTCAGTGCGTAGATTTCCTCGACGGCGGCAAGATCGCCCGCAATCGCGCCGATTTTCTCGGGCGCAGCATTCGACGCCGCATCCCTGATCGCAACGAACGCTTCGGCCCAGCTGGCCGGCGCCAACTTTCCGTCCTTGCGGACATAGGGGCGGTCGAGGCGCTGCGTGCGCAATCCGTCCCATATGAAGCGGGTCTTGTCGGAAATCCACTCCTCGTTCACCGCTTCATTGACGCGCGGCAGGATGCGCATCACCTCGCGGCCACGGCTGTCGACGCGGATTGCCGAGCCGACGGCGTCCATGACGTCGATGGATTCTGTCTTGGTCAGCTCCCACGGCCGTGCCTGGAAGGCGAAAGGCTTGGAGGTCAGCGCGCCGACCGGGCAGAGGTCGATGACATTGCCCTGCAGCTCCGAGGTCATGGCGCTTTCGAGATAGGTGGTGATCTCGGCATCCTCGCCGCGGCCGATCAGGCCAAGCTCGGAAATGCCCGCAACTTCCGTGGTGAAGCGGACGCAGCGCGTGCAGTGGATGCAGCGGTTCATAACCGTCTTGACCAATGGGCCGATATACTTGTCTTCGACCGCGCGCTTGTTCTCGTGATAGCGCGAGGAATCGACGCCGAAGGCCATCGCCTGGTCCTGCAGGTCGCATTCGCCGCCCTGGTCGCAGATCGGGCAATCCAGCGGATGGTTGATCAAGAGGAATTCCATCACGCCTTCGCGGGCCTTCTTGACCATCGGCGTGTTGGTGAAGATTTCAGGCGCCTCGCCATTGGGTCCCGGACGGAGGTCGCGCACATTCATGGCGCAGGAGGCCTGCGGCTTCGGCGGCCCGCCCTTCACCTCGATCAGGCACATGCGGCAATTGCCGGCGATCGACAGCCGCTCATGGAAGCAGAAGCGCGGCACTTCCGCGCCGGCGTCCTCGGCTGCCTGCAGCAGCGTGTAGTGGTCGGGTACAGTGATCTCTTTCCCGTCGACCTTGAGCTTTGCCATCAATTGCCCCCGGCGGTCTGCGCCGTCTCATATGCCTGAAACAGATCGCTCAGCCTGATGCCATTGATCATCATGCCGGCGACTTCAGCGTTTTCTATCTTCAGATTGCTCATATTCACATTGCCGAAAAACGCGTTCGAGAGGTTCGCGTCGTCCACCACGGCCGCCGACAGGTCGACGTTGTGAAACTGCGTGTTCGACAAGTTCACATCGTCAAATCTGGAGTTGCTGACGATGGCATTGCGCACATCGAGAACATCGCTCCTGTCGTGGATCTCCATGCCTGCCACCCCTACTTCTTCGCCTTGGCGGCCAGCGTCAGCGCCGCGGCCTGGCGGGTCCACTCGTCGCGGCCGATACGGCCGGTGAGCGACAGGTAGTCCTCGACCCAGGCGATCTCTTCCGGCGCCCAGGCGGCGATCTGGGCAAAGGTCCAGATGCCGAGGCCGTTCAGCACTTTTTCCAGCTTCGGTCCAACGCCGGTGATCGCCTTGAGATCCGACGGCTTGGCCGGACGAGCCACGGCCTTGGGCTGTCTGAAATCCTCCGGCATCAATCCGATCGTCGCGCCTTCGGCGACGGCATCGGTCTTCTCCGGCTCGGCATCGACGGTGCGAGCGGCAATATCGGTCACATCCTGGGCAAAACTCTGCGCCTCGGCGATCAGGGTTCTGGTCGCCGCGCGCGCCTTGGTGGCGGGGGCGGTCTCGGCGAACCCTTGGCTGCGCTGTTCGAAATCGTCGATGATCGGCTGGAAAATCCGCTGCGATGCCTCGGCAGCACCCGACAAGGCGCCTAGCCACACGCCAAAGGCATGGTTGGCAAGGCCGAAGCCCAGCGCCGACATCGCGGCGGCACCAGCGACAGGATGCGCGAGAAGGTTGACGGCGCTGGCCATCTCCTTCGGCATCATCCTTGTCAAATCCTGGTTCATCTTCTCAAGCTGGTCCAAATTGGGCATCAAAGGGTTCGAATAGGGCGCCATAGACATCTCCTGGTCGTTTCTTCGTCAGCCCCGCCCCTATATTTCCGTCCGGGGCTTGCGCCCGATTTCAATCTACTCAGCAGCCACCATCACCGGTTCGGCCCGGTGCGCGTTGCGCGAAAACTCGTCGATGCGCCGCTCCACCTCGCCGCGGAAATGCCGCATCAGGCCCTGGATCGGCCATGCCGCGGCATCGCCCAGCGCGCAGATCGTATGACCCTCCACCTGTTTGGTGACGTCGAGCAGCATGTCGATCTCGCGCTTCTGCGCCTCGCCGCGCACCAGCCGCTCCATCACCCGCCACATCCAGCCGGTGCCTTCGCGGCATGGCGTGCACTGGCCGCAGCTCTCATGCTTGTAGAAATAGGAAAGCCTGGCGATCGCCTTCACGATATCGGTCGATTTGTCCATGACGATGACAGCCGCCGTGCCGAGGCCGGATTTCAGGTCGCGCAAAGCATCGAAATCCATCGGCGCATCGATGATCTGCTCGGCCGGCACCAGCGGCACCGAAGCGCCGCCCGGAATGACCGCCAGGAGATTGTCCCAGCCGCCGCGAATGCCGCCGCAATGGGTTTCGATCAGCTCGCGGAACGGGATCGACATCGCCTCTTCGACGGTGCACGGATTGTTGACGTGACCCGAGATGCAAAACAGCTTGGTGCCGACATTGTTGGGCCGGCCAAAGGACGAGAACCAGGCGGCGCCACGGCGCAAAATGGTCGGCGCCACCGCAATCGACTCGACATTGTTCACGGTTGTCGGACAACCGTACAAGCCGACATTGGCCGGGAATGGCGGCTTCAGCCGGGGCTGGCCCTTCTTGCCTTCGAGGCTTTCCAGAAGTGCTGTTTCCTCGCCACATATATAGGCGCCGGCGCCGTGATGCATGTAGATGTCGAAATCGTATCCGGACGTGTTGTTCTTGCCGATCAGCCTGGCCTCGTAGGCCTCGTCGATGGCGCGCTGCAGCGCCTCGCGCTCACGGATGAACTCGCCGCGCACATAGATGTAGGCGGCGACCGCGCCCATGGCGAAGCCGGCGATGAACGAGCCCTCGACCAGGGTGTGCGGATCGTTGCGCAGGATATCGCGGTCCTTGCACGTGCCGGGCTCGGATTCGTCGGCGTTGACAACGAGATAACTCGGCCTTCCATCGCTCTGCTTGGGCATGAACGACCATTTCAGCCCGGTCGGGAAGCCGGCGCCGCCACGGCCGCGCAGGCCGGACGC
Source organism: Mesorhizobium sp. M0802 (assembly GCF_040320115.1). Lineage (NCBI taxonomy): Bacteria > Pseudomonadati > Pseudomonadota > Alphaproteobacteria > Hyphomicrobiales > Phyllobacteriaceae > Mesorhizobium > Mesorhizobium sp. M0802. Next base: position 290,481 of record NZ_JAMYOY010000003.1, read on the forward strand.
CTTCATCTCGTTGACGATCCACTCGCGCCCCTTGGCGATGATGCCGGGCGTGTTGTCCCAGGCGCCGCGCGCCATGGCGCCGGCCAGCGACTTATCGAACAGGCCGTAGATGTTGTTGAAGATGCGGTCTTTGTCAGCCAGCATGACTTACCTCTTTCCCCGCAAGACGATCGAGAACCACACCAGCACGCCCATGCCGGTCGCGGCCATCGATTCCAGGGTATCCGAAAACGGCAATTCGACGAGGCGCCGAAGCCCCTCCAGAAGGATGTTGGCAGCAGCGATGCAGACAACGCCGATGACAATGCTGCGCAGCGTCAGCAAAGATCCGGTGCTTTGCGCTTCAGCCATCAACGTGGCTCCTTGCCGAAGACGCGGATGTATTCGGCGACGCCGCCCTTGGCGAGCGCCTTGGCCTGCTTGCCCCAGTCGTCGCGCTCGATGCGGCCCTGGAAAGCGAGATATCCATCCACCCAGTCGCGCTCGGCCTTATTCCAGGATGCGACCTGTGTGAAGGTGAAGATGCCAAGGGAATGAAGGATGCCCTCGATCTTCGGGCCAATGCCCGAGATCAGCTTGAGATCGTCGACCGCAGCCGGCCTGTCGATTCCGGCCGGACGGTTCTTGTCCTCGAGCGACGGCTTTGCGGGCCTGGCTGCCGGCGCCTTGACGGCCGGGGCCACCGCGGCCTTGACCGCTGGCGCCTTGAATTCCGGCGCAGTGAAGGCAGTTGCCGGCGTGGCGGTGGTCTTCGGGCCATTACGCTGCTTGGCGACCTTCTCGACTTCAGGCGCCGCGGTGTTGGCGTTGGCGGCCGAATGCAGGGGCGCCGGGACGCTCGCCGCTTTTTCCGCCGCCGGTGCAACCTTGGCCCTGGAGGGCGACTTCAACGCCGAGCTGGTTTCCGGCGCATCGGTTTTCGGCTTGCCGGCGTTGGATGGCGCCACCGGGGCGGCCGCTGCAGGAGCGGCAGGCGCCGGAACAGGCGCTGCAATGATCGCGTCGGGCGCCGCGTGGGCAGCCTTGCTCGCCGCCCTGGCTTCCTTGTCGCGCGTCGCTTTGAGGATCGCCTTTTCGCTCTTCAGCGTCGTCAGGCCAGGCGCCGGCTCCGAGCCGGTTCTGCCGTTTTGCGGTCCCGTGGGAACCGAGGCGCCCTTGCCTGCATCATAAAGATCGATGATTTCGGCCAGCCGCTCAGGCGTCAGATCCTCGAACGTGTCCTTCAAGACCATCACCATCGGCGCGTTGACGCAGGCGCCGAGGCATTCGACCTCCTCCCACGACAGCGTGCCCTTGTCGTTGGTGTGGAACTGGTCGTGATGGATTTTCGAGCGGCACACATCCATCAGCGCTTCCGAGCCGCGCAGCATGCAGGGCGTGGTGCCGCAGACCTGGATATGCGCGCGCGTGCCGACCGGATTGAGCTGGTACTGCGTGTAGAAGGTCGCGACTTCGAGCCCGCGAATGCGCGGCATGCCGAGCATGTCCGAAATCGTCTCGATCGCCGCCTTGGTGACCCAGCCTTCCTGCTCCTGCGCAATCATCAGCAAGGGAATGATCGCCGACTGCTCGCGGCCCTTCGGATATTTCTTGATCCATTGCTTCGCAACCGCCGCATTCGCCCGGTTGAAGGCGAAGGTGGCTGGCTGGACGCTTGCTTCTGCGAGACGGCGGACTGACATTTAGCGATCGACCTCACCAAACACGATGTCGAGGGAACCCAGGACGGCAGTGACGTCGGCCAGCATGTGGCCACGGCAGAGGAAATCCATGGCTTGCAGATGCGCGAAGCCGGGCGCGCGCAGCTTGCAGCGGTAGGGCTTGTTGGTGCCGTCGGAGACGAGATAGACGCCGAACTCGCCCTTCGGCGCCTCGACCGCGGCATAGACCTCGCCCGCCGGCACGCGGTAACCCTCAGTATAGAGCTTGAAATGATGGATCAGCGCTTCCATCGAGCGCTTCATCGCCTGGCGCTTGGGCGGCACCACCTTGCCGTCGAGGTTCGACACCGGCCCGGTGCTCTCCTTGCCGAGCAGAAGGTCGACGCACTGACGCATGATCTTGGCCGACTGGCGCATTTCTTCCATGCGCACGAGATAACGGTCGTAGCAGTCGCCGTTCTTGCCGATCGGGATGTCGAAATCCATCTCGGAATAGCATTCATAGGGCTGCGACTTGCGCAAATCCCAGGCAGCACCCGAGCCGCGCACCATGACGCCGGAAAAACCCCAGGCCCAGGCGTCGGCCAGCGACACGATACCGATATCGACATTGCGTTGCTTGAAGATGCGGTTGCCGGTAAGCAGCTTGTCGAGGTCGTCAAGCGACTTCAGGAACGGGTCGATCCACTTGCCGATGTCCTCGACCAGCTTCGCCGGCAGATCCTGGTGCACACCGCCCGGACGGAAATAGGCCGCGTGCATGCGCGAACCGGAAGCGCGCTCATAAAACACCATCAGCTTTTCGCGTTCGACGAAACCCCACAGCGGCGGCGTCAGCGCGCCGATATCCAGCGCCTGCGTCGTCACATTGAGGATGTGCGACATGATGCGGCTGAGCTCGGAATAGAGCACGCGGATCAGCTGGCCGCGCTTCGGCACCTCGATGCCGAGCAACCGCTCGGTGGCGAGCGCGAAGGCATGCTCCTGGTTCATCGGCGCGCAATAATCGAGCCGGTCGAGATAGGGCACGGCCTGCAGGTAGGTCTTGTGCTCGATCAGCTTTTCGGTGCCGCGATGGAGCAGGCCGATATGCGGATCGACGCGATCGACCACTTCGCCGTCGAGCTCCAGCACAAGACGCAAAACACCGTGCGCCGCAGGGTGCTGCGGTCCGAAGTTGATGTTAAAGTTGCGGACGGAGGTTTCAGCCATTCTGGCGCCTCTGGCGAAGAGTCAGTAGTGAGTAGTGAGTAGTGATCATCAATCTCAATGCCTGCTTCATTCCGCCTGCTTGGCCTGCACCGTTGGGATAAGAGATCTCATCATTTTTCCAATCTCTTCGCATCGCAGCAGCAGCTCAATCTCATTGTCTTTTCGCAGCAGGCCAACCCGACATGCCAGCAGTATGTGCGTCTCCAGTTCCTTCAACGAGCCTTGCGCCATGCGCAAAAATTGAACGAACGACCCTCTGTTCTCCCGACCGTATCCCTCCGCGACGTTCGCTGCGACCGAAACCGCCGATCGGCGCATCTGAGAGGTCATGCCGTAAATCTCATCCCTCGGAAACTCTTTGGTGAAACGGTAGCAATCCTCAGCAAGCGTCATCGCCGATTGCCACACCTTCAAGTCGCGATAAGATTCGATCCGTTGCTCCAAATCTTTTCCTACTGACTACTCACTACTTCCTACTCACTGTTTCGCCTTCTCATCGCCCGGCAGGACGTAGTCCGTCCCTTCCCATGGCGAGAGAAAATCGAAGTTCCTGAATTCCTGCTTCAATTCCACCGGCTCGTAGATCACGCGCTTGGCTTCGTCGTCGTAGCGCACCTCGACGAAACCTGTCAGCGGGAAGTCCTTGCGCAGGGGATGGCCCTCGAAACCGTAATCCGTGAGGATGCGGCGCAGGTCCGGATGGCCGGAGAACAGCACGCCATAGAGATCGTAGGCTTCGCGCTCATACCAGTCGGCGCCGGGATAGACAGCGGTGAGCGACGGCACCAGCGTCTCTTCGTCGGCCTGCACCTTGATGCGGATGCGCAAATTCTGCTTCGGCGAAAGCAAATGATAGACGACATCGAAACGCTTGACGCGCGACGGGTAGTCGGCGCCGCAGATATCGATGATCGAAATGAACTGGCAGCCCGAATCGTCACGCAGGAAGCTTGTCACCTCGATCAGATTGTCTGTAGCAACCGAGATCGTCAGTTCGCCATAGGCAAGCACCGCATCGGTGACGCGGCCCGGCAGCTTTTCGCCGAGATAGGTCGACAGTTCGCTCAGGGATGCGGCCATGGGTCTACCGTTCGATCGTGCCGGTGCGGCGGATCTTCTTCTGCAGGAGAAGAATGCCGTAGAGCAGCGCTTCGGCGCTCGGCGGGCAGCCGGGCACATAGATGTCGACCGGCACGATGCGGTCGCAGCCGCGCACCACCGAATAGGAATAGTGATAATAGCCGCCGCCATTGGCGCAGGAGCCCATCGAGATGACGTAGCGCGGCTCCGGCATCTGGTCGTAGACCTTGCGCAAAGCGGGGGCCATCTTGTTGGTCAGCGTTCCCGCCACGATCATTATGTCCGACTGGCGCGGCGACGCGCGAGGAGCCACGCCAAACCGCTCCGAATCATAGCGCGGCATCGAGGTGTGGATCATCTCGACGGCACAGCAGGCGAGACCGAAGGTCATGAACATCAGCGAGCCGCTGCGTGCCCAGGTGATCAGCGCCTCGGTCGAGGTGACCAGAAAACCCTTGTCGGCCAGTTCATTGTTGATCTCGAGGAAGAACGGATCGTCGGAACCGACCGGACGTCCGGTATTGGGGTCGATCAGGCCTTTGGGCTTCGGCGCGACGAGCGTTCCGGAACTGTCGTTCAATCCCATTCCAGCGCTCCTTTTTTCCACTCATAGGCAAAGCCGATGGTCAGCACCGCCAAAAACACCATCATCGACCAGAAACCGAGCATGCCGATCTTCGAGAACGACACCGCCCACGGAAACAGGAAGGCCACTTCCAGATCGAAGATGATGAACAGGATCGACACCAGGTAGAAGCGGATGTCGAATTTCATCCGGGCATCGTCGAACGAGTTGAACCCGCACTCGTAGGCGGAAAGCTTCTCCGGATCGGGATTGCGATAAGCCACCAGAAACGGCGCGATGATAAGCGCCAGGCCTACAACCGCGGCCACGGCGATGAAGAGGACGATGGGCAGGTATGAACTGAGGAGTACGTTCATGCTCGGCTTTCCGTTGGCGGCCAATCCACTTTGATTACAGCAACCAACCCTAATGCGGAAGCGCGACAGTTTAACCGCTGAACCGTTTTAGGTGCCTTTGCTGCAACGCGGCGAGGGTTAGCGCACGGCTTTCAGCGAAGCAAGTCAAACCTTGTTCAAAAGACAGTGCTGGACGGCAGGCCGGGAAAAACTGGTCCGATCTCCTCCTGTTTGATTTCCTTCATCTTTCACTCCACTTTTGTCTCCTGACACATCTCCCGCCATTTGCCTGCTAGCATCACCGGAATCGCCGGCTAAAGTCGGGAAAATGGTTCGAGGCAAGACACTTTGACGAAGGACAAAATCTCACTCCCGACGGCCAGGCGCATCGCGCTCGCCGCGCAAGGATTTCTCGATCCGCGCCCGGGCGGCACGCCCGATCGCCGCCACCTCGCCCGCGTGCTGTCGCGCACCGGCCTGCTGCAGATCGATTCCGTCAGCGCCGTGGTGCGCGCCCACTATATGCCGCTCTATTCGCGCCTTGGCCCCTACCCGCTCACCCTGCTCGACAATGCCGCAATCACCCGCAAGCGCACCGTGTTCGAGTACTGGGCGCATGAGGCCTCGTTCCTGCCGGTCGAGACCTACCCACTGATGCGCTGGCGCATGCAGCGCGCTGAAAGCGGCGACGAAATGTATCTGGGCCTCGCCAAATGGGGCCGCGAGCACGCCGCCTATATCGAAGAGATCTACCGCGCGGTCGCCGAGCGCGGCCCGATTGCCGCTTCGGCACTGGAGGGCCAGAAAGGTTCGGGCGGCTGGTGGGGCTGGAGCCACGCCAAGCACGCCTTCGAATGGCTCTTCTGGGCCGGACGCATCACCACGGCGCACCGCCGTGGCTTCGAGCGTTTCTACGACCTGCCCGAGCGCGTGCTGCCGCAGGCGATCCTCGACCTGCCGGTGCCGGCGGCCGAGGACGCGCACCGCGAATTGCTGCGCATTTCCGCCCGCGCCCACGGCATCGCGACGTCGGGTGACCTGCGCGATTATTTCCGCTTGTCGCCGGCCGACATGAAGGGCCGGTTGGAGGAACTGGTCGAGATGGGCGAGTTGCTGCCGGTAAACGTCGAAGGCTGGGACAAGCCGGCTTACCTCTATAGGGACGCCCGCCTGCCGCGAAAGATCGAGGCCCGCGCCTTGCTGGCCCCCTTCGATCCGGTGGTCTTCGAGCGCGCGCGCACCGAGCGTCTCTTCGATTTCCGCTACCGCATCGAGATCTACACCCCGGCCGACAAGCGGCAATATGGCTATTACGTGCTGCCTTTCTTGCTCGGCGACAAGATCGTCGCCCGCGTCGACCTCAAGGCCGACCGGCCTGCGAGTGTCTTACGCGTCCACGCCGCCTATGCCGAAGCAGGCGCACCGCCTGAGACCACCGCACAGCTTTTCGAGGAACTAAAGGAGATGCAGGGCTGGCTTGGCCTTGAGCGCATCGAAGTGACGCCGGCCGGCAATCTGGGGCCGGCATTGGCTAGCGAGAGAGATGGCCAACCCTTGCAGCGTCTGTCATAGACGCCTCAATAAGCCTCGTAGGTTGTGCAATGGCATCGGACAAAGTGCTCGACATGATCCATGGCGCCCTCATTGCGCATGGAATAGATGCAGTCCGCAGAGATAGGGACGTCATGCTCCAATCGAAGCAGCTTCGGTTTGAGGCTGAGGTGTTCGAGACGAGTTCTGACCGGCTGGTCCTGGAAATCTACATTTTTTCTCCGCTGCTTGATGTTCAGCCGGTCATTGAATCCTTTGCTGGCTTCGGCGACACGCGCGAACAGGAACTGAACCAGGCGTTTGAAAAGTTTCTCCGTGGTGTTTTCCATGTGGCCATTGAGGGACTGGCCGATCACGTCTGCGAGAACATGCAGGCCGAAATAGAGCTTTGGCAGCGAAGCAGCGCCAGTTGGAAGATCTGGCGAAAAGATGCCCGCTGGAAAATCTATAGCGGCCCGGTCATTTCCCAGGCCACAACCGAGCTATGCTCGCTGACACCAGGCTATCCAGCATTCTATGCCAAGCTGGAAAAGCTGTTCACAGCTTCGGTACCCCCCGGAAGCCATTTTGTCCGGACCTTTCTGGCAGGCTTGAAGGGCACGCTGATTAGTGCCGAAGTCCTTCTGGACAACGCGGTTTGGCATGAGGGACAGAATCTGGCTGTCGGTCATGACTGGGACTATAGCGATGGCTATCAAGCTATCCGACAGGTCATCCTGGCACTGCCGGAAGCCGGGACATGACAGCCCCTGCCGACATCGCCATGTCGTAGCCGTGCGTTGACACCGCCGCCCGCAAAAGCCTAAATCCGCTGCAGACGGTCCCCTGCCCGCAACGGCAAGGGCCAAGAGGGAATGCGGTGCGGGATTTCGGTCCCAAATCCGCGGCTGTCCCCGCAACTGTAAGCGACGAGCCAAGGCCGAAAGCCACTGGGTAACACCGGGAAGGCGGCTAACCAAGGCGACGACCCGCGAGCCAGGAGACCTGCCGTCTGAGACAAAGTATCCGATCGCCTGGCGGGTTTCCGGGCAAGGAGCACGGTTTTTGGACCAGAACAGCAGTTTTTCGGCTGGCACAGCGGACATTGCGTCCGGGGACAACGACGCCCTGACCGGCGTGACCGTCATCGTCTGCGCCTCCTGCCGCGATGAGACCGGTTCCGACGCCCATCCGCGCGCCGGCGAATTGCTGGCTGAGGACACACGCCGCGCCGCTGCCGGCGATATCCGGGTCCGCACCGCCGAATGTCTCGGCAATTGCAAGCGCCGCCTCAGCGCCGCGATCCTGCGCGATGGCTGCTGGAGCTATGTCTTCGGCGATCTGACCGCAACCAGCGGCGCCGACCTCGTTACCGGCGCAAAGCTCTTCGCGACTTCGGCCGACGGCCTCATCCCGTGGCGCAGCCGGCCCGATAGCCTCAAGCGCGGCCTCGTTGCCCGCATCCCACCCCTCGACATGCTGAAGGACTGACGATGAACGCTTCAAACCCGGCCGCCAACCTCTCCCGTGTTCCCTGCACTGTCGTTACAGGCTTCCTCGGCGCCGGCAAGACGACGCTGGTCCGCCATCTCCTGGAAAATGCCGGCGGCAAGCGCATCGCCATCATCGTCAACGAGTTCGGCGACATCGGCATCGACGGGGAAATCCTGAAAGGCTGCGGCATCGACACCTGCCCCGAGGAAAACATCGTCGAACTGGCCAATGGCTGCATCTGCTGTACAGTCGCCGACGATTTCGTGCCCGCCCTCGACAAGATCCTCGCGCTGACACCGAAGGTTGACCACATCCTGATCGAGACCTCGGGCCTGGCTCTGCCCAAGCCGCTGGTCCAGGCGTTCCAGTGGCCGAGCGTGAAGAGCCGGGTAACCGTCGACGGTGTCATCGCCGTGGTAGACGGCCCGGCGCTGGCCGAAGGCCGCGTCGCCAACGACATGGACGCTTTGCAGGCACAGCGCGCTCAGGACGAGACGCTCGACCATGACGATCCTGTCGAAGAAGTGTTCGAGGACCAGATCGCCTGCGCCGATTTGATCATCCTGTCGAAGAGCGATCTGATGGACGCCCCCGGTTCGGCCCGCGCCAACGCCATCATCAATGAACATTCCGCCCGCGCGGTAAAAATCGTGCCGACTGCGCATGGCAAGGTCGACCCGTCGGTGCTGCTTGGCCTCGGTCTCGCCGTCGAAGACGACATCGAGAACCGCAAGTCGCATCACGACGGCGCTTTCGATCATGAGCATGACGATTTCGACACCTTCATCGTCGACATCCCCTCGATCGCCAATCCCGACGACCTGGCCAAGCGCGTCGCCACCGCCGCCGAACAGGAAAACGTGTTGCGTGTAAAAGGCTTCGTCGACGTCGGCGGCAAGCCGATGCGGCTTTTGCTGCAGGCCGTCGGCCCACGCGTCAACCATTACTATGACCGCGCCTGGACGGCCGAGGACGATCGCCGCTCGCGTCTCGTCGTCATTGGCCTGAAGGGGCTGAACCGTCCGGCGATCGAGCGTATACTCGCCGGTTGATCTCAGGCACGAGCCGCGATGCACATACTCACCACGACCTCCGCCTCGCTCGACGATCTCGCCGAGCCGGTTGATCTCCGGCAGACGCCGGCGGATATCGTGGCGCTGTCCTTCACCGACAGCGACCTCGCCGGCCTCGCGGCGGCCTGGAAGGCCGATGCCGCCCGCCTGCCGTCGATGCGGCTGGCGGCGCTGCGCGACCTGCGCCATCCCATGTCCGTGGACCTCTGGTTCGACAGCGTCGCCCGCCACGCCAAGGTGATTTTGGTGCGCATCCTCGGCGGCTACGACTGGTGGCGCTATGGCTGCGACCAGCTTGCCGCGACTGCCCGTGCGAACGGCATCAAGCTGGCGCTGCTGCCTGGTGAAAGCCACGACGAGGATCTCAGGCTGATCGAAGCCTCGACGCTGCCGCGCGAGGAGTTGGACGGCCTGCTTGGTTATTTCCGCGAGGGTGGCCCGGAGAATATGACGGCGCTGGTGCAGCGGCTAGCGGGGTTGGCTGGGTCCGATGTGGCGGCGGCTGAGCCGGTCAGCGTGCCGAAAGCTGGCTATTACGAGCCAGGCTGCGGCGTCGTAGGCAAGTTGGATTTGGCCGATGTCGGCGTTCCTTCACACCCCCCTCTGTCCTGCCGGACATCTCCCCCGCAAGGGGGGAGATCAGCCGGCGCGGACCTCGGCACTTTTTCTGCCCAGCCGATAATAGATTCCTCTGCAACATCCCCGATTGGCGAAAGCGTCGATGAGAGCACAATCTCCCCCCTTGCGGGGGAGATGTCCGGCAGGACAGAGGGGGGTGGGCGGGAACTCGGCGCAGACAACATCAACTCTCCCATCATCCCCATCCTCTTCTACCGCTCGATGCTGCTGGCCGCCGATGTCGCGCCAATCGATGCCCTCTTTGATGCACTCCGCCAGCGCGGCATGAGACCGGTCCCGATCTTCGTCTCCAGCCTCAAAGACCCGACCTCCCTGGCCTTCGTCGAAACTGCTCTGGCCGCGCTCAACCCCGCCGCCATCATCACCGCAACCGCCTTCGCCTCCGGCGCCGAACCCGGCGTCCAAACCCTGTTCGACCGCGCCGGCGTGCCTGTCTTCCAGGTCATCGTCGCCACCACCCGCCGCGACGTCTGGGACAACAACCAGCGCGGCCTGGCGCCCGCCGACCTCGCCATGCATGTCGTGCTGCCCGAACTCGACGGCCGCATCCTCGCCGGCGCGATTTCCTTCAAGGGCGAGAGCGAGACCGACCCGGCGCTCGGCCACCGCGCCTTCGCCAACCGCCCGGAACCGGATCGCGTGGCGCAAGTGGCGGAGCGCGTGGCGGCGTTCATCAAGCTGCAGCAGACGCCCCGGGCGACGCGCAACTTGGCGATCCTCATACCGGATTACCCGAGTGCGCCCGGCCGCACCGGTTACGCCGTGGGTTTGGATGTGCCGTCGAGCGTGCTGGCGATGCTGCATGACCTGAAGGAGCAGGGCTATCGGGTTGAAGGGATTCCGCAAACGCCGCGTGGGTTGCTGGATTCGTTGGAGCGGGGCGATGGTGGGCTGGGGCTGGAAGAGTATCTGGACTTCTCAAAGGATTTGCCGGCTGACGCACTGGCTGCAGTCGAGGCGGCATGGGGCGCTCCTTCACCCTCCCCCTTGTGGGGAGGGTCGGTTCGCGACATTCGCGAAGCGGATGGCGCGAAACGGGGTGGGGGTAGCGGTGCACCACCCCCACCCGGCCCTGCGGGCCACCCTCCCCACAAGGGGGAGGGTAAGAGCGGCTTCCCCTTCCGCGCCGCCACCTTCGGCAACATCACTGTCGCTCTCGCCCCCGACCGCGGCCGCTCGGCCGACCGGCGCGCCGATTACCACGACCCGACGCTGCCGCCGCGCCACGATCTGCTGGCCTTCGGCCTGTGGCTGCGCAAATCGCTCCGCATCCATGCTCTCATCCATGTCGGCGCCCATGGCACGCTGGAATGGCTGCCCGGCAAGACGGTTGCGCTCTCACAAAACTGCTTCCCCGAGATCGTCACCGGCTCGCTGCCCGTCATCTATCCCTTCATCGTCTCCAATCCCGGCGAAGCGGCGCAGGCGAAGCGGCGTATCGCCGCCGTCACGCTTGGCCATCTGCCGCCGCCGCTGACCGGTGCCGGCCTCGACGAAGGGCAGCACAAGCTCGAACGCCTCGTCGACGAATATGCCCAGGCCGACGGCCTCGACCGCCGTCGCCGCGACCGCCTGGCAAAACTGATCGTCGACACGGCGCAAAAGACCGGCCTCGCCTCCGAAGCAGGTGTCGCCCAAACCGATGCGCCCGACGAGGCGCTGCGCCGCATCGACGCCTGGCTCTGCGACCTCAAGGATTTCGCCATCAAGGACGGCCTGCACATCTATGGCCGCGCTCCCGACGACGAGCCCGACGCCATGCGCGTGCAAAGCGCGGAGGCCGAGAAAGCAGCACTTCTTGCCGCGCTCGACGGCCGTCACATCAAGGCGGGTCCGGCGGGCGCACCGGCGCGTGGCCGCTCCGACGTGCTGCCCACCGGCCGCAACCTGTTCACCTCCGACCCGCGCACCATGCCGACGCCGACCGCCTACGATCTGGGAAAGGCGGCGGCAGAAGAAGTCGTGCGCGGCTATATGCAGTCGCATGGCGACTGGCCGCGCTCGCTGGTCATCGACCTCTGGGGCTCGGCCTCGCTGCGCACCGGCGGCGAGGAGATCGCGCAAGGCCTGGCGCTGATGGGCTGCCGGCCGCAATGGGATTCGGCCACCGGCCGCATCACCGGCATCGAAGTGCTGCCGCCGGCCACGCTCGGTCGCCCGCGCGTCGATGTCACCTGGCGGATTTCGGGTCTGTTCCGCGACATGTTCCCGACCCAGATCGCGCTGATCGACGCCGCCGCCAACGCCGTTGCCGCCCGCGACGAGGACGATACGGAAAACCCGCTCGCCGCCAGAACCCGCGCCGACGGCAAGATCAGCCCGCGCATCTTCGGCACCTCGCCCGGCACTTATGGCGCCGGCGTCGAGGACCTGCTGTCCAGCGGCGACTGGGTCGGGCGCGAAGAAATCGGCCGCGCCTATCTCGGTGCGACATCACATGCTTATGGCGGCGCCGAGGGCGAAGGCATCGCCTCCCCCGGCGCTTTCGAGACCCGCGTCGCCGAGGCCGATCTGCTGGTCCACACCGGCGACGATCCCGGCCGCGACATTCTCGAGGGCTCCGCCGACGTCGCCTTCATCGGCGGCTTTTCGGCAGCGCTGGCGGCGCTGGGCCGCAATGCCGATGTCATCGTGCTCGACACCACCGACCCGCAAAAGCCGAAGCCGCGCTCGGTCGGTGAGGCTGTGTCGCGGGTTGTGCGGGCGCGAGCCGTCAATGCGCGTTTCATCGCCGGCCAGATGCGGCACGGCCCGCGCGGCGCCTCCGAATTCGCCGAAACGGTCGACCGCCTCATCGGCTTCGCTGAAACCACGCACGCCATTTCAGGCGCGCTGATCGAGGCCGTGCATGATGCCTATGTCGGTGATCCCGATGTCCGCGCCTTCATCCTGCGCGAAAACCCGGCCGCAGCCAAAGTCATCGCCGAACGCTTCCTGTCGGCGCGCCGGCGTGGTCTCTGGCATCCCTTGCGCAACTCGGTCGACGACGATCTCGCGGCGTTGATCGCCGAGGCCGAGGCGCTCGGGGTCGCGGCATGAACGCCTTCTCGCGCCGCGGCGCCTGTCCGGCTCTCTCGGCGCCGATGCAGACCGGCGATGGCCTGCTGGTGCGGCTCAACCCGGTTGCTGGAGGGCTTTCCCCCAAGTCGCTGATCGGACTCTGCGAATCCGCCTTGAAGCGCGGCAACGGCATCATGGAAGTGACCGCACGCGGCAGCCTGCAGATACGCGGGCTTACGGCGGAAAGTGCTGGGCTGCTGGCGGCGGAGGTCGATGCGCTTGGCGTCGCCGTGCGCACCGGCGTGCCGGTCGAGGCCGGGCCGCTGGCCGGCATCGATCCGCGGGAGATTGCCGATCCGCGAGCTTTGGCTGAGCGGGTTAGGGCTGCGGTCGAGGAAGCTGGGCTGACGCCAAGGCTCGGACCGAAGGTGTCGGTGGTTGTCGATGGTGGTGGGCAGCTGACGATGGAGGGGGTGACGGCCGATGTCAGGCTGAAGGCGGTGCGGGACGGCGGCAACGTTATGTGGGCTTTGTCTGTTGCCGGCGATGGCCAAAGCGCGAGGCCGCTTGCGACGGCCGATGAGGATGCAGCGCGCGATATTGCGGTTGCTGCCCTCAGGATGACCGCGGAGAAAGGCCGGGAGGCACATGCGAGGGATTTGTCGGAGAGGCAGCTAGCGTCTCTCGCAGGTTGGCATTCCTTCGCGCCCCCCTCTGTCCTGCCGGACATCTCCCCCACAAGGGGGGAGATCAGCAGCTTCGCTGTCAGCTCTTCGCCTTCGACGTTGAAAACTGGCGAAACCGGCGGCGACAGCACAATCTCCCCCCAAGTGGGGGAGATGTCCGGCAGGACAGAGGGGGGCGCCGTAGAGCGCTCTCGCTCGCCGATTGGCCTCTTCGACTTGAACACCGGCCACGCCCTCGGCATCGGCCTGCCCTTCGGCAGCATGCCAGCGCAAAACCTTATCGACCTTGCCAGCCGAGCGTCGAACCTCGGCACCGCCGAAATCCGCCTCGCCCCCGGCCGCGCCTTGCTGTTCCTCGGCCAACCGTCGTCCGCAAACCACCCCCTGCGAGCCACCGCCGCCGCCCTTGGCTTCGTTACCACCGCCGCCGACCCGCGCACCCGCATCGCCGCCTGCCCCGGCACTCCTGCCTGCGCATCCGGCCGCATCACCACGCGCGATATTGCCGAGACAATCGCCGCCGAAAACGCTGATATCCTCGACTTCACACTGCACATTTCCGGCTGCGCCAAGGGCTGCGCGCACCCAGGCCAGGCGGCGCTGACATTGGTCGGCGGCGAAAACGGAGCCGGACTTGTCGTGAACGCGACGGCAAAGGCCCTTCCTGCGGGCTACAGGCCGGGCTATGACGCCGCACGCGGCGTCAGTAGCGTCGCGGCGATGGTCCGCAGCGCACGATTTCAGGGCGAAACCGCCGCCGCTTGCCTGACAAGGCTCAGGCCGGCGGCAATCGCCGAAAGCTACCGACAGGAATAAGCATGGCCGCCTACGATTACATCCATGACGGCAACGCCATCTATGAGCGCTCTTTTGCCATCATCCGCGCAGAGGCCGACCTGTCCCGGTTCTCCGAGGCGGAAGCCGACGTCGCCATCCGCATGATCCATGCCTGCGGCCAGGTCGAAGCATCAAGTCATTTTGTCTTCTCCAGCGATTTCGTCGCCGCTGCCCGCAGCGCCTTGGCGGCCGGCGCACCGATCTTCTGCGATGCCGAAATGGTCTCGCATGGCGTCACCCGCGCCAGGCTGCCGGCCGGCAATGAGGTGATCTGCACCTTGCGCGACCCGCGCACGCACGACATCGCCAAGCAGATCGGCAACACCCGCTCGGCCGCCGCGATCGACCTCTGGGGCGAACGCATGGCCGGTTCGGTCGTGGCCATCGGCAATGCGCCGACAGCGCTCTTCTATCTCCTGGAAAAGCTGCGCGATGGCGCGCCGAAACCGGCCGCCATCATCGGCATGCCGGTCGGCTTCGTCGGTGCCGCCGAATCCAAGGATGCGCTGGCTGAAAACTCCTACGGCGTGCCCTACGCCATCGTGCGCGGCAGGCTTGGCGGCAGCGCCATGACTGCAGCCGCCCTCAATTCGCTGGCGAGGCCCGGCCTGTGAACGCAGCCGTCAAAGAAGATCTGGCAAAAGGCCGTCTTGTCGGCGTCGGCACGGGGCCTGGCGACCCCGAGCTGCTGACGCTGAAGGCCGCGCGCGTTCTGGCCGAGGCCGATGTCGTCGCCTACTTCGCCAAGCGCGGCAACAACAGCAATGCGCGCGCCATCGTCGAGGCGCGCTTCCGGCCGGATATGCTGGAACTGCCGCTGCTCTACCCCGTGACCACCGAGATCGACAAGGATCACGACGACTACCGTTCGCAGATCACCGATTTCTACGAGGAGTCGGCCGAGAAGGTCGCCGAACACCTCGAAGCCGGCCGCATGGTCGCCGTGCTCTCCGAAGGCGACCCGCTGTTCTACGGCTCCTACATGCACCTGCATGTCCGCCTCGCCCATCGCTTCCCGACCGAGGTCATCCCCGGCGTCACCGCCATGTCCGGCTGCTGGTCGCAGACCGGCGTGCCTATCGTCCAGGGCGACGATGTGCTGACGGTTTTGCCCGGCACGATGAGCGAGTTCGAGCTGACACGCCGTCTCGCCGACACGGATGCCGCCGTCATCATGAAGGTCGGCCGCAATCTGTCCAAGATCAGGCGGGCACTGGACGCCACCGGCAAGCTCGCCCGCGCCGTTTATGTCGAGCGCGGCACCATGGCCGGCAGCATCTCGATGAAGCTTGCCGACAAGCCGGACGACAAGGCCCCCTATTTCGCCATCGTGCTGGTCGCCGGCTGGTCCGGCCGGCCTGGCGTCATGGGAGCCAAGCCATGAGCGGCCGCCTCACCGTCATCGGCCTTGGGCCCGGCAATGCCGATCAAGTGACGCCGCAAGCCAGCCGCGCCGTCGCCGAGGCAAAGTTCTTCTATGGCTACAAGCCGTATCTCGACCGGCTTGATCTTCGCCCGGATCAAACCCGCGTCGCCTCGGATAATCGCGAGGAACTCGCCCGCTCCAAGGACGCGCTGGTAAAGGCGGCGGACGGCCATGACGTCGCCGTCGTCTCCGGCGGCGATCCCGGCGTGTTCGCCATGGCGGCCGCCGTCTGCGAGGCGATCGAGGCCGGTCCGGCCGAATGGCGCACCGTCGATGTCACTGTCGTGCCCGGCGTCACCGCCATGCTGGCGGTTGCCGCCCGCATCGGCGCGCCGCTCGGCCATGATTTCTGCGCCATCTCGCTGTCCGACAATCTGAAGCCGTGGGACTTGATCGAACTGCGCCTGCTGGCGGCGGCCGGCGCCGGCTTTGTCATTGCGCTCTACAACCCGATCAGCAAGGCGCGCCCTTGGCAGCTCGGCCGTGCCTTCGAATGCCTGGCCGCCATCCTGCCCGGCACCACGCCGGTCATCTTCGGCCGCGCCGCCGGCCGCCCGGACGAGCGCATCGAGGTCTTTTTGCTGGCCGATGTCGACGCGCAAAAAGCCGACATGGCGACCTGCATCATCATCGGTTCGCCGGAAACACGGATCATCAAGCGCGGCGACAAACCGGCGCTGGTCTACACGCCGCGCTCCGCGACGGGGTCGAGACCATGATCGATCATCGCGGCCAATGCTTCGACAGTTTCGGCCGACGGCACCTCCGGCAGGATGGGCCTGCGCACCATCACCACCTCGATACCGAGCGCCCGCGCCGCCGCGATCTTGCCGTAGGTGGCCTCGCCGCCGCTGTTCTTGGATACGACGACATCGATGCGGTGCTCCTCGAGCAGCGCGCGTTCATC
This sequence comes from Mesorhizobium sp. M0802, assembly GCF_040320115.1. Classification (NCBI taxonomy): domain Bacteria; kingdom Pseudomonadati; phylum Pseudomonadota; class Alphaproteobacteria; order Hyphomicrobiales; family Phyllobacteriaceae; genus Mesorhizobium; species Mesorhizobium sp. M0802. The sequence goes on from NZ_JAMYOY010000003.1 coordinate 306,947, forward strand.
CGCCTCGCGAAACGGCCCACGCGCCAGCAGGTAGGTCGCATCAGGCACCGCCAGTTTCGGCTCGACCGGATCGACGCTGCGGACAAGGTAATGATGCTGCGGCGCCGCCTCGAAAGCCGCGACCTCCTGCCGGCCGAGCGCCAGGAAGGCGCGGCGCGGCGGCGATCCAAGCGCGTGCACCGCATCGCCTGTCGTATCGACCTGCGTCCAGCGGTCGCCATCTATTGGCTCCCAGCCAGGGCGGCGCAAAGCAAGGATAGGCACGCCGGTCATTTGCGCGGCTTGCGCCGCATTGGCGGAAATTCGCGCGGCATAGGGATGCGTCGCGTCGATCAGCAGATCGGTTCGCGTCTCCTTGAGATAGGCCGCCAGCCCGTCGGCGCCGCCAAAGCCGCCGCTGCGCACCGGCACGCCTTGCGCGACCGGGCTTTCGGTACGGCCGGCCAGCGACAGAGTGACGAGGAAATCTTCCACCAGTTTTCCGGCCAATTGGCGCGCTTCTGTCGTGCCGCCAAGGATCAGAATCTTCTTCATGAGCACCATGTTGAACAGCGTCTGCGCTGCCCCTCACCCCTACCCTCTCCCCCTGAAGAACGGGGAGAGGGAGGCGTCAGCGCCGGAGCGTCTCCCTTCTCCCCGTCACTACACGGGGAGGTGAGGAGTGGTCTGGCTGGCAGACGAAAAGTCAATTGCTTGACTTTTCGAACGACGAACGCCTCAGGCGGATGAGGGGCGGCGCGACATGTCAAAAAAACAGCCCACGCCAAAATGGCTTACAATCGTCGGCATCGGCGAGGACGGTTTAGCGAGTCTCGGCGACGAGGCCAAGCGGCAGATCGCTGACGCCGAGACCGTCTTCGGCGGCAAGCGGCATCTGGCGCTGGTGGCTTCGCTCATCAAGGGTGAGCAGCGCCCATGGCCGGTGCCATTCGATGCCGGCATGGCAGACGTGCTGGCGCTGGCCGGCCGGCGCGTCTGCGTGCTCGCCTCCGGTGATCCATTCTTCCACGGGGTCGGCGCCACCCTTGCCCGCAAGGTCAAGCCTGAAGAGATGCATGTCATCCCCGCGCCATCGGCGATTTCGCTGGCTGCCGCCCGGCTCGGCTGGGCGTTGCAGGACATCGAGACGATCTCGCTGCATGGAAGGCCGCTCGACCTGATCCGGCCGCTGCTGCATCCCAGGGCGCGCATCCTGGCGCTGACATCGGACGGCGACGCACCAGCGACAATAGCGCGCCTGCTCGTAGAGCTCGACTTCGGCGGTTCGCGGCTGACCGTTCTGGAAGCGCTGGGCGGACCGAACGAGAAGCTTCGCTCGGCACGTGCCGACGCTTTCGATCTCAGAGACATCAATCCGCTCAACGTGCTGGCGCTTGAGCTTGAATCGACACAAGAGGCCCGCATCCTGCCGCTGACCGTTGGCCGCGCCGACCATCTGTTCGAGCACGACGGCCAGATCACCAAGCACGACATCCGCGCCATCACGCTTGCGGCGCTGGCGCCGAGGCGTGGCGAATTGCTGTGGGACATCGGCGCCGGTTCCGGCTCCATCGGCATCGAATGGATGCTCGCTCACCCCTCGATGCGCGCCATCGCCATCGAGGCCAACAGCGACCGCGCCGCCCGCATCGTCCGCAACGCCGCGCATTGCGGCGTGCCCGGTCTTGTCGTGGTGGAAGGGTCGGCGCCCAAGGCACTGGCCGGGCTGGACACGCCGGATGCGATCTTCATCGGCGGAGGTGGCAGCGACGCCGGCGTACTGAACGCCGCCATCAAGGCGCTGCCATCCCGTGGCCGTCTCGTTGCCAATGCGGTGACGCTGGAGATGGAGGCGCTGCTTCTCGCGGAGCACATCAAGCGCGGCGGCGACCTTACCCGCATCACCATTTCCCGCGCTTCTCCTGTCGGTTCGATGCAGGCCTGGCGCCCGGCCATGCCGGTCACCCAGTGGAGCTGGGTGAAGCCATGATGGTGGCGGGCATCGGCAGCCGGAAGGGCGTGAGCGTCGAAGACGTGCTCGCGGCGATCGAAACCGCCCTCGAAGCGCACGGGCTGGCGATAACGGCGCTGTCGGCCTTGGCGACCGCCGCGCTCAAGAAAGACGAAGAAGCGATCTCTGCCGCTGGCCGCAGGCTCAACCTTCCCGTCATCATCGTTGATGACGCAGCACTTCAGGCCGTCTCGTCGGAGGCACTCAGCAAATCCGATCTCTCGCAGGATCTCGCCGGCACACCCTCCGTCTCAGAAGCCTCCGCCCTTGCCGTTGCCGGCCCCGGTGCAAAGCTGCTTGGTCCACGCACCGTGCTCGGCCCGGTCACCTGCGCCATCGCCATCAGCGGAGACGCGCCATGACCGTGCATTTCATCGGCGCCGGTCCCGGCGCCGCCGACCTCATCACACTGCGCGGCGCCAAGCTGCTGGCAAGCTGCCCGGTCTGTCTGCATGCCGGCTCGATCGTCGCGCCGGAATTGCTGCAACACTGCGCACCGGGGACCAAACTGATCGATACGGCGCCGATGTCACTCGACGAAATCGAGGTCGAATATGTGACAGCCCACCAGGCCGGCCACGATGTCGCCCGCCTGCATTCCGGCGACCTCTCGGTGTGGAGCGCCGTGGCCGAGCAGATCCGCCGGCTGGAAAAACACGGCATTCCTTACACGCTGACGCCGGGCGTTCCCTCTTTCGCCGCCGCAGCCGCAGCCCTTCGCCGCGAACTGACCATTCCCGAGGTGGCGCAAAGCCTGGTGCTGACCCGCGTCTCCGGCCGCGCCTCGAAAATGCCGCCGGGCGAAACGCTGGCCGGCTTCGGCCGCACCGGCGCCACACTGGCCATTCATCTCGCCATCCACGCCATCGACCGAGTCGTCGCCGAATTGTCGCCGCATTATGGCGGCGATTGCCCGGTGGCGATCGTCTTTCGCGCTTCATGGCCGGACGAGCGCGTGCTGACCGGCACGCTAGCGACCATCGAGGCGCTGCTCGCCGCCGACCCGATGGAGCGCACGGCGATCATCTTCGTCGGCCGCTCGCTGGCAGCGGAAGGTTTTGGCGAGAGTTCATTGTACGACGCCCACTATCAGCGGCGTTTCCGGGGACGGGACGGATTGTGAGCGGTAAAAGCGAAAACACCACGCTCGAACAGGCCCTTGCCCGGCTGAACTTCAAGCCGCGCCGGCTTGAGCCGGGCCATGTCTGGCTGGCCGGCGCCGGCCCCGGCGATCCCGGCTGCCTGACGCTGGAAGTGCTGGCGGCATTGGCCGAGGCCGACGCCGTGGTCTATGACGCGCTGGTCTCCTCTGACGTTGTCGCCGTTGCGGACAATGCCCAGCTGTTCTTTGCAGGAAAACGCGGCGGCAAACCGTCGATGAAGCAGGACGACATCACCGCTCTGCTGGTGCGGCTGGCGCGCGATGGCCGCCGCGTCATCAGGCTGAAGGGTGGCGATCCCTATATTTTCGGCCGTGGCGGCGAAGAGGCGCTGGCGCTGGCGCGCGAAAAAATCCCGTTCCGCGTCCTGCCCGGCCTGACATCGGGGCTGAGCGCGCTGGCCGCCACCGGCATTCCCGCAACCATGCGCGGCATCAACAAGGCGATCATCCTGGCGACAGGTCATGCCGCCGGCACAGATGACGATCTCGACTGGGGCGCGATCGCCCGCACCGGCCAGCCGGTGGTCATCTATATGGGCATGGCCAATCTGCCTGTTATCGCCGCGTCGCTGCTCGAAGGCGGGCTGGCGCCGTCGACGCCGGCGGCTGTCATCGTTTCGGCGACGACACCGCAGGAGCGGACCGTCGTCGCGACACTCGCCACCATTTCCGAAGCGGCCGCCGCGGCGGAATTGGCCTCGCCGGCCCTCATTGTCGTCGGCGGCATCGTCGCCATGCGCGCGGCACTGGCGGGTAATGCATGACCCGCGCCATCATCATCGGCGCGCCGCGTTCCGGCTCCGGCAAGACCAGCGTCACCATCGGCATTTTGCGCGCGCTCGCCCGGCGCGGCATCAAGGTGCGCGGCGCCAAGTCCGGCCCCGACTATATCGATCCGGGTTTTCATACCGCCGCCACTGGCCTGTCCGGCGTCAACCTGGACAGCTGGGCGATGTCGCCTGACCTGCTCAACGCGTTGGCCGGCAATGCCACCGAGGACGCCGATTTTATCTTCCTCGAAAGCGCCATGGGCCTGTTCGACGGCATCCCGGCCGGACAAGGCCGCACCGGCTCGGCCGCCGATCTGGCGCGGCTCTACCACCTGCCGGTGCTTTTGGTGCTCGACGTCTCGGGACAGTCGACGACGGCGGCCGCCGTCGCCAAGGGTTTTGCCACCTACGACTCGGATGTGCGCATGGCCGGAATCGTGCTCAACCGTCTCGGCAGCGAGCGCCACCGCAAGCTGTGCAGCGAGGCGATCGAAACGCTCGGCCTGCCGGTCGTCGGTGCCATCCTGCGCGATCCCACGCTCAATTTGCCGGAGCGCCATCTCGGCCTCGTCCAGGCCGGCGAATATGCCGACCTGATGACGCATCTCGACCGCCTCGCCGACATGGTCGAGAAATCCCTCGACCTTGACGCCATCATGGCGCTGGCCGCGCCGTTTTCGCCGGCATCAGGCAGTTTCGAACATGCCTTGCAGCCGCCCGGCCAACGAATCGCGCTCGCCGAAGACGCCGCCTTCACCTTCCTCTATCCGCACGTCGCCGCCCACTGGCGTCAGGCCGGCGCCGAGATCGTGCCGTTCTCGCCGCTAGCCGACGAAGCACCGGTGCAGAATTGCGATGTCTGCTGGCTGCCCGGCGGCTATCCCGAGCTCCACTCCGGCAGCCTCGCGGCGGCGACCAATTTCCGAGCTGGCATGGCCAGGTTTGCCGAGACCAAGCCGATCCATGGCGAGTGCGGCGGCTTCATGGTGCTGGGCCAAGCGCTGGAGGACGCGGCCGGCGAGACGCACGCCATGCTTGGCCTGCTCGGCCATTCCACCAGCTTTGCCAAGCGCAAGATGAACCTCGGCTACCGCGAGGCACGCCTGCGCGTCGCCTGTCCGCTGGGGCCGCAAGGCGCGCTGATCCGTGGCCATGAATTCCACTATGCGCAGATGATTGCGACCGGCAATGACGAGCCATTGGCCGATCTCGCCGACGGTCAGGGCAATCCGCTCGGCGCCTCCGGCTATCGCCGCGGCCATGTCAGCGGCACCTTCTTCCACGCCATTGCGAGGGGTGCATGACCTCCGTGCCCTCGCCCCGGCAAGCGTTCGACGACGTCGCGCTTTGCCTCGTCTTCTTCACCCGGCTGCCGCTGCCGGTCTTCGACCTTCGTGGCCGCAGCCTGGCCGATGCGATCTGGGCGGCGCCTGTCGCCGGCCTCGCCGTCGCTGTGGCTGGTGCTGTCGTCTACGCCGCGGGCGTACAGCTCGGCCTTGCCCCCGGCCCGGCAGCAGCCCTTGCGCTTGCAGCAACCCTGCTCGCCACGGGCTGCCTGCATGAGGACGGGCTTTCCGATGTCGCAGATGGCTTTGGCGGCGGCAAGACACGCGATAAAAAACTGGAGATCATGCGCGACAGCCGCATCGGCGCCTATGGCGCAGCAGCTCTTGGCCTGTCGATGCTCATCCGCTGGAGCGCGCTGTCGCAACTGGCCAATCCGACAGGCGTGCTCTTCGCGCTGATCGCCGCCCACGCCGCATCGCGCGGCCTGCTCGGCGCGTTCATGCATCTGGCGCCGGCGGCGCGCAGTGACGGCCTGTCTGCCGGCGCCGGGACCGTCTCGACCCAGACAGCTGTTCTCGGCGCCGTGCTCGGGGCCATCCCGCTTCTGACGCTGGGGCTCGGCGGCGCCTTTGCCGCACTGATCCTGCTCGCTCTCGTGTTCAGCGCCTTGCGCGCGCTCTGCCTCAACCAGATTGGCGGCCACACCGGTGACACGATCGGCGCCCTGCAGCAGTTGGGCGAGATCACGGTCCTGCTCGTCGCTTCCATTTCCCTGTCCTGATTCTTCCCCGGAGATTCCTTCCCCATGCCCTTCAAATCATTCGATGAACTGCGCGCCGCCTGTTTCGATCTGCCTGCCGGCAGTGATACCGCCGCCAATGCAGTCGCCCGCCGCCAGGACACGCTGACGAAGCCGCAAGGCAGCCTGGGCCGGCTGGAAACCCTCGCCGCCTGGCTGGCACGCTGGCAGGGCCGCGACATGCCGAAACTCGATCGCGTCAAAGTCTTCGTTTTCGCCGGCAATCACGGCGTCACCGCGCAGGGCGTGTCGGCCTTCCCGTCGGAAGTGACCGTGCAGATGGTGGCGAATTTCGCCAGCGGCGGCGCCGCCATCAACCAGCTTGCCCGCATCGCCGGCGCGGAACTCGACGTCATCCCGCTCGATCTCGATCATCCGACAGGCGACTTCACTGACGTGCCGGCAATGGACGAAAAAAACTTCCTCGCCGCCGTCTCGGCTGGCTATGACGCGGTGACGAACGACCTCGACCTCGTCTGTTTCGGCGAGATGGGCATCGGCAACACCACGCCGGCGGCCGCCATCTCGACCGCCCTGTTCGGCGGCGGCGCTGAAAAATGGACCGGGCGCGGCACCGGCGTCGACGATGCCGGGCTGAAGCGCAAGGTCACCGCCATTGAATCCGGCCTCAAGCGCCATGCCGACGCGCTGTCCGACCCGCTGAAGATCGCCGCCGCCCTTGGCGGCCGCGAACTCGCCGCCATCTTCGGCGCCACGCTCGCCGCCCGCCGCAAGAACGTCCCGGTGCTGCTCGACGGCTTCGTCTGCACGGCAGCGGCAGCGCCCCTGGCGCGACTGCACCCCTCAGGCCTCGCCCACACCATCGCCGCCCATGTCTCGGCCGAATCCGGCCACCGGCGCCTGCTCGAAGCGCTCGGCCTGCCGCCGCTGCTCGACCTCGGCATGCGGCTCGGCGAAGGCTCCGGCGCCTGCCTAGCCGTCAACATCGTCCGCTCGGCGCTGGAGTGCCACACGGGCATGGCGAGCTTTGCCGAGGCTGGTGTTTCGGAGAAGTAGCTAGAGCGATTTGACGGGAGGGCGCCGGCCCGAACCTTCACTGACCATCGTCGGGCCGATCACTGGCATTCCGGGCTGGTGGCTCGAACAGCACGGCCGCTGAAAGATTCCCCACCTGGGGGTTGGCCCGCTGCTTCTGTGGTGGGCTCTTTTTACTGGCACTATTCGCCGCCGTTGCCGACAAAATGTGATTGACGTAACGGTGACCAGGCGCAATCATTACGGATTGGGCAGGGTGAGGGCGTTTTCAATGAAACTCGTTGTCTTTGGCGTAGCAATAGTATTGGCCGCTACCGGAGCAGCTGCTGCGAAAGAGAAGAAAAAGGTGGCCACCGCTCAGGCTACAACCTCGTGTTCTACAGCTCATAAGAAGGCTGGCAGCAAGCCGACCGCGAAACCGGATTGCAAATCGACAGGCACCGTGGTTGCGCGACCGTCAAATAGGGCCGAAAACTTCCTGGATCATTATAATCCGCGCTTAGGGTATGACACCAGTCCGTGGTTTCAAACTGGCTTTAATTGATGGCGGCTTCGGCTTCCGGGCTTTTCTTAATCCAGCGCGGCCTTCACTCCTTCGCCAAATAGCGCACCGGCTTACCGGCCGCCGAGTTTAAGGCAAACCTGCCCCAGCATGTCGAGGCGCGTCAACGCGTCCGGCATTCCAAGGTCTTCCACCAACTCTTCTAGAAATTTGGTGGGTGCGCACAGGATTGAACTGTGGACCCGCTGATTAAGAGTCAGCTGCTCTACCAACTGAGCTACGCACCCACTCGACCGGTAAAACCGGCGTTGGCGGGCATATAGCCGCCGATACCGGTCCTGTCCAGCCCTGCCGGAATCATTTCCCGACAAATCGCTGAACTGCCGCAGGCGGTCACACGAACAGCCTGCCTTCCGCCACCTTGATGGCATGGCCGCCGATGCGCGCGGAGGCCAGTTTTCCGCCTTCGACAGTGAGTTCCAAGCGGATACGTGACGGGCGGCCCATCTCCAGCCCCTGCTCGATCCACAGCTGCGAAATGCCGTCGGTGGGCGCATCGAAATGCATGATGGCGCCGGCAAAGGCCGCCGCCGCCGACCCGGTCGCCGGGTCTTCATAGGACGGCGTGCCCGGCACGATCATGCGGACATGGAAGGCGCTGTCATGGTTCACCGTCTGGCGGCAATAGACATACGGGCTGGCGAAGGCCCATTCGCTCTTGCGCGGCGCCAGTTCCGACCAGGCCTGGTTGTCGAGCTTGATCCGGCCGGCAGCCTCCAGATTGGCAACCGGAATGGTGACGTAAGGCACGCCTGCCGACCAGAACGACACCAGGTGATTCTCGAAGCCGATCTCGTGCGGCGCCAGCCCGAGGGCGGCGCCGATCGCCTCCGGGTCGGCATCGAGCTTCAGCGGCTCCGGCAGCTTCGCCAGGTCGAACTCGGCAAAGGTGGCGCCATCGTGCCGGCTGACGGCGCAGCGCACCGGGCCGATATTCTCCTCCAGCACGAAGATGCCGGCTTCGCCCTCGCCTGTCAGTTCGGCCAGCGCGATCGCAGCGCCAACTGTCGGATGTCCGGCGAACGGCATCTCATAGTCGGGCGTGAAAATGCGGATGCGGTTGCGATGTTTTGGATTGTCCGGCGGCAGTACGAAGACCGATTCGGACAGGTTGAACTCGCGCGCAATGGCCTGCATGGCGGCTGTATCCAGCCCTTGGCTGTCGAGCACGACAGCCAGCGGATTGCCGGCCAGCCGCTCCGTCGTAAACACATCGTAGAGCAAGTAATTGCGGGTCTGCATCTTGAAAAACCTTCCGCCTCAATCCGAACATGGCCGAAATTTAATTTGATATTCGAACCACCAAGCCTGATCTGTGCACAACTAGGGACATTACGCTTTCATAGGGGTCAGGCGTGGACCAGCTTGTCAATCTGCCAAAGACGGAATCGGATTCCGCCATCGAGGCGGCGCTTGGGCTTGACCAGAGTGGTGTGCGCAAGACGCGCCGTCGTGGCTGGCTTTACGCGCTGCTGGCGCTGATCGCACTTGCCGCCGGGTTGGCTGGCTACCAGTGGTTTGCCGGCTCCCCGGCCAAGATCGACTACACCACCACGCCGGCTACCATTGCCGACCTCACCGTCGCGGTTTCGGCGACCGGCACGCTGCAGCCCCTCACCCAGGTCGACATTTCAAGCGAGCTGTCCGGTATCATCCGCTCGGTCTCGGCCGAAGAGAACCAGCAGGTCAAGAAGGGCGACGTGCTGGCGACGCTCGACACGGTGAAACTCGAGGTCCAGATCGAACGCGCCGAAGCCTCGGCCAAGGCCGCTGCCGCCAATGTCGAGGACGCCACGGTAACCCTGAAGGAGAACGAAAGCGCCCTCACCCGCGCGGCCGAACTGACCAGGCGTGGCATGGCGACCGATCAGTCGCTCGAGGCGGCGACTGCCACGCGCGACCGCTCCAAGGCGGCGCTCGATAGTGCGCAGGCCAATCTCGCCATCGCCCAGGCCGATCTCAAGGCGCAGCAGACCGACCTTGCCAAGAGCACCATCTATGCGCCGATCGACGGCATCGTCTTGACGCGTTCCGTCGACCCCGGCCAGACGGTCGCCTCCTCGCTGCAGGCGCCGGTTCTGTTCATCATCGCCGCCGATTTGAGGAACATGGAATTGGTGGCGGCGGTCGACGAGGCCGATATCGGCGCGGTCAAACCAGGCCAGCATGCACGCTTCACCGTCGATGCCTTTCCCGAGCGGCCGTTCGACGCCGAGATCCGCGACATCTCCTACGCCTCGGTCACCACCGACGGCGTCGTCACCTACAATGCACGGTTGGAAGTCAACAATAACGAGCTTTTGCTGCGGCCCGGCATGACCGCCACGGTTTCGGTCGTCACCAGGCAGGCCAAGAGCGTGCTCACCGTGCCTTCAACAGCGTTTCGCTATCGGCCATCGGCACCTGCTGCCCGCGCGTGGAGCCTCAGCGATCTGTTCACCGGCCGCATGGGCCGTGGCGGCAACCGCCGCCAGCCGGTGAAGGCGCCCACCGACGGCTCACGCACGCTCTATGTGCTGGAGAACGGCCGGCCGCACCCGGTCAACGTGAAGATCGGCTCCACCGACGGCGAACTGACCGAGATCACCTCCGGGCTGGATGAAGGTGCAGAGGTTATCACGACCTCGCAGCTGCGGAGCTGACGCCATGGCCGCGGGCCTCATCGGTTTCGACACGGTCTGGAAGAGCTATGGCCAGGGCGAAGCCAAGGTCCATGCGCTGGCCGGCGTCGACCTCGCCATCCAGCGTGGCGAATTCGTCGCCATCATGGGCCCGTCCGGTTCGGGCAAATCGACCGCGATGAACATCATCGGTTGCCTCGACACGCCGACGGCCGGAACCTACTCCTTCATGGGCATCGACGCCGGGCGGCTCGACCGCAACCGCCGGGCGCTTCTGCGCAATCTCTATATCGGCTTCGTCTTCCAGGGTTACAATCTGTTGCCGCGCACCACGGCGGCGGAAAATGTCGAGCTGCCGCTGATCTATCGCGGCGCGCCGGCCCGCGAGCGCCGCGATCTTGCCATGCAGGCGCTGGCGGAGGTCGGCCTGGTCGGGCGCGAACACCACACGCCGGCCGAACTCTCCGGCGGCCAGCAGCAGCGCGTGGCGATCGCGCGCGCCATCGTCACCAGGCCTACGCTGCTCGTCGCCGACGAGCCGACCGGCAATCTCGACACCGCCCGCACGCATGAGATCATGGAGTTGTTGACGCGGCTGAACCGGGAGCTCGGCTTGACCATCGCCATGGTCACCCACGAGGCCGATGTCGCCGATTATGCCGAGCGCACCATCCGCTTCCTCGACGGCCACGTCGCGTCCGACACGGCCAAGTCGGAGTTGGCGTCATGATCTGGGAAACCGTCCGCCTCTCTCTGCGCTCCATCCGCCGCAATGTGCTGCGCTCGTTCCTGACGCTGCTCGGCATCGTCATCGGTGTCGCCGCCGTCATCGCCATGCTGACCATCGGTTCGGGCACCACGGCCAAGGTCAAGTCGGACATCGCCAAGCTCGGCTCGAACCTGCTCGTCGTCCGTTCCGGCCGCCCGGCAGGCACCGGCGGACCAGGCGGGCTCGACCAGGCGGTACGGCCTCTGGCCGACAAGGATGTAGCCGCCCTCGTAGCCCACCTGACCGGAGCGCGCGCCATTGCGCCGGCGTCGCAGAAACAAGTCCGCGTCATTTTCGGCACCGAGAGCTTGACCTCGGGCGTCACCGGCACCGACAGCGCCTATCTCGACGCCCGCGACTGGAAGCTGGTGTCGGGCCGCCCGTTCTCGGATTCGGAAACACGCTCCGGCACCGGCGTCTGCCTGATCGGCGAAACGGTGCGCCAGCAATTCTTCGGCGCCGGCGAACCCGAGGGCGAGATCATCCGCGTCAACCGCACCTCGTGCAAGATCATCGGCCTGCTCGAACCCAAGGGCTATACCGGCTTCGGCCAGGACCAGGACAATGTCGTCTTGATGCCGCTTGCCGCCTATCAGCGCCGCATCGCCGGCAACCGCGACATCGACAACATCTACGTCGCCGCCGACGACCGCACCCCGACCACCGAATTGCAGCCGCGAGTCGAAGACATTTTGCGCGACACCCGCCGCATCACGCCGGACCGCGAAGACGATTTCTCGATCCGCGACATGACCCAGATCGCCGACGCCATGGCCAGCGCCACCACCACCATGACCGGCATGCTGGGCGCCGTCGCGGGCGTCAGCCTGCTGGTCGGCGGCATCGGGATCATGAACATCATGCTGGTCTCGGTCACTGAGCGCACCCGCGAGATCGGCATCAGGCTCGCCATCGGCGCGCATGAAAAGCACATCCTCATCCAGTTCCTGGTCGAGGCGACGGTGCTGTCGCTGCTCGGCGGCATTATCGGCATCCTGATCGGCCTGGCGCTGGCCGGCCTCGCCTCGGCAACGCTGGCCATACCGTTTGCGCCGAGCCCGGCGGTCATCCTGCTCGCCGTCGGTTTTTCGGCGCTGATCGGCATGGTGTTCGGCTTCTTCCCGGCGCTGCGCGGCGCCAGGCTCGACCCGATCGACGCGCTGCGCCACGAATAAGCGCCAGATCAGCTCCACCGCAACCAACCGCTAAGGATGGGTGCTTGTCGACATCGGCAATACTTGTTGTCATCCGGTCTGCGATGCTAATTTTAGAGCAAAGCATCTGGTCAAGGAGTTGCAATGAGCAAGAAGGCGCGGCTGATTCTGACGATGGTGATCATCGAAGGCGCCCTTGCGGGACTTTGGTGGTATCTCGCCCGCTACGGCATGGCCAATCCCGATCGTGTCACCGCCGATTTTCAGGCAGTCGTCGGCCAGACGATGGGCATGGTCATGGGTGGATTGCTGGGCATCGGCGTCATCCTGTTCCTCGTCGCCGCCCGCAACGACCGCAAGGCGGCGCAGAACAATCCGCGCCGTTAGCCCCCGCCACCGCCAAAATGCCACTCGACCAGCGGCTTCATATGCGGTGCCAGCCCTTCCGGCAGGTCGGCGGCGTGGCGGATGATCACCGGCCCCTCGATCTCCGGCTCGGTCTCGGTCGCGACGAAGGCGCCGATGCGCCGCGCAATCTCGTCGGCCGGCGCATCGACGTGGTAGCGGCGGAAGAGGACCGTGCCGGTCGAAGTCGACAGCGCATGGTAGCGCTTGCCGCGCGCAGCGCCTGTCAGGTCAAGCCCGGTCTCCTCGCGCACTTCACGGATCATGTTGAAATCGACATCGACGCGGCCATCGCGAAAATCGATCGGCTCGAACGAGCCGGCAGCGAAGTAGACACTGCCGGCCGGGACCGTGTGCGCGCCCATGCGGATCGCCACCAGGGCGTTGTCGCCGGCGACCAGCATGGCGTGACCATAGGCATGCTCGGCGCCCGTCCCCTGCCGGTTCTTTCGCCACAGCAGGAAGGTCGAGTACTTCACCGCGTGACAACGCCCGACGATCCGGTTGTCGCGCCAGGCGAGCGCCGAGAGCAGCACCACCGTGCCGTCGAACAACGCCGGATTGGCCGTGACCTCGCGCCGCCAGTTGTCAGTGATCGCCTGCGCGTTGTCGCGCTCGAACGGATGCGGGCCGGGGTCGAGCCGGACGTCGATTTCGTCGACGGGCAGGATGACGTTGCGCGGCAGGTCGAAGCTCACCGTGCTCAAGCCATGTCCAGGGTAATTGCGACGGGACAATGGTCCGACGCCTTCGGCCGGTCCCAGCCGGCGCGCGGAAAGCGCTCCACCGCCTGTCCGGCCGGAAAGATGGTGCGCCAGGGCTGGCCGTTGCGGATGATGTCGGGAACCGCCGTCGCATTCTTCGCCGCCAGCCCTTTCGACAGCAGGATGTAGTCGAGTTGGCACAGATGCCGCTCCTTCGGCCCGCGCGTGTGGTAGAAACTCCAGCGGTCCATCTCCGGCCGGCGTTCGACGACATTCTCGCAAAACCCGCCGGCGGTGAGCACATCGATACAGGACTGGCTCTCGTCGATCACCTGGAAGCGGTAGCCGTCGACAGCGTCGCCCTCGATCTTCACCCGCTGGCGGTAGTCGTTCATGTCGCCGCAGATCGCCCAGTTTTTATCGGCTGCGTGCTCTTTGCCGAAGCGCTCGTCGATGATGCGGCGCACGGCTTGCGCCTCGGCGATGCGCACCGGCATCGTCGCCTCGCGTCCGTCGAGCCCGTTGCGCGGCGAGCCCATCGATTTGAAATGGACGAGGTAAAGCGTCAGCGGCACGCCGCCGACCTTGATGTCGATCTCCAGGCAATCGCGCCGGAAGATGCGTTCATTGGCCAGGTTGCCGAGCGCCTCGAGTTCGGGCGTGTGCAGCCCGAACTGCTCGAACGTGACATAGGCATGGCTGGTCATGCGCACGAATTCGATCGGCTGACCTTGCGCGGTCTCGTTGCGCATCATCACGGCAACGTCGATGCCGCGCGAATCATTGCCGGCGGTGGTGTATTTCTGCCGGTAACCCTCGCCCACCATCTTGAAGAGATAGCCATACTCGAACGCCTTCAGCGCCTCGATGTTGTCGACCTCCTGCATGCAGATGATGTCCGCGCGGGTGGCGGCGATGGCGAGCGCGGTCAACTGGCGCGTATCGTCGGATTGCGCGATGGCGCGCGCCTGCTCCAGCATCCGGTATTCGGCTTCGCTCTGGATGTCGAAAAGCGCCAGCGTGCGGTCTTCGTTGAGCTGGTTGCGGAAGCCCGAGTAATCGAACCTGTTCATCAGGTTTTCGACATTGAAAGTGGCGAGGCGCAGCGACATGGACTGACCTTTGCCTGCAAGCGCCCATGAAAACAAGGGCTGCTTGTCATGGCTGATGGAACCTTTCCGTTCATCCTCCGTTCAGACGCCAAGGTCCATCAATAGGCCACTTCCCTGGGGTATCCGGGCGTGGGGCCTGTATCACTTGGAGAGTGCAATGAGCTCGCTCTTTTCGTCCACAGTCAAATCCGGGCTGTTAGCGCTCGGTCTTTTCTCGGGTCTCACGGCGCCATCCGCCGCGGGCCCGATCCTGCAGCCGGACTTGTCGGTGCCGGCAAGCACCGCATTGTCTGACATCACACCGGTTCGCGACAGCTGGGCGGGCGGCAATGACCGCCGCTCCTTCAACGATTGGCAGTGGCGCCGCCACGACGGCCGTCGCTTTGCCCGGTCAGGCAACTGGAACAACGGCAACTGGAATGGCGGCAACTGGAACGGCGGCGACAACTGGCGCTGGCGCCATCACCGCCACCATCGCGGCCGTGATTTTGACACCGGCGCCGCAGCAGTTCTCGGCCTCGGCCTGGGTCTCGGCCTCGGCAGCATCTACAACAACGGCTACTACAACAACGGCTATTACAATGACGGCTATTACGTGCAGCCGGCGCCCCGCCGCTATTACCGCACGCAGCGTCTGTCCAGCGCCCATGTACAGTGGTGCTACGACCGCTATCGGTCCTACCGGGCCTGGGACAACACGTTCCAGCCCTATGGTGGCCCGCGCCAGCAATGCTGGTCGCCCTACAGCTGAACTATAAACGACAATACACGACGGCGCCGCCCCATCGCGGCGCCGTTTTCATTTGGGAAAGACGGCTGGTCTCGGTCACCGCTAACCATATGTTTATCGGCTCAGCCTATCCGTGATATCGTGCCCCATCTGACGATCGCGCCGATCCGGTCGCGAAGGACGTGCGGTCATGGCCGACAACGAATTGCGAAACAAACACCGGCAGCGCGTGCTGAAAGGCGCGACGATTCTGACCGGCCTCACCAATTCCGAGGTCAAGTGCACGGTGCGCAACATGCATGCCGGCGGCGCCGAGCTGAAAGTGTCTATAGACGCGCGCGTGCCGGACGAGTTCCTGCTCTATGTGCCGGTCGACGGCATCGGCTACAAGGCCATCGTGCGCTGGCGCCGCGACGACCGCATCGGCGTCGAGTTCACCGGCACCGAGCCGAAGCCGCATTGGCACTATGGCTGAGCGTCCTGATCGATAAACCGGCATGAAAGAGCCGGCGGATCGCTCCGCCGGCTCTTTGCTCCCAATCCTGACGACTGCGGGTTAGTTCTTGGCCTTGTCGACCAGCTTGTTCTTGGAAATCCAGGGCATCATGGCGCGCAGCTTGGCGCCGACTTCCTCGATCTGGTGGCTGTCATTGTTGCGGCGGATGCCCTTGAAGCGCGACATGCCGGCGCGGTATTCCTGCATCCACTCCGAGGTGAATTTTCCGGTCTGGATGTCCTTCAGCACGCGCTTCATCTCGGCCTTGGTCTCGGCGGTGATAATGCGCGGGCCAGAGACATATTCGCCCCATTCGGCCGTGTTCGAGATCGAGTAGTTCATGTTGGCGATGCCCCCTTCATAGATCAGGTCGACGATCAGCTTGACCTCGTGCAGGCACTCGAAATAGGCCATTTCGGGCGCATAGCCGGCTTCCACCAGCGTCTCAAAACCGGCGCGGATCAGTTCGACCAGGCCGCCGCAGAGCACGACCTGCTCGCCGAACAGATCGGTCTCGCATTCCTCGCGGAAATTGGTCTCGATGATGCCCGAACGGCCGCCGCCGACGCCGCAGGCGTAGGACAGAGCGAGATCGAGCGCGTTGCCGGAAGCATCCTGGTTGACGGCGACCAGGCACGGCACGCCGCCGCCCTTCTGGTATTCGCCGCGCACCGTGTGGCCGGGGCCTTTCGGCGCGATCATGACGACATCGACGGTCGACTTCGGCTCGATGAGGCCGAAATGCACGTTGAGGCCGTGCGCGAAGGCAATCGCGGCGCCGTCACGTATGTTTGGCGCGATTTCGTTTTTGTAGATGTCGGCCTGCAATTCGTCAGGCGTCGCCATCATCATCAAATCGGCCCATTTGGCAGCGTCCGCCACGCTCATCACCTTGAGCCCGTCGGCCTCGACCTTCTTGGCCGTCGCCGATCCCGCCTTGAGGCCGATGGCGATTTCCTTGGCGCCCGAATCCTTGAGGTTGAGCGCATGCGCCCGGCCTTGGCTGCCATAGCCGATGATGGCGACCTTCTTGCCCTTGATCAGATTGAGATCGGCGTCGCGATCGTAATAGACACGCATCTTTTGCTTCCTTCCCGTAGAGATTAGAGGCCTTGCGGCCCGGTTTTTGCTCCATAAAGAGCGAGAAACTGCTGCGTTGCCCGGACGGCATCGCCGCCGATCGCCGCTTCAGTCAATTCCAGCCTGTCGCCGAGCAGGAGACGGATCTGCACGTCGCGGGCGACCAGCCCGAAAAAGGTCCGGAACGCCATTTCGGCATCCGTAAAGTCGAGCAGCCCGGCCTGCTTGCCGGCAAGCAGCACCGGCTTCAGCCGTCTGGCCAGCGCGAAACGGCCATTCTCCAGCACGATGGCGCCGAGATCGTCCTTTCCGGATCCGGCATGGCCGACCGCGACGCGGTTCAGCGCGATCGAGGTATCGCTCGAAATCACCTTCAGCCAGTCCGAGGCGAAGCCTTCCAGGCTTGCCGTCAGCGAGGCAAGATCGAGCCGCTCACCGTCGACCGGCACCACGCGCACTTTCGATGCCTGCCACTGCACGGTCGCCGTCAGCAGTCCGTCGCGGTCGCCGAACCATTTGTAGAGCGTTTCCTTCGAGCAGCTGGCGCGGCGCGCCACCGCCGTCATGGTCAGATTGTCGCCCTCCTCGACCAGCAGCCGCAAAGCCGCGTCCAGGACGGCCTTTTGCCGCTCTGTCAGCACTTCGCTGGTATCGATCTCGGCCCTTGCCTGCAACAATTTCCTGCCCATTCGATGAGGTCGCCGGGTCGCCTCAAACGGCGTACCGTACGTTACGGTTCGGCATATTGCGCAATCCTATGCTCGACGCAAGGGGTCAGGTAGAAAAATCGTCGACGTGAGAGCCGCCGAGCAAACCACGAGATTCTGACGGATCAATCATCGGCGGGCGGATGGCGCAGCTCTCCAAGCAGGCTCGCCAGTATCTTCAGCTCCTCGGCGGAGAGTTTTGCGCCGACCAATTCCGCAATCGACCGTCGATAGACAGCCCACATCCGTCGCCGCGTCTGACGGCCCTTGGCCGAGATGCGGATGGTCTGGCCGCGGCCGTCATCGGCAGCCCTGAGCTTCTCGACCAGTCCGTCTGCCTCGAGGCGCGCCAGAAGCCGCGAGATGTTATACTGCGCAAACAGTGTGCGCTCGGTCAGCTGGAATGGCCGCAGCCCGCCCTCACCCGCCTCGGCGAGTTCATGCAGCACGTCATACCAGTCGAGCGGCGGCAAGCCGCTAGTCTTCAAAGCCTCTTCCGCCTTTTCGATGAGCTGGCGCGAAACCCGCATCAGGCGGGCCCAGGCCTTGACGGCTTCGGGCGAAGGCGTGGTTGTTTTGATCATGACCCATCCTAGGCGGTAGATGCAGTTGCATCAAGCTTGACGGTCAATGCACTTGCGTCTATATGCATGCAACTGCATCGATCCGGGAAAGATCCATGAAACACGAAATTTGCAAAGTCGCCGACGTCCCACAGACGGGCAGCCTGATCGCACCGTTCTTCGGCCGCGAGGTCCATGTCTGGCGCAGCGGCGAGCGTGTCCGTGCCGCCGCCAATGTCTGCCTGCATTTCGGCGGGCCGCTCGGCTGCAAGGACGGCAAGCTGGTCTGCCAATGGCACGGTGCCGCCTTCGATATGGAAAGCGGCGATCGGCTTGAAGGTCCGGCGCTAAAAGCGTCGCGACTGATGTTCCTGTCGACGCGCGTCGAGGACGGCGCGTTGAACTATGTCTGGGGAGAGTGACATGCCTGAGAAGAATGAAATGACTGGCAAGCTCATTCTGGTCAGCCATCATCTGTGCCCCTATGTCCAGCGCGCCGCGATCTCGCTGACTGAGAAGGGCGTGCCGTTCGAACGCGTCACCATCGACCTCGCCAACAAGCCGGACTGGTTCAAGGCGATTTCGCCGCTGGGCAAGGTGCCGCTGCTGATCGTCCACGCAAATGGCGAGGAGACAGTGATCTTCGAATCCGGCGTCATTCTCGAATTCCTCGAGGAGACGCAAGCCAATCCTCTGCATCCGGCCGACGCCTACGCCCGCGCCAGGCATCGCGCCTGGATCGAGTTCGGCTCGGCGACATTGAACGCCATCGGCCGGTTCTACTCGGCATCGACGGAGGCCGCCTTCCTGGCGGAATCCGCAGCGCTGTCAGCCATGTTCGATCGTGTCGAGAACGAATTGGCCGACCAGGCCGGACCGTGGTTCAGCGGCCAGCGCTTTTGGCTCGTCGACGCCGTCTACGGCCCGGTCTTCCGCTATCTCGACGCCTTCGACCGGATCGGCAATTTCGGCCTGCTGGACGGGAAGCTGCGGGTCCAGGCCTGGCGCAAGGCGTTGAGCGAACGCGCCTCGATCAAGGGTGCCGTGGCGCCGGACTATCCGCAGCGGCTGCGTCTATTCCTGCGTGCGAGAAATTCGTTTCTCTCGACCCTGATCCCGCCGGATGATCTGGCCAGTGCACCTCCTCTAGCCCGATCCGCCTGAACGGATCGATCAGCGTGCCGGCCACCATCGAGGCAAGCACGCTTGGCACTGGCGGGATTTTGGCGATGGTTGCCACCAGCCTGTCGCGGAAGAAGGGCAGCATCGTGCCGTCCGACTGGTAGAACGGCGTCAGCGCCAGCGACAGCAGCTGGAAGATTCGGACATGCCATCGCCGCGCCCGGGCGTAGCTTTCCAGCGCTGCCTCGACGTTGCCCGTTTGTGCCAAGGCATGGCTGAGTGCTGCCGCGTCGAGCAGCGCCATGTTGGCGCCTTGCCCGAGCTGCGGGCTGGTCGAATGCGCGGCGTCGCCGATCACCGCCAGCCGGCGGCCGGCCGGCAGCTTCATCGTGTGATGGCCGTAGCGCGCCAGCGACAGCTGGTCGAAGCTGTCGATCTGGCTGGTGAACGCCTCGCACTGTGGCCACAGCGAGACCAGTCTCGCCTTCCAGGCGTCGAGCCCTGCCGCGCGCACGTTTTCGGCATCCGCCGGCTTCAGGCTCCAGAAGAACGCCGCCATCTTTTCCGCGCCCGGTTCCGGTCGGCCGATCGGCAGGACGCCGATCATCACGCTGGCCTTGTCGTAGCGCTGCAGCAGCGCATTTTCGTCGAAGCCTTGGCGCCAGCCGAGCGAGGCCCAGAACGCGCCGTAAGTGAGCTGCCGCGGCTGGGCCGGATCGTTGAGGCACCGGCGCAGCTTCGAACGCGAGCCGCTGGCGTCGACCACGAGGTCGAACGGCCCTGCCCTGCGGCCCCCGACCGTTCGGCTCTTGTCGAAGATCAGGATCGCCCGCTCACCGACGTCCAGCGTCTCGATCTCGACACCGGTTTCGATGGCGATGCCTTGGCGCTGCGCGGCGCGAAACAACATGTTGAACAACGCCGCCCGGTGCACCGCCAGCCCGAAACGGCCGCCAGGATGCGCATCGTAGCGCACGGCGAGCACGGTGCGGCCGCTCGAGGCATCGGCGCCATGCAGACGCTCGATGCGGCTCCCCAGCGCCAGAATGTCGTCGAGCAGGCCGAGATCGGCGAGCACGCTCAGCCCGGTCGGCTGCAGGATCAGTCCGGAACCGACGGGCTTGGGTTCCTCGAAACGTTCGAAGATGGTGACGTTGTGGCCCGCGCGCTTGAGATAGAGCGCGGTGGCGAGCCCCGCCGGGCCGGCGCCCGCAATCGCGATGTCGAGAGATTTTTCCATTGCCCGCCCAACTACTGGCCGGACAATCCTTCAGCGCCATTGTCAAATCAAGCCTTTGCTGCATGGACCAAAATATCAGCCACCGGCGTCGAAGGCAGCGCGCGCCTTGCGCACCGCACCATGGTTGAGTTCGGCCCACAGGATCAATTGATGCAAGGCGCCGAACATCGAACGGCCGAGATCGGTCAGGCTGTATTCGACGCTTGGCGGCTTGGTCGGGAACACTTCGCGATGAACAAAGCCGTCGCGCTGCAGATCGTGGAGCGTCTGGGTGAGCATGCGCTGCGAGATGTCGGGCACCAGGCGCCGCAACTCGCCGAAACGATAGGGCTGCTCTGCGAGCGCCGCCATCAGCAGCGAACTCCATTTGCCGTTCACGCCCTGCATCACGTCGCGAACCGGGCAATCGGCAATGTTTGCGCCATCGCTGGTGGCTTTGAATATATTGAGCTTGGTTCTCAGATTGACGACCTTGCCGTCCATGGCTGCTGGTTCCCTGGCGGTGCCTACCTCCCTAAAAACTGCCTTCTTTACGGTGGCCGGTCAATTCTTATTTTAGTGCTGGTCTCTTTTTGAGACTGTCAGAAGCACCCGCCACCCGGCGCAATTTCAGGATCCCCCATGACCGCAACCCTTCTCGTCACCGGCGCTTCCGGCCAGCTTGGCCGCGGCGTCATCAACCACCTGCTGGACACATTAAAGGTCCCCGCAAACCGCATCATCGCCACCACCCGTACACCCGCCAACCTTGCCGATCTGGCGGCGCGCGGCGTCGTCGTCAGAGCCGCTGACTTCAACGACCCGCAATCGCTTGCCGAGGCCTTCGCGGGAGCCGACCGGGCACTCGTCATCTCGACCAACGAACTTGAGGTACAGGGGAAGCGGCGCGAGCAGCAGCTTGCGGCGGTGACGGCGGCCAAACAGGCTGGCGTCGGCCACCTGCTGTACACCTCGATGCCCAACCCCGAGCCTGGTTCGCCAGTTGTTTTCGCGCCCGACCACTACGACACCGAACAGGCGATCAAGGCGAGCGGCATCCCCTACACGATCTTCCGCAATGGCTGGTATAACGAGAACCTGTTCATGGCCTTGCCGCAGGTTCTGGCATCGGGTCAGTGGTACACCTCCGCCGGCGACGGCGCCATTTCCTACGGCACGCGCGACGATTTCGCGGCGGCGATCGCAGCGGGGCTCGCCTCGGACAGCAGCGAAAGCGCGACTTACACGCTGACCGGCCCCAGTGCGTATACGGCTGCCGAAGTGGCGGCGTTGGTCACCGAAGTCACCAGCAAGCCGATCCAGGTCATCCAGCTTTCCGACGAAGCCCTGACCGAGGGAATGAAGTCGGCCGGCCTGCCTGAACCCTTCGCCAAGGTGCTGGTTTCATTCGACGCCGCCGCCCGCGCCGGTGACCTCGGCATGGTGACCGACGCGGTCGAAAAACTCTCCGGCCGAAAGTCGGTGCCGCTGAAGCAGTTTCTGGAGACGAACAAGGCTGCACTGGCCGGCTGAAAGCTGCCATTGCGGGACGCCGAGCCCTTAAGGTTCGGCCTCCCGCACAATTACCTACGTCGCTTGACCAGTCCCAGCCGGATCAGGCTTTCGCCCGTGGCAATCAAAGCATCTTCGCGCGAGCGTGGCGCCCAGCCGAGCACGCGCACCGCCTTGGCGTTGGTGGCGTTCTTGATCTTGCCCAGTTCCGTTGCGAGTTGTGCCGCTTCCGGATTGAACAGCCCGATGATGCGCACCAGCCAATCGGGAAACTCCCGCGTCGAGACGCGCGACGCCGCCGGCCCGAGCCGCGTCTTCAGGGTCTGCGCGATCTCGCGCACCGTCATGAAATCGCCGGCGACAGCGAGGAACCGTTCGCCCTTGGCGGCGGGGTGGGTCATGGCGCGAACATGCAGATCCGCCACGTCGCGCGCGTCGACGACGCCGAAGGACAGGCGCGGCAGCCCAGGCACGGCGCCGTTCAGCATGCGCTGGACAAATTCGGTCGAGGTCGAATGGTCCGCGCCGAGCACCGGTCCAAAGATGCCAACGGGATTGACGACCGCAAGCTCCAGCGCGCCGCCCTGCTCGGCGATGAAATCCCAGGCCGCGCGCTCGGCGAGCGTCTTGGGCTTCACATAGGCGCTGACCTTGCCTGCCGGATCGGTCCAGTTTTCCTCGTTGAAAGGCTGCCCATCCGCGCGCATCTTGCCATAGCCGACGGCCGCGAAGGATGAGGTGAGCACGACGCGCCTGACCCCGGTATCCCGCGCCGCCCGCAGCACGCGCAACGCGCCCTCGCGCGCCGGAAGGATCAGGTCATCCTCATGCGTGGGCACGCCGGGCGGAAAAGGTGATGCGACATGCAGCACGTAATCGCAGCCGGCCACCGCCGCCGGCCAGCCTGCGTCGGCCATCAGATCGGCATGGGCGAATGAAAGGGCGTCACCGGGCTCCGTGCCACCTGCCTTGAGCATGGCGAGCACATCGGCTTCGCGCCTGGCCGATCGCACGGAGGTGCGGACGCGGTAGCCGGCCTTCAACAGTTCGAGGATGCAGTGAGCGCCGAGGAAGCCGGACCCGCCGGTGACCAGCACCAATTCGCCGCTCATATTAGCCTCCTCGACGATTTATCCGTTCGAGACCCTCAGATCGCCACCTGCGTGCCGATCTCGACCACACGTCCGGTCGGGATCTGGAAATACTCCGTCGCATCGGCCGCCGAGCGGGCGAGCCCGATGAACAGCTTGTCCTGCCACACCGGCATGCCGGAATTGGGCGATGCCTTGAGCGAGCGCCGCGACAGGAAGAACGACGTCGTCATGATGTCGAACTTCCAGCCCTGCTTGCGGCAGATCGCCAGCGCGCGCGGAATGTTGGGCTGCTCCATATAGCCGAAGGTCAGCGTCACCCGCATGAACAACTCGTTGACTGTCTCCATCTTGACCCGCTCGCTGTCGGGCACCAGCGGCTGCGGTGCGGTGACCACCGACAGAATGACGTTCTGCTCGTGCAGCACCTTGTAGTGCTTCAGGCTGTGCATCAGCGCTGTCGGCGCGCTTTGCGGATCGCTGGTCAAGAACACGGCGGTGCCGGACACCAGCTGCGGCTTCTTCTTCAGCAGATTGCCGGCGAGGAAATCGAGCGGGATTTCGTTGCGCCGGGTCTTGTCGAACAGATAGCGGCTGCCGCGCACCCAGGTCCACATCGCCAGAACGATGGTGAAGGCCACCGCAAGCGACGCCCAGCCGCCCTCGAACACCTTCACGATGTTGGAGGCGAAGAAGCCGATGTCGATGAAGCCGAACAGCGCCGTCATGGCGACCGCCACCCACAGCCGCCATTTCCAGATGCGGGTCATGACGACGAACAGCAGCACCGTCGTCACCAACATGTTGCCGGTCACCGAGATGCCATAGGCGGAGGCGAGCTTGCTCGATTCGCCGAAACCGACGACCAGCAACATCACCGCCAACGCCAGCAAAACATTGACGCGCGGCATGTAGATCTGGCCCGACTGCCGTTCCGACGTGTGCAGGATTTCGAGGCGCGGCAGCATATTGAGCTGCACCGCCTGCCTGGTCAGCGAGAAGGCGCCCGATATGACCGCCTGGCTGGCGATGACCGTCGCCGCGGTTGCCAATACCACCATCGGGATCAGCGTCCAGCCTTCGTTCATCTCGAAGAATGGATGGCCGACGTGACCGTTCTTCGCCAGCACGAAAGCGCCCTGCCCGGCATAGTTTAGCAGTAGGCAGGGAAACACGATGGCCAGCCAGGCGAGCACGATGGGCTTGCGGCCGAAATGGCCGAGATCGGCATAAAGCGCTTCGGCGCCGGTGACGGCGAGGAAGATGGCGCCGATGGTGACGAAGGCGACATCGGGCGAATTGATCAGGAAGGCGACGATGTAGTGCGGGCTGACCGCCCACAGGATTTCGGGATCGGCGATGATGTGGTTCAAGCCCGAAAGACCGATAGCCAGGAACCAGACCGCCGTGATCGGCCCGAAGATCAGCGCCACACCGCCGGTCCCGAAGCGCTGCACCGAAAACAGGATCGCCAGGATGACCAGCGTCAGCGGCACGACGTAGGGCTGGAAGGTCGGGGTAACGACATTCATGCCTTCAACCGCCGAAAGCACCGAGATTGCCGGCGTGATGACGGCGTCACCGAAGAACAATGACGCGCCGACAATACCGATGGCCAGGATGATCGCCGAGCGGGTCGGGAAACTGCCGCGCGCCAGCGCCATCAGCGACAGCACGCCGCCCTCGCCTCGGTTGTCGGCTCTGAGCACAAACATGATGTATTTGATGGTGACGATAATCGTCAACGACCAGATGATCAGCGACAGCACGCCCAGAATATCGCCGCGCTCGGCGATTTCGCCGCCGGAGGACGCAACAAGCGCTTCCCGGAAGGCGTAGATCGGGCTGGTGCCGATGTCGCCATAGACCACGCCGAGCGCGCCCAGCATCAGAACTTTGGTGCTGTGCTGTTCGATTTCGGGATGGCTCGATTGTTCGACGGGTTCTGCCTCAATACCAGCATTGGTAAGGGCCATGGACGACACTCCGATAAGCGCGCGGTGCTCTACGCTTGCTGCGATGCAATATCAAGTGCCGTGACGGTAGGGCTACCATGTTCCCAGCGCAGGGCTTGCCCCGCAATGACCGGTGCGTGGCGTCAAAGGCTGCCGGAAACCTCAGATCGCCACCTGCGTGCCGATCTCGACCACACGTCCGGTCGGGATCTGGAAATACTCCGTCGCATCGGCCGCCGAGCGGGCGAGCCCGATGAACAGCTTGTCCTGCCACACCGGCATGCCGGAATTGGGCGATGCCTTGAGCGAGCGCCGCGACAGGAAGAACGACGTCGTCATGATGTCGAACTTCCAGCCCTGCTTGCGGCAGATCGCCAGCGCGCGCGGAATGTTGGGCTGCTCCATATAGCCGAAGGTCAGCGTCACCCGCATGAACAACTCGTTGACTGTCTCCATCTTGACCCGCTCGCTGTCGGGCACCAGCGGTTGCGGTGCGGTGACCACCGACAGAATGACGTTCTGCTCGTGCAGCACCTTGTAGTGCTTCAGGCTGTGCATCAGCGCTGTCGGCGCGCTTTGCGGATCGCTGGTCAGGAACACGGCGGTGCCGGACACCAGCTGCGGCTTCTTCTTCAGCAGATTGCCGGCGAGGAAATCGAGCGGGATTTCGTTGCGCCGGGTCTTGTCGAACAGATAGCGGCTGCCGCGTATCCAGGTGGTCATGATCAGCCCCATGAGGCAGGCAACGGATATTGACACCCATCCGCCTTCCACGATCTTGACGACATTCGCCAGGAAGAAACCCATGTCGATGGTGCCGAACAGCAGCGCCAATGCCAGGGCGAGCCCAAGCTGCCATTTCCACAAATTGCGCATGACAACGAACAGCAGAATGGTTGTCATCAGCATCTCGCCGGTCACCGAAATTCCGTAAGCGGAAGCCAGCGAACTCGAGCTGCCGAAGCCGACAACCAGCAGCATCACTCCCAGGGCGATGAGCAGGTTGACGCGCGGCATATAAATCTGGCCGCTCTGCATTTCGGACGTGTGCTGCACCTCGATGCGGGGCAGCAGGTTGAGTTGCACTGCCTGACGTGCCAGCGAAAAAGCACCCGAGATCACCGCCTGACTGGCGATCACGGTGGCGGCCGTTGCCAAGCCGACCATTGGCATCAGCGCCCAATCCGGCAACATCTCGAAGAATGGATTGGTCGGCCTGCCGCCATTCGCCAACACAAAGGCGCCCTGGCCGAAGTAGTTGAGCAGCAGGCAAGGAAACACCACGGAAAACCACGCGAGCACGATCGGCTTGCGCCCGAAATGTCCAAGGTCGACATAAAGCGCCTCGGCCCCCGTTACCGCCAGGAACACTGCACCAACGGTCACGAAAGCGGCGGTCGGCGTGCCGGCTAAGTAGGCGATCGCATAATACGGGTTGATCGCCAACAGCACCGAAGGATCATCCATCAGGTGGTAGAGCCCGGAAACGCCGATGGCCAGGAACCATAGCGCCGTCACCGGCCCGAATACTGCCGCCACCTTCCCCGTGCCGAAGCGCTGCACGGAGAACAGAAACGCCAGGATGACCAAGGTGATCGGAACGACATAGGCCTCCAGCGTCGGTGTCACCACTTCCAGGCCCTCAACTGCCGACAGCACGGAAATGGCCGGAGTTATGATAGCGTCTCCGAAAAAAAGCGACGCCCCGCAAAGTCCGATGCCGAGGATAAGCTTGGCGCCTTTTGGATAGGCGCTGCGCGCCAGCGCCATCAGGGACAGCGTGCCGCCCTCGCCCTTGTTGTCGGCGCGAAGCACGAAAGCGACGTATTTTATGGTGACGATAATCGTCAGCGCCCAGACGATCAGCGACAGCACGCCCAGGACATCTATGCGCGTGTCGGTACCAGGCGAAGCGTGAAGCGCCTCGCGGAAGGCATAGATCGGGCTGGTGCCGATATCGCCATAGACGACGCCAAGCGCGCCCAGCATCAGAACTTTGGTGCTGTGCTGTTCAGTGTGGGAGTGGTTCGGTTGTTCGACGGGTTCAGCCTCGCTACCGATGCTGGAAAGAGCCATCGACTACTCCCCGATCACCGCGCGGTGCGCCTTGCTTGCTGTCATGCGATATCACCTTCGACACGAGCCTTCCACCGCTACCAACCGCAAGCCTTCAGAAACCGCCCCACCGTGCCGGCCATGCCATACTCCAACGCATCGGCTGTCAACCCGTGTCCGATAGACACTTCGGCCAATGCCGGAATGCGCTTTGCCAATGCCGGAAGGTTGTTCACCACCAGATCGTGCCCGGCATTGACCTGGAGCCCGGCGGCGAGTGCGGCATCCGCGGTTTTTCCCAATCTTTCCAGCTCCTTCCGCGCCTTGGCGGAATCGGAATGGTAGCTGCCGTAGGGCCCGGTATAGAGCTCGATGCGGTCGGCGCCGGTGTCGCGCGCGGCATTGACGCCGGTGGGATCCGGATCGGAAAACAGCGACACGCGGAAGCCCCCTTTTTTCAGACGCTTGACGATCGGGTTAAGGAACGCCGCCTCGGCGGCAAAGTTCCAGCCATGGTCTGATGTCGCCTGCGCCGGATCGTCGGGCACCAGCGTCACCTGCTCCGGCTGGTGCCTTTCCACAAGCGCCAGAAAATCCTCGGTCGGGTAGCCCTCGATGTTGAACTCCGCCTTGGGAAACTCGTCGTCGATCAGCGCCCGGATCTCCGGCAGGTCGGAATGCCTGGTGTGGCGCTCGTCGGGCCGCGGATGAACCGTCAGCCCGTGCGCGCCGGCCGCCAGCGCCAGGCGGCCGAGCCCGGTGACGCTCGGCCACGGCAGGTCGCGGCGGTTGCGCAGCATGGCGATGGCGTTGAGATTGACCGAGAGTTTCGCGGGCATGGCGTGAGGTCCGGCTGTTTGTGCAGCGCATCTATACTGCCTTTGATGGGAACAGACAGGGGCTTTCGGGTGTTCCAGTGATGACATCTGCTCGCAAGGGGGAACCCAGCCAATGAATTTTCTCCAATCCGTGCCCGCGATCCGCCGCCTCGAAACCGACCGTGAGGACCTTTTCGCCATCGACGTCGTCGGCCATGTATCGGCCGCCGACGGCGAAAATCTGTTCGGATTGCTGGAGGCTGCCTACGCGCTGCACCCGAGGATCGATGTCTTGGTGCGGCTGGTTGATCATGAGGGCGTCGACTGGATCGATATGGACGACGAGACGCTGAAACAGGGCACGGTGCACGCCCTGGAGCATATCGCCCGGTGCGCGACGATCGGTGAGCCCGACTGGATAGCGGATGCGCGGAACTTCCTTCCGGCTTCGCCACCCATCGAGTTCAGGCACTTCGCGGCCGAGGATGAAGCGGATGCCTGGCAATGGCTGGGTGCGACGCCACTCAGCCCTGCTGCGCCGGCTGCTACCTGACGCCGGCTATCTAACGCCAGCTATCTAACAATCGTCAGCCGCTCTGCCGCCCGCGTGATGGCAGTATAGAGCCAGCGCTGGCGGGTTTCCTTGAACGCCCAGCTCTCGTCGAACAGCACGACATCGTTCCACTGCGAACCCTGCGCCTTGTGCACGGTCAGCGCGTAGCCATAGTCGAAATCGTCAAAGCGCTTCTTCTGCTGCCAGGGGATATCGGCGTCCGGATCCTCGAAAGCCGACTTGAGCAGCTTGATCTTGGCGACGCCGCGGTCGGGATCGTCCTCCTCGGGCGAGACCAGAAGGTTGATGCCCGGCTTCACCGTCTCGCGCGACGAGGTCATCACCTTCCACAGCGAACCGTTGAGCAGGCCCTTGGCGGGGTCGTTGCGCAGGCAGACCAGCTTGTCGCCGGCCTGCGGATAATCGGCATTGAAACCCTTCAGCTCGCGCAGGCGCTGATTGTAGCGGCGGCGTGTGCGGTTGGTGCCGACCAACACCTGGTCCGCCTTCAGCACCAGCTCCTGGGTGACGTCCTCCTTGCCGATGACCTGCGCGCTGCCGTAGTCGCCGCGCATGAACTCGCGGCCCTCGCGCACGTCGAGCGCCAGCTGGATGATCGGATTGTCGCGCGCCTGGCGGTGGATTTCGGTCAAGAGCACATCCGGCTCATGCTCGGTGAAAAAGCCGCCGCCCGAGATCGGCGGTAGCTGCGCCGGATCGCCAAGCACCAGGATCGGCGTGCCAAAACTCAGAAGGTCGCGGCCAAGCTGCTCGTCGACCATCGAGCATTCGTCGATGACCACCAGCTTCGCCCGTGAAATAGGGCTTTGGCGATTGAGCGAGAAGGTCGGCGACATCGAGGTCTTGCCGGTCACCTCGTCCGACACCGATTCCTCGCCCTTCGGCCGGTAGATCAACGAATGGATGGTGCGGGCATTGACCGCGCCCTTGGAACGCAGCACCTGCGCCGCCTTGCCGGTGAAGGCGGCGAACTGCACCTGCCCGTCGACATGCTCGGCAAAATAGCGCGCCAGCGTGGTCTTGCCGGTGCCGGCATAGCCGAACAGCCGGAAGACCTGCGGCCGGCCCTCTTTCAGCCAGCGCGCCACCGCCTTCAACGCCTCATCCTGTTGGGGAGAGAATTCCATCGGTTCGACAGACCGGATTCGCGAGAGAAAGACAAGCTTGGTGCCAACCACCGCTTAAAACGATGGGATTGCCTCACCTTCAACGGGACAAACTAGCAGGCGCAAATGCGAACGTAAAGTGAACATGCAAGCGGATAACGAACGATTTGAGTTCAGGCACTTGAACCTAGATCGGGCAATGCCACTATCACGGACATGATCGAGATGCAGATCGGCGCAGACACCTATAAGCGAGGATATTGATGAGGTCGTTCGCAGACAGGCTGATCGGAAAGTCGATAAAGAAGATCGAAATCGGCGAACCTGGTTATGGCATCGTTGTCTCCTTGTCGGATGACGCAGGGTTCGCGATATATACCGAGGTCACGGCCTGTCTGAGTGACGAAAATGCCAGAACCATAGAACGTGTTACCATCAGCGACGAGCAAGTGATCCTCCACTTGGGTGACAACGACTTCGTCGCCATTTCCAAAAACCGTGGCCGCTTCGCCGTCGTTGAGGCGTTTGTCTATGGGGACGACGAAGGCATGGTCGTCGAAAATTAGTTGCATCGGCCGCCAGATTTCAAACACCAACCACAGGCGGACTATATGTTCGCGCCGCCGCCGCTACCTCTGGTCGGCCCCGGATCGTTCTCCAACAAAATCGGCTTGCCGTGCGGGGTTGCATGCGCGGCGCGTTCCCAGGCGGCGGCGAGCGTGTCGACGTCACTTTTTCCCGCGACGCCCTTGGCCGCCAGCAGCGTCTCCAGCGCAGCCAGCCAATGCTCGTAGTAGTCGTGGCCGTCGCTTGCGGCGCCCGGCTTCTTCACTTGCGCCGACAGCGCATCGGCCCATTCGCTCCACGAAAACAGGCCCTTGTCATGCAGCGCCACCGTCATGGCGAAGGCTTCGGCCTGCCAGGGTTCGGCGAATACCGGTTCGTCCAGACCCGCCGGCAATGCACCTTCAGGCCGGCTCAAGATAGCTCTCCCAGGCATCGATCGAGACGGTCAGCGTCGGGTCGGCGCCCTCGCCCCAGATTTCCGAGCCATCGAAGACCACGGTATAGACCCATTGCGGGTTTTCACCGTTGCCATGCGCGTTGCTGTCGGGGAACACAAAACCGTCACGCACGGCCTCGATAACTCCGTGCTTGCCGCGCGCATAACGCGGCAGCCTCGTGTGGGCGGTGGGATTGAAATTCCTTGTCCGCACCGGGTCGCCGGCCTTGAAGCGCGGCGCCGTCTCGACCGGCCGGTCGCAGGGACTGCCCTTGGCCAGTACCGCCGGCACGTTTTCGGCCTTCAACACCCTTTTGGGCGTCGCCGCCGGATCGACCGCCTTACCCTCCGTCAGATCGCGCTCGCTGACGAAGCCATGGCGCTTCAGCAGCACCTCGAGCGCTTTGATCCAGATCTGGTAGTAGCTCGAGGAATAATAGACGGCCGGATGCAGCGATTCCCTGGCGTGCCGGCTCTCGTCGATGTTCCACGCGCCCATGGCGCCGGCAGTCAGCGTGACGCCGAGCGCCCGCCTCTCCCAATCCGCATGAAAATACGGTTCGTCCTTTTCGGGCGCGACCGGCCCGAAACCCATCTGCCCACCGAGATCCTGCGGCCCGTTCATGCCGGTACCTTCTTTGTCCCGGGTTCTTTGGCCACCGCCGTGCCGATCATCGCATCGCGGCTGACCAGTTCGGCGAGCTGGTCCTCACTCCAGCCTTCGGTACCGCCAGGCCGCATCGGCACCACGAGATAGCGCAGTTCGGCAGTCGAATCCCAGACGCGGATGTTTTTCTCCGCCGGCAAGGTCAGCCCGAACTCCTCCAGCACGCCGCGCGGATCGATCACGGCGCGTGAGCGATAGGGCGGCGCCTTGTACCAGACCGGCGGCAGGCCGAGCACCGACCACGGATAGCAGGAGCACAGCGTGCAGACGACGAGGTTGTGCGTCTCGTCCGTGTTGAACACCGCCTGCATGTGCTCGCCCTGGCGGCCGGTGTAGCCCAGCGAGGTGATCGCCGCAGTCGCGTCGCGCTTCAGCCACTCGGCAAAGGCCGGATCGCTCCAGGCTTTCGCCACCACCCTGGCGCCGTTGCGCGGTCCGATCTTGGTCTCATAGGTGTCGACGATGACGTCGATTGCGGCCGGATCGATCAGGCCTTTTTCGGTGAGGATGGTCTCCAGCGCGCGCACGCGCGCCGCAAACGGGTCGAGCTCATTGTCGTGGTCATGATCATGGGACATGATCTCAGATTAGGATCGGCGGCCCATGGCCGCAAGCATGACAGCTTGGGCCACGGGCTATCCCCTATTCGGCGGCGGCCTTCTGGGGTTCGATGAGCCGGTCCTCGGGGCCGAACAGCGACGCCTGCTCGCCGCTCTCGACCGCATGCAGCGCCGGCTTGTTCTTCTTCGAAGAGAAGAAGCTCACCAGCCACCCGGAGAAATTCTCGAAATAGACATAGATGACAGGGGTGACGAACAGCGTCAGCGCCTGGGAAGCGAGCAGCCCGCCGACGACCGCGACACCGAGCGGCTGGCGCAGCTCAGCACTGGCGCCGGTGCCGAGCGCGATCGGGAACGTGCCCATCAGCGCCGCCAACGTCGTCATCATGATCGGCCTGAAACGCATCAGGCACGCCTTGTGTATGGACTCCTTGGCCGACATGCCTTCTCGTCGCAGCTCCAGCGCGACGTCGACCATCATGATGCCGTTCTTCTTGACGATGCCGATCAGCATCAGGATGCCGATCACCGCGATCACCGACAGGTCCATGCCGGCAAAGCGCAGCGCGACCACGGCGCCCAGCACCGCCGAAGGCAGGCCGGTCAGAATGGTCAGCGGATGGATGAAGCTCTCATAGAGGATGCCGAGTACGATATAGATGGTCAGAATGGCGCCGCCGATCAGCAGGCCCTGATTGGCCAGCGAGTCCTGGAAGGTCTTGGCGGTGCCGGCAAAGCTGGTCGAAATCGCCGGCGGCATGCCGATCTGCTCCTTCAGCGCGGCGATGCGGGCCGTGCTGTCGCCCAGCGCCACGCCTTGCGGCAGGTTGTAGGAGATGGTCACCGCGGGCAGCTGGCCGAGCTGGTTGACCGTCAGCGCGCCGGCGGTGCGGTCGACGCGGGCAAAGGCGCCGAGCGGCACCAGGCTGCCGCTTGCCGTCCTGACCTGGATGGCCAGCATGCGCTCGGGCGACCATTCGATGTTGGGATCGAGCTCCATGATGACTTCGTAGCTGTCGGCCGAGCCGAAGATCGTCGAGACCTGCTCCGTGCCGAAGCCGCCATAGAGACTGGAGCGCAGCGTGTCGGTGTCGATGCCGAGCGACGCCGCCTTGTCGCGATCGACCACCAGCGTCGCCTGCAATGAATTGTTCTGCAGATCGCTGGTGACGTCGGTGAAATTCGCATGATCGGCCGCCATCGCATCGTTGAGCTTTTGCGCCCATGTGTCGGTCAGGCCGGTATCGAGGCCCTGAACGACGAGCTGGTAGGCGCTGGCGGAAGAACGCGCGCCAAGTCGCAGGTTCTGCACCGGCTGCATATAGGCATCGATCCCCGGCACGACGGCCAGCTGCCGCCGCAGATCCGACAGCACCTTATCGATGTCGGGGCGCTGGCTCTTGTCCTTCAGCTGCACATAGAGCTGGCCCTGGTTCAGCGCATTGTTGCCGCCGCCGGCTGACCAGGCCACATGCGAGACATAGGGCGAACGCGAGAAGACACTTGCCGCCTGGTTCTGCAGCTTGACCATGGCGTCGTAGGAGATGTCCTGCCTGGCGATCGTCGTCACCGAGATCTGGCCGATATCCTCTTGCGGGAAAAAGCCTTTCGGCGAGACCTCGATCAGCCAGACCGACCCTGCCGCCGTGCCGACGAAGACGAGGAACACCAGAAAAGTGTGGCGCAGGCAGAAGGTCAAAAGCCGGTCATAGCCGCGGGTGACGATATCGTGCTTGTGGCCGGGGGCATGCTTGTCGCGATCGGCCTTGGTCACCGACAGCAAGCGCGAACACAGCATCGGCGTCAGTGTCAGCGACACGAACATCGAAGCCAGGATGGCGACCGTCACCACGACGGCGAATTCGTTGAAGATGCGGCCTATGACGCCGCCCATCAAAAGCACGGGGATGAACACCGCCACCAGCGAGATCGAGATCGAGATGATGGTGAAGCCGATCTCGCGCGCGCCTTTCAGCGAGGCATCGAAGGCCGAGAGACCGTCCTCCTCCATGTGGCGAAAGATGTTTTCCAGCATGACGATGGCGTCGTCGACGACGAGGCCGACTGCGAGCGTCAGGCCCATCAGCGAGATGTTGTCGATGGAAAAGCCGAACAGGAACATGGCGCCGAGCGTCGCGATCAGCGAGATCGGCACCGCCACGGCCGGAATGATGGTTGCGGTCACCCGGCGCAGGAAGACGAAGATCACCGTCACCACCAAAGCGATCGTCAGAAGCAGCGTGAACTGGACGTCGTCGACGGCCTGGCGGATCGAGGTCGAACGGTCGTTGAGCAGCTTGATGTCGGCGGCGGCCGGCATTTGGTCCTTGAACGACGGCAGCATCGCCTTGACCTTGTCGACGACGTCGACCGTGTTGGCGTCGGGCTGGCGCTGCACCGCCAGGATGATGGCGCGCGTGCCGTCGTACCAGCTTGCGGTCGTCGTGGTCTCGACCGAGTCGATGACGCGCGTCACCTCGCCCAGCCGCACCGGATGGCCGTTCTTGGTGGCGATGATGAGGTTGGAGAACCCGGCGGCATTGGTGAGCTGCGTGTTGGCCGTGATGGTCAGCTGCTGCTTGTCGTTCTGCAAGACCCCGAGCGGCGTGTTGGAATTGGCCGAGGCGATCGCCGTCTGCAGCTGGTCGATCGAAATGCCGCGCGCCGCCAGCGCCGTCGGGTCGATCTGCACGCGCACCGCATATTTCTGCTGGCCGAAGATCGACACCTGCGCCACGCCGTCGATGGTCGACAGCGAGGGCGAGATGACGTTTTCGGCGAAGGCGTCGAGGTCGGTGAGCGGAACCGTGTCGCTGACCAGCGACATCAGAAGGATCGGCGCGTCGGCCGGATTGACCTTGCGATAGCTCGGCGGCGACGTCATCTCCGGCGGCAACTGCCGCTGCGTGCGCGCGATCGCCGCCTGCACGTCGGCGGCCGCCGCGTCGATATCCCGGTTGAGCACGAACTGGATGGCAATGGACGTGCGTCCCAGCGAATTGCTGGTCGAGATCGAATCGATGCCGGCGATGGTGGCGAACTGCTTGATCAGCGGCGTCGCCACCGAAGTGGCCATGGTTTCGGGCGAAGCGCCGGCCAGGGTGGCCGAGACGTTGACGACCGGGAATTCGGCGCTCGGCAGCGCCGCCACCGGCAGGAACTTGTAGGCAAACAGCCCGCCCAGCACGAGGGCGAACGACATCAGCAGCGTGGCGACAGGCCTGCGTATGCAGAATTCGGAAATCATTGGGCAGCCGCCTTGCCGGCCTCGGCGACCTTGGGAGCAGCTTGATCACCGCTGGCCGCCTTGCCTTCGTGAATGGCGGCGCCGTCCTTCAGCCTGGTCTGGCCCTCGACCACCACCTTCTCGCCTGATTTGACGCCCTCGCTGATGGCGCTGTTTTCGCCTTCGGTCAGCGCCACCTGCACCGGTCGCATCTCGACCGTGTTGTCGGGCTTGACGACATAGACGAACGGTCCCTTTTGGCTGGGCTGCACGGCAACGGTCGGGATGGATGTCATCTGCGGCATGATGCCAGCGTCGAGCACGACATTCACATATTGCCCGGGCCACAGTGAAAGATCGGCGTTGGGAATGCTCGCCCGTGTCGCGATGGTGCCGGACGCGGTGTCGACGCTGGAATCGACGAAGTCGAGCGTGCCGTTGCCGATCGGCGTCGGATCGCCATCCTTGGTCAGCGTCACCGCGCCTTGCTGCGGGTTGGCCAGCGCCTTGTGCAGCAGCGCCAGGTTGCTCTCCGGCAGGTTGAAGTTGACTTGCAGCGGATCCATCTCGGTGATCGTCACCAGCGGCGTGGCCGTGCTCGAGTTGCCGTTGCTCAAGGTGACGAGGTCACCGACCGAAACGTTGACCGCGCCCAGCCGGCCGGCAATCGGCGCCTTGATGCTGGCAAAGCCGAGCTGGACATTGTCGGCGTCGATCGTCGCCTTGTCGGCATCGACCGTCGCCGCGGCAGCCTTTTGCGCCGCCACCGCCTGATCGTAAGTCTGCTGCGTGCCGGCCTGCTTGGCGACGAGATCCTTGGCGCGCTGAAGGTCGGAGCCCGAACTGGTTAGCAGCGCCTGGTCCTTGGCGAGCGTCGCCTGATCCTTGGCAAGCTGCGCCTTGAGCGCCCTGTCGTCGAGCGAGAACAGCAGGTCGCCGGCCTTCACCATCTGGCCGTCCCTGACGTCGATCGATACGATCTGGCTGGACACGCGGGCGTTGATGTTGACCACGGCCGGCGAAGACACGAAGCCGATGGCGTAACGGCGGATCGGAAAATCGGCCGTTGTCGCGGTGGCCGAGACGATCGAGGCCGAACGGGCGGCATTGCCGCCGGCGCCGGATTTGCCCCCTGCCTTGTCGGCCGAAGCCTTGTCCGATCCAGCCGGCTTGTCCGCCGCTGCCGTCTGCCTGGCGCCCGGCAGCATCTGCTGCAGACTGCTCATCGCCGCCGGCGAAAAATAGACCCATGCCGCGGCGACACAGGCCGCTGCCACCACCACCGCCAGAACGACTTTACCGCGCATCGACTAAAAGCCCTATGATCCGACACGCCGAACCCGGTGGTCTCATTCTACGCAATCACGGCGCCTTGCCGCGATCTCGCCGAAGTAGATAGGACGCACATTTGTCGGAAAAGGGCCAAAACACGGCATTACGAAGATTTAATGTGCACTGCACAATGACTATGCAGCCGGCTCAGCAGTCGGAAAACCAGCCAGGATGCGGTTGAGATCTCAGGCGGGATGCGTCTATTTCAGCATCGGCCAGAGCGTCGCCGCCAAGAGCACGCCCATGGCGATGTTGAACCATTTCAGCCGCACCGGATCCGACAGGAACCCGCGCAGCGCTGTGCCGAAACCGGCCCACATCGAGACGCTCGGCAGGTTGACGACGGTGAAGGCGATCGCGATCAGCGCCACCGACAGGAACGGGTGGTCCGGATTGGAGTAGACGGCCATGGCGGTGATCGCCATCACCCAGGCTTTCGCATTGACCCACTGGAATGCGGCTGCCTCGATGAACCGCATCGGCCGTGCCTCCGTCTCACCCTTGCTGGACAGCGAGCGCGACATGGCGATCTTCCAGGCGAGATAGAGCAGATAGGCAGCGCCGGCGATCTTCAATCCGGTGTGCAAGGCCGGAAACGCCGTAAGCACCGCGCCCAGGCCAAAGCCGACAGCAAGCAACAGCACCAGGAAACCCATGCTGATGCCCAGCATATGCGGAATGGTTCTGACCAGGCCGAAATTCACGCCCGACGCCAAGAGCATGAGGTTGTTCGGCCCCGGCGTGATCGAGGTCACGAAGGCGTAGACCAAAAGGGCAAGGAAAGCGTCGAGGGTCATGACGGCTCACAAAGGTCAGCAATGCTGACTTAAATCGACAGAGCGCTGGACGCAACCTCATTCCATTGGTCCAAAGCGCTCCGCCGTGATCCGCCTATCCCGAGCCAGCCAGGCCGGCACAGTCTACCTGCCGTGGGCCCGCGCCGACAACAGGCTGGGAGCGGCGGCGGCCTCCTGACGGCCAGCCACACGCCGCAGGCCTTTGCGCCTCGGCGTGTTCCCGGGAAGCTTCACGCCATGCGCGAGGCCGAGGGCAGCCAGGATGCGGATGAAGAGCCAGCCGAGATCGATCTGCCCGCGTTCCAGGCCGAGCTTTGCGGATTCGGGAAACGCATGGTGATTGCCGTGGAAACTCTCGCCAAAGGTCACCAGGCCGAAACGCGGCAGGTTGTAGCCCTGCACGGCAACGCCATCGACGCGCCAGCCCTGCTGCCCGCTGCGATGTGCGAAATGCCCGACCAGCCAATGCCCGGTCAGCGACACGGAGATACGCACCGCAATGCCCCAGACCACCCAGCTCCACCCGCCGAGGAGCAAGAAAAGGATCGCCCACGGCAGTTGCTGCAGCATCCAGGTCCGCTCGACGAATTTGTAGAAGCGGTCGTTTCTGATCGACGGCTCGATGACGAAGTCAGGCGGATTGCGCAACGCTACGGCGCAATGCATTTGCCAGAAAGCGTCGGTGAAGAAAGGCCGGCGGTGGGCGTGCAGGTCGTGACAAGCCGTCTGGCGCTGCGCCCAGTCTCGTATGTCATGCGCATAGATCATGCCGAACGGACCGGCCATGCCGACGAGCGTGCCGAGATAGACCAGCGCGTGTTTGAGCCAGATGTGAACCTTGAACGAGCGATGGATGAGCAGGCGATGCATGCCGACCGAGTGTCCGGCGCAGATCGTCACCGCCGTCGTCGCTACGAACAGGGCGAAAGCGCTCCAGCTGAAGGTCAGCGGCCCGAACACCAACGCAATCAGCGTCATCGCACCGACCCAGATCGACTTGGCCGGCATCCAGACGACCTCGCCATCTTCGGCATCGCTCAAGGGCTGCGAGATCATTCTGCCTGTGGATATGGTCTTCATCGGTACCCCTCCTCTGCAGGAAACATTTCCGGACCAAAGAGCCTTGCCTTCCGGCGCGCCGGCGCTTATTTAGGCAATAAGCTAACTATCTACTATTCCGATTTAGGTATTTAGGCAATAGACTAAATACCGGAAGCGAAACGACAGAGGCAGGCTGTGATCGAAGACAATGCAGCGGATGGCGACACGGCTATCGGGGCAAGCAGCGCCATACAGCGCGTGTTCGAGGCGCTGTCATCGCAGCCGAGGCGCAAGATCCTCGCCTATCTCGCCCACTCCTCGCTGACCGCGGGCGAGATCGCGGCGCGCTTCGACATGTCGAAGCCGTCGATCTCGCAGCATCTGAGCATCCTGGAGACGGCCGGCCTCATCGCCAGGGAGCGGCAGGGACAATTCATCCGCTACTCGCTGGTCCAGAACAATCTGGTTAACACGCTGAACGGCTTCGTCCAGGACGTCTGTCCGGTATCGCGCCCGATCAAAAGGGAGAGTAAGAATCTGGCGAGCGGCAAGGTCGATCCCAAGCCGGTAAAATAGTTGGACTGAGACTACATCCCTTGCGGGCCGCGGTTCATCGCCGCCACGCCGGTGCGGCAGATCTCGACCAGGCCGAGCGGCTTCATGATGGCGATGAACTGGTCGAGCTTCGAACCCTTGCCGGTAATCTCGAAGATGAAGTGCTCGGTGTTGGCGTCGATGACCGAAGCGCGAAAAGCGTCCGCCAGACGCAGCGCCTCGACGCGGGCTTCGCCGGTGCCGGCGACCTTGACCAGCGCCAACTCGCGTTCCAGCGGCCGCTCCTGGCCGAACTCGTGCGAGCGCACGGTGAGATCGACGACGCGATGCACCGGTACGATGCGTTCGAGCTGGTGCTTGATCTGCTCCAGCACATGCGGCGTGCCGCGCGTCACGATGGTGATGCGCGACAGGTGCTTCTCGTGTTCGGTCTCGGAGACGGTGAGGCTCTCGATGTTATAACCGCGGCCGGAAAACAGGCCGATGACCCGGGCAAGCACACCGGGCTCATTGTCGACCAGCACGGAGAGCGTGTGGTTCTCCGGCTTTTCCGTTTCCTTGGCGATGAAATAGGCGGAGCCGGTCGGTTGAAGCTGTGCGTTCATGACATGAATCTCGATTTCAGACTTTGAGCTAATTCTCTGTTTGCGCACGGCTTCTCGCGACAGCCCTGCCCCGGCTTGGACCTAGACCAGTTCCCTGCCCTTGGCGTCGATGGCGTTGGCCACGGCTTCGTCGGTCGCCTCGTCGGGCAGGAGCATTTCATTATGCGCCTTGCCCGACGGGATCATCGGGAAGCAGTTGGCGAGCGTCGCCACCCGGCAATCGAACAGCACCGGCTTCTTCACCGCGATCATCTCCTTGATCGCATCGTCCAGCTCGTCCGGCTTCTCGCAGCGAATGCCATGGCCGCCATATGCGTCGGCCAGCTTGACGAAGTCGGGCATCGCTTCGGTGTAGGAATGCGACAGACGGTTGCCGTGCAGCAGCTGCTGCCACTGGCGCACCATGCCCATATACTGGTTGTTGAGGATGAAGATCTTGATCGGCGCATTGTGCTGCACCGCCGCGCTCATCTCCTGCATCGTCATCTGCACCGAGGCATCGCCTGCGATGTCGATGACCAGCGCATCCGGGTGCGCGATCTGCACGCCGAGCGCAGCCGGCAGACCGTAGCCCATCGTGCCCAACCCGCCCGACGTCATCCAGCGGTTCGGCTTCTCGAAATGATAGTGCTGCGCCGCCCACATCTGGTGCTGGCCGACCTCGGTGGTGATGTAGGTGTCCATGTCCTTGGTCAGTTCGTAGAGCCGCTGGATGGCATATTGCGGCATGATCACATCGTGGTTCATCTTGAAGGCGAGCGAGTCACGCGCGCGCCATTTGGCTATCTGCTCCCACCAGGGATGGAGCGCCTTCTTGTCGGCCTTGGCGCTCGCCCGCCACAGCCGCACCATATCCTCCAGCACCCGGCCGACATCGCCGATGATGGGCACTTCCGTGTGCACGTTCTTGTTGATCGACGATGGATCGATGTCGATGTGGATCTTCTTCGAGTTGGGCGAGAAGGCGGTCAGCCGTCCGGTGATGCGGTCGTCGAAGCGCGCGCCTATGCAGATCATCACGTCGCAATCATGCATCGCCATATTGGCTTCATAAGTGCCGTGCATGCCCAGCATGCCCATCCAGTTCTTGCCCGATGCCGGATACGCGCCGAGGCCCATCAGCGTCGAGGTGATCGGGAAGCCGGTGAGGTCGACCAGTTCGCGCAGCAGATGGCTGGCCTCCGGACCGGAGTTGATGACGCCCCCGCCCGAATAGATGATCGGCTTCTTGGCGCTGGCCATCAGTTCGACGGCGGCCTTGATCTTTTCCAGGTCGCCCTGGACCTTCGGCTGGTAGCTGGTGCGCGGCGCCGCCTGCGGCGGCACATAGATGCCTTTGGCGAACTGCACATCCTTCGGAATGTCGACCACCACCGGGCCGGGGCGGCCGGTCGTCGCGACATGGAAGGCCTCATGGATGGTGGCGGCCAATTCGTTGACGTCCTTCACCAGCCAGTTGTGCTTGGTGCAGGGGCGCGTGATGCCGACCGTGTCGCACTCCTGGAACGCGTCGGAGCCGATCAGCGAAGTCGGCACCTGCCCGGTCAGGCAGACCAGCGGGATCGAATCCATCAGCGCATCCTGCAGCGGCGTCACCGCATTGGTGGCGCCAGGGCCGGAGGTCACCAGCATGACGCCGGCCTTGCCGGTCGAGCGGGCATAGCCTTCGGCCGCATGCCCTGCGCCTTGCTCGTGGCGGACGAGGATGTGCTCGACCTCGTCCTGCTGGAAGATTTCGTCATAGATCGGAAGCACCGCGCCGCCGGGATAACCGAAGACATGCTTGACGCCGTTGTCCTTCAGCGCCTGCACCACCATTTCGGCGCCAGTCATTTCCCTGTTTGGCATTTCGCGCCGTTCGTTCTGTCCGTTGCTCATCGGTCTGGTCCCGTACTTCTAGCCATGAGGCGATTGCTGGTCGTTTAGTCGTGTTTCGGGCAATAAAAAAGGCCCCCGATGGGAGCCTGTGTGTTGCGCATGGGAGGTTTTCGCCCGGCGGTTACACCGCCTTGCCCACGCGCTTTCCTACGAGAATGAGTGCCTTTTTCATCGTGGCGGACACTACGAGGGTGAAAGGCAAGGTGTCAACGGGAAAAACGCGCGATGCGAAAGACAAAGCAAGTGGCCCGCCGCCTCTGGTCGGCGGGCCACCGCGGCGCACACGATACCCCTCAATCGCACCGCGCCGGGAACAAGAGCCACTGCCGTGTCACGTCAGGATCAGCACGATTTTGTACGTATCCGGGTCGACGATGACGATGCGCCCGTCGGCCAGCACGAAGTACTCATAGGATTCGTAGGCCGGGACGATCTTGACAATGCGCGCCGGCAGACGATGCAGGCGCACTTTGTGCCGCGGCACCTCGATGCCGACCGAAATGTCGAAGTCGACGTTCTTCACCGGCTCAACCCTGGTCTCGTGGATGATCTGCGTGACCTGCGTCTTCTGCTCGACGGTCACGTTGTTGATCGAGGCCGTATTGCCCTGGTCGGTCTGAACGTTTGTGTTGCCCTGAGCGTTCTGCTCGGTGGTGGTCCCGGCCTTGCCCTGGGCCTGCTGATCCGTGCTGGTGCCGGTCTGGCCCTGAGCGTTCTGCTCGGTGCTGGTCCCGGCTTTGCCCTGAGCCTGCTTCTCGGTGCTGGTGCCGGTCTGGCCCTGAGCGTTCTGCTCGGTGCTGGTCCCGGCCTTGCCTTGGGCCTGTTCATCCGTCTTGAGCTTGGCCTTGCCCTGAGCCTGCTGCTCGGTGCTGGTCCCGGCCTTGCCCTGGGCCTGTTCATCCGTCTTGAGCTTGGCCTTGCCCTGAGCCTGCTGATCGGTCGTGGCGCCGGCCTGACCCTGAGCATTCTGCTCGGTACTGGTCCCGGCCTTGCCCTGTGCCTGTTCATCCGTCTTGAGCTTGGCTTTGCCCTGAGCCTGCTGATCGGTCGTGGCGCCAGCCTGGCCCTGTGCAGTCTGATCGGTCTGTGACTTCATCTTGCCTTGCGCCTGTTCTCCGGCCTTGCCGCCCTTCTGGCAATCGGCCGCGCCGGCGGCACAGTTGTCGCCGCCGCTCGGCTGCACGGCCTGGGTCTGGGCGATCGCGGCGCCGCACCCGACGCCAAGCGCAATCATGCTCGTGATCAACACATGTTTCATCTGCTTTCTCCTTAAAGAGTCGGTCCCTCAGCCTAGCCAACTCTGCCAAAAATACTTTGTTCCACATTTTGTGAATAAAATCGGGCTTCTAAGAAGACCAATGAATGTAGGCAGTAATTTTGCAACAATCACCTACAAATTGCATCAAACAATTAATGCAACGTAACATCTGCTGAGCTTGTGATCCCATAGCGATGACACCAGCCTCACAAGCTTAGAAGTACTCCCGTCGTCATGACCAGGATGGCTACCCCGAAAACAGGCAAGAGCAACCATCGTGCCTGATGGACGCTGTTGTCCATTAACGCCTCCCACAAGTGCTGATCTCAACGATGCCGAGAACCCTGTGTTCCGCCCTGAGGAGGCTCTAGGACCTCTACAGCCTGGCACCAGACTTTGGTCCCTCCCCCTATCGTCCATTGGCCCGATGACGCCCGGACCGAAGCCCCACACGGGAACGCAGCCGCGAAAAGCCCGTTCGGCTTGCGGTGTGCATCAACCTCACCAACACCACCGTATCGGAATCGAGCTCGCGCAAGATGCATGAGCGTTGCTCGCATGAAGGAGAGAATCATGACGACCATGTACCAGTCGACCGCAATTGCCGGATTCTTGCTGCTCGCGAGCGCGGGCGTAGTTGCTGCTCAAGACGTCATCATCGCGCCGGAGCAGGAAACGGTTGTGCGCGAATACGTGAAAAAGCAGCCCCTTGCGTCGGTGAAGATTCCAGGTGTCGAATTGAACGTGGGGACCGCCATTCCCGACACGGTGGAACTGCATGAAGTGCCGAGCGTCAAGTATCGCTACGTTGTGGTCGACGGGCGAACCGTGCTGGTCGACCCCGGCACGCGGAAGATCGTCAAGATCATACAGTAACGCTGATCCCACCGCCGTTCCCCGCGGGTGGCGGTGGGATCATGCCCTGAAAATGCGGTTTCCCCGGCAATTCAACCTAGCGCTTGCTCGCACCATCGACCGTTCTAGTTGTAGGATGGCTTAGGATTTTGGCACGGCCAAAGCTCGCGGGGTCGGTTGAGACGTGCGCTACATTGATAGTCTCTATCAAAACTGGAACAGGCTATCGTTGGCTTGGCAGTTCATCATAGTCGGAAGCATTGGGCTGCTGTCGCTGATGCTGGTCGTCGGCCTATGGGTCACCTCGCAAATACGAGATGGAGTGATCCGCAACTCTGCAAGCACGACCGCGCTTTACGTCGACAGTGTCATCGCGCCAATCCTGCCGGATATGCGCAAAAGCCAGCAGCTCAGCGACACCGTTAAACGGGCACTCGATGAAACCCTGGACCAGGGTGCTCTCGGAAAAAAACTGGCGTCGTTCGTGCTTTGGCGGCGTGATGGCAAGGTGCTGTACGCCAAAGACGCGGCTCTTATTGGCCAGACCTTCGAGCCAAATGCGAACTTGCTGCATGCGTTCGGCGGAAACGTGGTGGCGCAATTCAATGATCTGGACGAAAATGAAAGGAAGGAACGGAAGAGCCCCACCGCCTCGCTGCTCGAGATCTACAATCCGGTTCGAGAGCCGTGGTCGGGCGATGTTGTGGCCGTTTCCGAGTTCTACGAGATAGCCGACGATCTTCAGGGCACTTTAAACTCGGCACTATGGTCGAGCTGGCTGCTCGTGGCTGGCGCGACCGCGGTCGCCTTGGCGATGCTCTCGGGAATCGTGCTTCGCGGCAGCAGCACTATCGAAACGCAGCGTTCAGCGCTTGAGACACAAGTGGCGGAGCTTCAGTTGCTTTTGGAGCAGAATTCCGCTTTGCGGGAGCGCGTCCAGCAGGCGTCGCGCCGCGCAACGGCAATCAACGAACGTTACTTGCGTCGCATCGGGTCTGATTTGCATGACGGTCCAGCTCAGCTCGTCGCACTGGCTGCGCTGCGCATGGACAGCCCTCTGCTGCTCGATCCCGCCGCATCCCCAAGCCACCGCAAGACCGAGATCGCCGATATCCATCATACGTTGGATGAGGCGATGCGGGAGATCCGCGCCATCTGCACCGGCCTCGTGCTGCCACAGATCGAAGCTTCGACAGTCGCGGAGATATTGCGGCTTGCGGTTGCCGAACATGAACGCCGTACAGCCTCTTCCGTATCGCTTTCACTGCCATCTCGCCTGCCCGACCTGGGGACGTCCGAGAAAATAAGCATCTTTCGCTTCGCGCAGGAGGGGCTAAACAACGCCTGGCGACACGGTCTGGGCAAGGGGCAGGCTGTCAAGGCGAGAGTGACGCAGGGCAAGCTCCTCATTCAAGTGCTTGATCACGGCCCTGGATTCCAGTCGGGATCGTGTGAAGGACTTGGACTCGCCGGTATGAGGGAACGTATCGAAAGTATCGGAGGTCACTTCGAGACCTTTTCGAGCCCCAGGGGGACCCGGCTGACCATAACGCTCAACATCGAGGACCAGAAATGACCGCTCCCATAAGGATTGCCATTGTTGATGATCATCCGCTGTTTCGCGAGGGTGTGGCTCGCAGCCTCGCCGAAATCGGCGGCTTCGAAGTCGTTGGTGCGGGCGAAACCGCGACGGATGCCGAACAGCTTGCGGCCCTGGCAAATCCCGACATATTGCTGCTCGACATCAGTTTGCCGGGAGGGGGTCTGGCCGCAGCG
Organism: Mesorhizobium sp. M0802; assembly: GCF_040320115.1. Taxonomy (NCBI): domain Bacteria; kingdom Pseudomonadati; phylum Pseudomonadota; class Alphaproteobacteria; order Hyphomicrobiales; family Phyllobacteriaceae; genus Mesorhizobium; species Mesorhizobium sp. M0802. The sequence goes on from NZ_JAMYOY010000003.1 coordinate 351,859, forward strand.
GAAAATATTCTTGCAACTCAGCCTGACTGCAAGATCGTCATGCTCACCGTCTCGGAGGCGAACGCCGATCTGGCAACGGCGCTCAGGCTGGGCGTACGCGGATATGTGCTGAAAGGGATTGGGGCGGCATCGCTGGCCGAGGTGCTGACTTATATAGCCGCAGGAAAAAAATATGTTTCGCCGACCCTGTCAGCGCAGCTTTTGAATGAACTGATCCGGCCGGAAAAGCGCACAACCGATCTGGTTGCGAATCTCTCGGGACGCGAGCTTGGGATAATCTCCTTGGTAGGCGAAGGACTGAGCAATAAAGAAGTCGCCAAACGTCTCAACCTGCAGGAGAAAACGGTAAAACACCACATGACTCGGATATTTCAAAAGCTAAAGGTGCGAAACCGCACCGAAGCAGCCATTCTTATGCACGCGCCCAAAACGGGTCTTGTATAGGGAGATCGGGGCTTGTCTGAAGGTCGGATGCTGGTTGGCGAACCAACAGTTACAGCCCTTTCAGACGAGCAATGTCGGAGGCCCTTACGGCGCGTTCGACAATTGTCCTTCCAAGCGGATCCTTCATAGTGAAGCGGCCGGCCTCGATGCTTTCGCTGAATCCATCGCGATGCACGACCTGGATTTTGGCGCCCTGTACCGTCACCGTGTCGCCAGCGGCATTGACTTGGCTACTGGGAGCTTGGCTACCGGGGGCGTTGTCGCCGGCACCATTTTTTCCCTTTCCGTTGGCGTTGCCATTCCCGGCGTTGCCGCCTGAGCCATTACCATTACCACTACCGTTGCCACCACCGTTACCATTGCCATTGTTTCCGCTCTTGGCGCTGGCAGCGGCGAATTCGATCTTGTAGCCGTCGACATGGCTCAACCGCAGACCAAGCACCGGCATCGTCACCGCAACCGCCGCGAATACGCGCAAGCTAAAGTACGCCCAGCGACGCACGGATGAAAACAGGGGCTGCCTTTCTCCATTCATGCCACCATCACATCATGATGTGTCACGGTATTCAAGAATGAACAGCCCAAAATTGCGGCTTACAAACGCTGAGGAAACTCTCTTTTCGTGCTTTCAGCTCGATTCTCAGACCTTCGTCTGAGTCAAATATACACCGAAGTCTGACCTACTGATCTTGGCCGCGCCGACGGATGTCGCAATAAAATCCGCGGTGACAAGGCTCGTCACCGGTAGGGATCGGCAGCGAGGCGCGAGCGCCTGCGGCACGCAGACGCTTGCGGCAGGTCTCCGGCATACGGTTAGCGCATGCTCGCCGTCGAAGCGGTAGCACATGCCGTTCCTTTCCCGGATTATGATCAGGCGCTATTGGCGAAGTCGCGGACAACCCGTTGCAGCAGCGGCATGTAGTCGCGAAATGCCCGGGTCTTCATGTTGGCGATCTTGCCGGCCTCGTCCCAGATGCGGACCCGAACCGCTTCCTCGTGGAACGGGTTCTTGCGGAACTCGGCCACCTCTTCGGCGTTCATCGGCCCGCCTTGCAGCGACAGCGTGTGGACCGAGGCCTGCGACAGCCTGCCGAAATAGGTCGGGTCGGTAGCGCAGAGGTAGCGCTTGGCCGCGACATGCAGCCTGACGCATTCGACGATCACCGGTGGAAAGAACGGCGCCAGCACCTCGCCGCCGGCTTCGTCATGATGCTTGTCCTCGATATCGTCGGGCGAATAGGTGCCGAACTCGCTGGTGTAGTGGCCGATATCGTGCAGCAGTGCTGCCGCCACCAGCACATCGGGCGCGCCGTCCTTTTCGGCGAACCAGGCGCCCTGCAACATGTGCTCCGACATGGTGACGGGTTCGCCGAGATAGGATTCCGCCCCTCGGCGTTCGAAAATATCGGCGATGAATTCGACGATGGTGTCCGCGTTCAAATCCTGGCTGCTCATTCCGCGGCTTCCTTGAACTCGTGTTCGATCGCCGACAGCGTCGACAAAAGGCCATCCTTGTCGGCGTAGCAGCCCTGCAGCCAGCGCTTGCCGGCGCCGGAGAATTGCTTGCGGGCATGCATGACGCGGGTGTTATCGACGATGAAGGCCTGGCCTGCCTCGAGCTTGAAGGTCACTTCGAAGGACGGATCCTCGATCAGTTCGGCAAACCGGCGATAGGCGGCGTAGTAGGCCTCCATCTCCGCGAACGGCACATCGACCGTCGGCGCCAGCGAGCGGTTGTTGAAGCGGATGGCGATGAGTTCGCCATCCGGCCCGAGCTCGATCATCGGCCGCTTGGCCTGCAATCGCACGCCCGACGACCCCGCATATTCGAAACGCGCCGGGTATGAACTCAACAGCCGGAAGCCTTCGGGGTTTTCGGCCTGCAGCGCGGCCGCCACGGCAAAACCATCGACGACGCTGGATTCGCCGCCCTCCACCGTGTTTTCGATACAGGCCAGGATCTGCAAGGTCGGCACCGGATCACGATAGGGGTTGTCGGTGTGCGCCTGCAGGCCAAGATTGGTGTAGGCCAGATTGGTTGGATTGACCTCGGCGCGCACCTCGAACCAGCGGCCGTAATTGGTCTCCCTGATATAGCCGAACAGATCGGACACTTTGCACAGCGCCCCGGATTCGGCCGGCAGATCGTCCATCACCGCGAAGCCGTAGGTCTTCACCGCCGACAGCCATTGCCGCAAGACGGCGCGGTCGCGGCTGGCCGCGACATAGCCGGCGCGCGGCACCGAATTCTGCATAGAGGCCCTGGTCCATCGCACGGTGCCCTCGCCTGTCCAGCCGGGCTGTCGGGCGGCATCGCGGTCATAGGCATTGGCGCTCAGCCATGCCGCAGGAAAGCGCACCGTCTTTCCCTCCGGTTCGAAACTGACTTCAAGCGCATCGCCCTTGATCGCGGCTGCGCCGATCCGCGTTTGCGCCGGAATGTCGAGAATGGTGATCAGCCGCTGGCCGTTGCCGGCGCTGCGCGTCTTGTCGTCGAGCGCATTGTCGCGCAACCACATGGCGTGAAAGCGAGTGCGCGCGCCGTCCTTCCACCCGAGGTCGATCGTTCTTCCTTCGTCGCCGATCAGCGCCTGGGTAAGCATGGGGATCCGTTCCTGTCCGCTGCGCCCCGCAGCCAACTCCGCAGGGTTTCCGGTTGCATCGTGATGATGTCGAAAGCATAACTCAAATTATCATTTTGCAGCCAAAGGCCATAAACAGTTTATGCCTCTGACAACCCTGCCCTTGCCCCCGCTTGACTGGCTGCGGAGTTTCGAGGCCGCCGCGCGGCTGTCGAATTTCACCGCCGCCGCGGCCGAGCTTGGCCTGACCCAGGCTGCGGTCAGCCAGCACATCCGTTCTCTCGAAGAGCGGTTGAAGCAGCCGCTGTTCATCCGCCTGGCGCGCGGCGTCGAATTGACGCCGGAGGGTGCCGCCTACCTGCCGCATCTGCAATCGGCCTTCGCCGTGATCGCCAACAGCACGCGCGAGCTGTTTGAACCCAAGACCGTCCAGAGCGTGACGATACGCTCGCCGATCTCGTTTGCCGTGCTGATGATCGCGCCGAAGCTGCCGCAAATAGCCAAGGACCTGCCCTTCGTCCAGCTGCAGATCGAGACCATCCACACACCGGCCGATTATGGCGAGCGCTTTGTGGGTCTCGACATCCGATTCGGCATTGGCCCCGGCTCTTTTGCCGGACGGCAGGCCGACCGCCTGACCCGCGAAACCTTGACGCCGATGGCGTCGCCGCATCTCGCCAAGGCCAAGGATTGGACAGGATTGCCGAGACTTACAGTGGTCGGCGCGCGGGAAATGTGGGGCGAGTGGTTCGCCGTCGCCCGGATGAAGCCGGCGCTGGGGCCGACGCACAAATTCGACAGTTTCGTTACCGCGTTGGAGGCGGCGAAGCACGGCGCCGGCATGGTGCTGGGATCGCGACCGTTGGCCGACGCGGCACTGCGCGACGGATCGCTTGTCACCCTTTCCGGCTTCGCTCTGTCGAGCGGTGCCGGCCACTATCTAACCGCACCCTCGGGCGCGCATCTGAGCCCTGCCGAAGAAGCGGTCCGCCGCTGGTTCGTGACGGTCTTCGGCGTCCCGATTTCCCGATAAGCCCCTGAATACGCGGCAAACTATTGGACGACGTGACGCGGCGCATAATTTGTCGCGATACTGCGCCAGGCCGGACGTCAAGCTTCGGCAGGGTTCCGCTCGCTACAGGCGGCCAGGAAAAATCGCGGAGGAAATTCAATGCTCGACAAGGCCCCCAACAAGAAGCTTTCCGACCTGCTCGATCGCTTCGGCGCGGCACTCACCGCCGGCGACATCGACAAGGCGGTCGCCTGCTTCCAGGAGGATTGTTACTGGCGCGATCTCGTCACCTTCACCTGGAACATCAAGACGATGGAAGGCCGCGATCAGGTGCGCGACATGCTGGTCAGCCAGTTGGCCAGGACCAAACCGTCGAACTGGGCGATCGCCAAGGGCGAGGATGCCACGGAAAGCGACGGCGTGCTCGACGGCTGGATCAGTTTCGAAACGTCTGTCGCGCGCGGCTTCGGCCACATCCGGCTGAAGGACGGCAAGATCTGGACGCTGCTCACCACTATGGTCGAGCTCAAGGGCCATGAGGAGCCGGCCGGTTTCGACCGCCCGCTCGGCGCCAAGCACGGCCATGGCAAGAACCGCCCGACCTGGAAGGAGGAGCGCGAGAAGGAAGCCGCCGAACTCGGCTTCAAGACGCAGCCCTATACGCTCATCATTGGCGGCGGCCAGGGCGGCATCGCGCTCGGCGCCCGGCTGCGGCAACTCGGCGTGCCCACCATCATCGTCGAGAAGAACGAGCGTGCCGGCGACAGCTGGCGCAAGCGCTACAAATCGCTCTGCCTGCACGACCCGGTCTGGTACGACCATCTGCCCTATATCGACTTCCCCAAGAACTGGCCGGTCTTCGCGCCCAAGGACAAGATCGGCGACTGGCTGGAAATGTACGCCAAGGTGATGGAGCTGAATTACTGGTCATCGACCGAGGCCAAGAGCGCCGTTTATGACGACAAGAAAAAGGAATGGACCGTTGTCGTGCGCCGCGACGGCAAGGACATCACGCTGAAGCCGAAACAATTGGTGCTGGCCACGGGGCAATCCGGCAAGGCCAACATGCCGAACTTCAAGGGCATGGACACATTCAAGGGCGACCAGCATCACTCCTCGAAGCATCCGGGACCCGATGCCTATGTCGGCAGACAAGCTGTCGTCATCGGCTCGAACAACTCCGCCCACGACATTGCAGCAGCCCTTTGGGAGGCCGGCGCCGACGTCACCATGGTGCAGCGCTCGACCACGCATATCGTCAAGTCGGACACGCTGATGGAGATCGGGCTGGGCTCGCTCTATTCGGAAAAGGCGGTCGCGAGCGGCATGACCACCGCCAAGGCCGACCTCGTCTTCGCCTCCCTGCCCTACAAGATCCTGCACGAATTCCAGATCCCGGCCTATGCCGAGATGAAGAAGCGCGACGACAAATTCTACAAGGGCCTGGAAAAGGCCGGCTTCATGCTTGACTGGGGCGACGATGGCTCCGGCCTGTTCATGAAATATCTGCGGCGCGGCTCGGGCTATTACATCGATGTCGGCGCCTCCGACCTGATCATCGACGGGTCGATCAAGCTGAAAAGCGGTGTCGACGTGAAGGAGATCAAGGAGCACTCCGTTCTGCTCTCCGACGGATCGGAACTGTCGGCCGATCTCATCGTCTACGCCACCGGCTACGGTTCGATGAATGGCTGGGCGGCCGATTTGATCTCACGGGAGGTCGCAGACAAGGTCGGCAAATGCTGGGGCCTCGGCTCCAACACCACCAAGGACCCAGGCCCCTGGGAAGGCGAGTTGCGCAACATGTGGAAGCCGACGCAGCAGGAGGCACTGTGGTTCCATGGCGGCAATTTGCACCAGTCGCGCCATTACTCCCAGTTCCTGGCGCTGCAGCTGAAGGCGCGCATGGAAGGCATCGCGACGCCGGTCTACGCGCTGCAAGAGGTTCATCACAAGGGTTAGTAGGCAGCGCCGCCGATGCGCTTCCAGTAGATGAGCGTGCCGGTCAGCCCGCCATGCGGTTTCAAGGCAAAGTCCGGTATTTCGCCAGTGAGCGTGAAGCCGAGTTTTTCGTAAAGGCCGGAAGCGCCCTCCTCGGTTGCGGTGTCCAGCACCAGAAGCGTGCGGCCTTTCTCGACGGCGAGCGTTTCGGCCGCCCGCATCAGCCGGCTCGCTATGCCCTTGCCGCGGTGTTCGACGCGGGATGAGCTTGGCGATCTCGGCCCGGTGCGGCTGATTGACCGGAAAGTCGAGCAGCAAGGTGACGGTGCCGACCAACGCGTCGCCATACCAAGCGCCCAGCACCGCTCTTTCGCCTCTCTCTGCTGCCATCAACGAGTTGCTCCAGAAAGTTTCCGCCGCTTGCCTGGATAAGGGATGCATGAAGCTGACGGAGCCGCCGGCCGCGACCGTCTCGATCAGGAGGTCGGCCAGCATGTCGCGTGTTCCCGCAGTCAGCGACCTGATTTCGATGGGACTCACCTGCACTTTCCCTTGCTAATCCAGACGCGCGACGCGGCGCCGCTTTCGTGTCGCCTTGATCGCGGCGATGCGATCGGTGTCTTTCGGCTGCAGATGCAGCCCGCGTTCGAGGATTTCGAGCGTGTATTCCTCATACGTCAGGCCAAGCCGCTCGGCCTTTTCCATGCGCATCAGCATCACGTCACGGCTTGGCGCCTTCCACGCCTTGGCATGCGCTGCCTGCCAGGCCAGGAAGATGTAGGGATCGCCCTTGCCCCATGGCGGGCCCTTGTAATCATCGAGCGGCGGTCCGCCATTGTCGGAGCGCTTGGGACGTCTTGCCACGATTTCAGCCCCTGACCAGCGCAACCAGATAGTCGGCCGGCTGCGGTCCGACGGCATGGAACGTGCAGTCCGACGGCGCGCCTAGCGCCAGGCAGTCGCCGGGCTCGAGACTATGCACCATATCACCCTCGGTGAACTCAAGTCGCCCGGAGATCAGCCACATCTGCTGCTTGATGAAGGCATAGGACGCCGCCGGGAAACTCACACTGGCGCCAGCCGGCAGTTGCACCCGGATCAATTCGAGCGGCGTGTCGGAAACCGGCGACAGATGCCGACGGACATAGCCCGTACCGGGGTCGCGCCAAACCGGCTGCTCACTCTCGCGCAGCAGGCCGCCACCTTGCTGCTCGGCGCGTGCTATCAGCGTCGACAGCGTCATGCCGAAAGCAGCGGCGATGCGCACCAGCAGCGCGGCCGTCGGGCTGGTCATGCCGCGCTCGATAGTGCTGAGCATGGCTTTGGAGACGCCGGAGCGGTTCGCCAGGTCGGCCAACGACCAGTCCCGCAAGGCTCTTTCGGCGTGGATTCGTCTGCCGATCGTAGCCGACATGTCATTCGCTATATCAGTCATTCGTCCAATATATCGAATATTTGGATTCGGAAAAGAGGCCGGCCGGTTGAATTTTCGCTGACGGGTTAACCCCTGCTACACCATCCCGCATCACGCCACCTTAACCCCGTCTGTGTAGGATCGACGCTCCACGAGAATGGGGATCGGATCGTATGTTTGTCGAGCGCGAAGCCTCCGTCGGCGAACCGACCTCGCAGGAGCGCCGCCGCGCAGAGCAGAGCGACAAGCGCATTCTCGGCAACGTCGTGCAGTGCGACGGTGCGCGCGCCACCATCAGCGCCTATGCCGACGACATCGAAGGAGCGGTCACCGGCCTGTGGACCGTCGGCAAGATGATCTCCATCAATCTCGGGACATCGCGCACCGTTGGTCTGGTCTACGAAATCGGCAAGTCGGATCGCGCCTGGAGCAATGAGGGACAAAATCCCATCGAGGTCAGCGTCGAACTAATCGGCGAAGTGCGCGACGGCGCGGAGCCCGGCGCCAAACCGGTGTTCGACCGCGGCATCACCACCTATCCGCATATCGGCGCCATAGCGCACCGCATCCGTACCCGTGACCTGCAGGCGGTCTACGATCTCGCCGGGCGTCATTCGATCACCATCGGCACGCTGTCGCAGGATGAGTCGATCGACGCCAACATCGCCATCGACGACACGCTGGCGCGCCATTTTGCCGTTGTCGGCACAACCGGCGTCGGCAAATCCACCGCCATCTCGCTGCTGCTGCGCAAATCGATCGCCGCCCGGCCCGATCTGCGAATCCTCATTCTCGATCCGCACAATGAATTCGCGGCATCCCTGCCTGAGTTCTGCGTCCGGGTCGATTCCAAGACGCTTGACCTGCCGTTCTGGATGTTCAGGCTTGAAGAATTCGCCGAAGTGCTGTTTCGCGGCCGAGAGGTCGTGCCGGAAGAAGTCGATGTCCTGCGCGACCTGATCCCCGCCGCCAAGAACCTCTATCGCAATCCCAATTCAGGCTCCTATGTGCGCCGCGGCAGCGATGCGCTGACCGCCGACACGCCGGTGCCCTACCGCATGGTCGATCTCATCAAGCAGATCGACGAGCGCATGGGCCTCCTGGAAAGCAAGAACGACCGCCCGACGCTGAAATCGCTGAAGACGCGCATCGAGTCCGCCGCGTCCGACCCGCGCTATCGCTTCATGTTCAATTCGCGGCTGATCGAGGACACGATCCACGAGACGATCGGCAATATTTTCCGTGTGCCGCATCATGGCCGCCCGGTGACCTGTTTCGAGATGGCCGGCATGCCGTCCGAAGTGGTCAACTCCGTCTGTTCGGTGCTGGCGCGCCTGGCCTTCGACCTTGCGCTGTGGAGCGAGGGCCGGCTGAAGCTTTTGCTGCTGTGCGAGGAAGCGCACCGCTATATGCCGGCCGATCCGCGCCTCGGCTTCGCCCCGACAAGGCATGCATTGTCGCGCATCGCCAAGGAAGGCCGCAAATATGGCTGCTATCTCGGCGTCGTCACCCAGCGCCCGGGTGAACTCGATCCGACCATCCTGTCGCAATGCTCGACCTTCTTCGCCATGCGGCTGGCCAACGAGCAGGACCAGGCAATCATCCGCTCGGCGATCGCCGATTCCTCCGCCTCGACGCTGGCCTTTCTGTCCTCCATGGGCCAGCGCGAAGCCATCGCCTTCGGTGAAGGCGTGGCGACGACCATGCGGCTGAAGTTCGAAAAACTGGCGGAGAACCTGATCCCCGGCACCGCCAAGCGAGAGCAGGACGAGTTCTCGCAGGACGGCAACGACGTCGATCTCGCCGCCATCGTCGAGCGGCTGCGCAACGTCCCGAAACCGCAGCAGCAGATGGCCTTCGCCGAGGTCGTGGACTCTGGCCGCCAGGCCGGGGATCCCGATTACCGCAAGCCGGCCACCGCCCAGCGCATCCAGCCCGACGACGATTTCGACCTGCGCTACGGCCTCAAGCCCACAACCTTCGGCATGCGCCCGCAGAACGATTGACCTTCAGCGTAGCGACTTTTTTGCCGGCCAATTGAGAAGCCGCCGTTGCGCCGGGGCTCGGCTTCGTTGGCCCGCTTGGGCAAAATCCCGAAAGGGAATTCATCAGGCCGGATTGAATGGCGTGGCTTTCGAGAAGCCGGAGCGGAGCGGACATTTAGTCCGTGAGCACCGGAAGTCGAGAAAGCCACGTCAGGCAACCGGCCTCATGAATTCTTCTTCGGGATTTTAGGCGCAGACGCGGTTGCGGCCTTGCCTCTTCGCCTCGTAGAGCTGGCGGTCGGCGCGGCGGTAGAATTCCTCGGCGGTTTCCTTCCGATCCCAGACGGCTAGTCCGACGCTGGTGGTGATCTTGAGGCGGACATTGCCCGACAGCACCGACATGTTGGCAATCGCTTTGCGGATGCGTTCGGCGAACTTCCCCAACAACTCCGCATCCATGTTGGGCGTGACGACGGCGAACTCCTCGCCCCCAAGCCGCGCCACCACATCGTGGTAGCGCGTCATGCCTTTGAGGCAATTGGCGACTGCCCTAAGCACCTCGTCGCCGACATCGTGGCCATGCGTGTCGTTGACCTGCTTGAAGTGGTCGAGGTCGAGGATCATCAGCCCGACGGGCTTTTCGATGCGGCGGAATTCCTCGAGATATTCCTTCAGCGCATCATCGAAGTAGCGCCGGTTCTGCATGCCGGTAAGGCCGTCGGTCAATGCCGCATGCTGCAGCGTTTCCGAGCGGGCGCTGAGCGAAACCGTCATGGCGCGCAGCTTGCCCTCTTCCGTGGCCTGCCTACGGATCAGCGGGTAGATGAAGAACACGCCGAAGAACAGCGCTGTCGCCAGCAGCACCCCGGTGACAAACAGCAGCGTGTTGAGATAGGCGATCCTCTCGACCCGGGAAGTCGTATCGTGACCGACCGCGATGAACTGCAATTGACCATAGGCATAAAGCGTCACCAGGCCTGCGGCCAGGATCACGAAAATAAAGACGAAAAATGCGGATTCCGCCTTGTGGAAACGCATCTGCTTCCCGTTGCAAAAGTACCCCCCGGATCTATGGCATGCCGGCGCCTTACGGACGGTTAATCCAGACAACCGGAGCGGGAATGTTCATTCCTACTTCTGTTTCTTTAATTGTATTGGCAGCACGAAAATCAAATCGCGGTTTGCAAGCGGCCGCCGGGCTGCAATCTCAGCCATTCCGGTCCCAGCTGATGGCGAAACCACGTCGTTTGCCGTTTGGCATATTGCCGCGTCGCTGCCTTGCAGCGCTCGATGGCCTGAGGAAAGCTGATGTCACCCGCCATGGCAGCCGAAAGTTCGCGAACGCCGATCGCCTTCATCGCCGGCAGGTCGGGATCGAGGCCAAGCGCCGCAAGCCGTTTGACCTCATCGAGCGCGCCGAGATCGAGCATGCGGTCGAACCTTGTTTCGATCCGCTCGACAAGGGGGGCGCGGTCCGGCTCGATAACGAAGAACCGAGCGCTGTCGCGGTCGATCAGCGGCCGGCCGCGCGCTGCCTGCCATTCTAGGATGGAGCGGCCGGATGCGTCGAGCACCTCCAGCGCCCGCACGATGCGCTGGCCGTCGGTCGGCTTCAGCTGCATGGCGACCGCCGAATCTTCATGCATCAGGATGCGGTGCAGCTTGGCTGCGCCTTGCTCCTTTAACTCGTAGCGCCAGCGGTCGCGTACCTGCTGCGGAATGTCGGGCATTTCCGAAATGCCCTCGGCAAGTGCGCGAAAATAGAGCCCGGTGCCCCCGACGAAAATCACCGGACGTTCGAAGCCGGCGCCATCGGGTCGCCGGGCAAGCGTGCCGTCATCGATCAGCTTCATCACGTCGCGCAGCCAGGCGCCGGTGGAATAGGCGGTCGAGGGATGCACGTGGCCATAGAGAAAGTGCGGCGCGCGGGCGAGATCGGCGGCATTCGGCCGCGCCGTCAGCACGTCGAGCACCGAGTAGCCTTGCATGGAATCGGTGTTGACGATGACACCGCCCTTGCGTTCGGCGAGATCGAGCGCCAGCGCCGACTTGCCGCTGGCGGTCGGCCCGGCTATCAGGATCGCGTTCTTCACGCGGCCCTCGCCCGCCTGCCCGCCCTCGCCTAGCTGCTTGGAAGTCTCGATGCCGCTCATTGCCACGCTTGTGTCTCACCCCGTCCGCCGCGCGATGTCGGCCTCGCTTGCGAATATGGCCTCACGGTCGGTCGGCGCAAGCGCTGTTCGCTGGCTGGGCGAAGGCGTCGCCTGCGATCTGGTGTTGCCCGAGGGGGCAGAAGCCGCTGAGGCAAGTGCGGCCTTGCGCACAGCACTTGGTTCAGAGCCGGTCGACGTGATCGTTCAGCAGGCCGAAAGCCGCCGCAAGACAATCCTGCTTGCCGATATGGATTCAACCATGATCGACCAGGAATGCATCGACGAACTCGCCGACGAGATCGGCGTCAAGGACCGCGTTGCCGCCATCACGGCACGCTCGATGAACGGCGAGATCGCTTTCGAGCCGGCGCTGCGTGAACGCGTGGCGCTGCTGAAAGGCCTCGATGCCGCCGTCGTCGACCGCATCATCGCGAACCGCCTGACGCTGGCGTCGGGCGGCCGCGCTCTGGTGCAGACGATGCGCGCCAATGGCGCCTGGACGGCGCTTGTCTCCGGCGGCTTCGACGTCTTCACCAGCCGTGTCGCCGCCATGCTCGGCTTCGAGGAAAACCGTGCCAACCGCCTGATCGAGGAGAACGGGCGCTTTGCCGGCCTGGTCGCCGAGCCGATCCTCGGCCGCGCCGCCAAGGCCGATGCGCTGAACGATATCTCGGCCCGCCTCGGCCTGACGCCATTCGATGCGATTGCGGTCGGCGACGGCGCCAACGACCTCGACATGATCCGCCTGGCCGGCACCGGTGTCGCGCTCCACGCCAAGCCGGCCGTTGCTGCCGAAGCCAAGGTCCGCATCGACCATGGCGATCTCACCGCGCTGCTTTATCTCCAGGGCTACCGCCAGGAAGAGTTCGCCCAATGAAACCGATGCGCACCGAGCGCCTCATCCTGCGCAACTGGGAAGACTGCGATCGCGAACTCTTCCACCGCATCAATTCGGACGAGCGGGTGATGGAATTCTTTCCGTTCCGCCGCGACCGCGCCGAGACGGATGCCAAGATGGACGAGTTTCGGGGCTGGATCGCCGAGGACGGCTTTGGTTTTGCCGCCGCCGAGATCGCCGCGACTGGGGAATGCATCGGCTTCGTCGGTCTCTTAAAGACCGATCACGTGCCGTCCCTGCCTTCCGATACGATCGAGATCGGCTGGCGGTTGGCGCCGGAATTCTGGCGCAAGGGCTATGTCACGGAGGCCTCCGAAGCCTGGCTCGCCTTTGGCTTCGAAACGCTTGACCGCGACGAGATCGTCTCCTTCGCCGTCGCGGCCAACCGCCGCTCGACGGCCGTCATGGAGCGTCTTGGCATGAGCCCTGACCCGGCTCGCGATTTCGACCACCCATCCATCCCTGACAGCCACCCGCACCTCAAGCGGCATGTCCTCTACACCCTGTCGCGCAAGGACTGGCAGGCAAGAAAAAGGGCGGCTAACTAGCCGCCCTTTTCATTTCGAAATCAGATCGTTGCAGGCCTGACCGGACTCAATCCATCCGGATCGTCACGAAGCGCAACTCGCCTGTCTTCGACGCCAGCATCAAGAGCGCATTCTTGCGGCCCTGCTCCTTCAGCGCGCCGATCCGGTCCATGACGTCTTTCGGGGTCGCGACCGATTCCTGGGCGATTTCGGTGATCACCTCGCCGGCCTGGATGCCGCGCTCGGCTGCAGCCGAATCCTTGGTGACGTCGGTGATGACGACGCCGGAAACGTCGGCGGCGATGCCGAACTTTTTCCGTGTGTCGTCATTGAGCTCGCCGACGGTCATGCCGAGCACCGAGGCCGTGGAGACCGCGGGCGCCTTGTCGCCGCCCTTGTCCTCATCGGTAGTGCCGTCCTCACCGGCGGCAACCTTCTCGCCGTCCTCAAGCCGGCCGAGCGTCACCTTCACCGTCTGCTCGACGCCTTTGCGCACGATGATCACGTCGACCGCCTTGCCAACCGGGCTTTCCGCCACGACGCGCGGCAGGTCGCGCATTTCATGGATGTCCTTGCCGTCGAACTTGATGATGACGTCGCCGGCGAGAATTGTGCCGTTGTCGACCGGTCCGCCCTTGATGACGCCGGCCACCAGCGCGCCCTTGGCGGTGGCCATGCCGAGGCTCTCGGCGATGTCGTCGGTCACCGGCTGGATGCGCACGCCGAGCCAGCCGCGACGGGTCTCGCCGAACTGGCGCAGCTGGTCGACGACGCCCGAGGCAAGCTGCGAGGGGATGGAGAAGCCGATGCCGATCGAGCCGCCCGACGGCGAGATGATCGCCGTGTTGATACCGATGACCTCGCCCAGGCTGTTGAACAGCGGCCCGCCGGAATTGCCGCGGTTGATGGCGGCGTCGGTCTGGATGAAGTCGTCATAGGGGCCGGAATTGATGTCGCGGTTGCGGGCCGAGACGATGCCGACCGTCACCGTGCCGCCAAGGCCGAACGGATTGCCGATCGCCATCACCCAGTCGCCGACGCGCATCTTGTTGGAATCGCCGAATTTCACCGCCGTCAGCTTGTGGCCCTTCGGGTCGACTTTGAGCACCGCCACGTCGGTCTTGGTGTCGGTGCCGACCAGCGTCGCCTTGAGCGTCACGCCGTCGGAGAAATTCACCTCGATGTCGTCTGCATCGGCGATGACGTGGTTGTTGGTGACGACAATGCCTTGCTCGGCGTCGACCACGAAGCCGGAGCCCAGCGACTGTACCTTTTGCGCGCCGCCATCCTTGTCGCCGCCACGGTTCTTGAAGAAGTCGTCGAAGAAATCCTGGAACGGCGAACCCTCCGGCAGCTGCGGCATCGGCACCGCGCCCGGACCTTCCGTGCCCTTCACGGTCTGCGAGGTCGAGATGTTGACCACCGCACCGAGCAGGCCTTCGGCGAGGTCGGCAACCGAAGCCGGTCCGTCCGCGGCCACCGTCGGCGTCACGAAAGCCGGAACGGCAAGCGCGCCGACCATAAGTGCCGCAGCACCTGCGATGAACGTCCGCCGCGCCGCGCGCAGAAGGGTGTTGGATGTCATCGAAAGCCTCCCGGATTGCTGAAAAGAAAAAGCGCTTCGGCAAAACGCCGCGTCGCGTCATGTTGGCAAGAAATACGGCACGTTTGCGGCTATGGCCACATCAGGAGGAGAAATCCTCCGTTACACCTTCTAGAACGGTTGGCCGTCTCGCGGAAACGGCGAACCGTTCAATCTCTTTGCTTTTACGCAATTCCGGACGGAAACCGCTCACACTTTTCCTGGAATTGGTTAGATCAGCGGTCCTCAGCCACGCACCAACCAGACGATGCCGACGCCAATGGCGATCGCCACCAGCCCGACGATGCGCAGCGCAATTTCCGGCGTCGACAGCACTTCGCCGGCAAGACGTTTGGCAAGGCCGGGAAAGCCGCCATAGACCAGACCCTCTACGACGCAGACCAGGCCTATGGCCGCAAGGAAATCCTGCACCGCCCTACTGGGCGGGTGCAGGTTGTGCAGCCGGCGCGGCAGGTGCCGTCGCCGGAGCCGCAGGCGCAGCCGGCTTCGCGTCCGTCCCGTCCGGATTGCGGAAGAAGCGGAAGAACTCCGAGTTCGGCGACAGCACCATCGTCGTCCCGGAGTTGTCCAGCGCCGTGCCATAGGCATTCATGGACCGGTAGAAGTCGAAGAACGCCGGATCGCGTTTGTAGGCGTCGGCAAAGGTCGCGCTGCGCTGGGCTTCACCTTCACCACGCAGGATTTCCGATTCCTTGCGCGCTTCGGCGACGATTTCCACCACTTCGCGGTCGGCGCGGGCGGTGATGCGCTGCGCGGCCTCTTTGCCGCGTGCCCTCAGCCGTTCGGCCTCGGCCAAACGTTCGGCCTTCATGCGGTCGAAGGTCTGCTGCGAAACCTCGGCCGTCAGATCGGTTCGGCGGATGCGCACATCCTCGATCTGCAGGCCGAGCGAGGTGGCGTCGGGCCGAAGCTGATCGCGCACTTCGCGCATCATCACGGCCCGCTCTTCCGAAAGCGCCGCCTCGAAGTCGCGCAGACCGTAGACACGGCGCAGCGCCGCATCGAGACGCGTCCTCAGTCGTGCTTCGGCCAGTGTGATCTGACCGGACACGGCTGAGCGGAACACGCGCGGATCCGAGATGCGGTACGCGATGAAAGCGTCGACCTCGTAGAACTTGCCGCCCGAAACCTGGACGCGGATGTTGTCGAGATCGAAGCGCAGCACCCTGTTTTCGATCAATTGCACGCTGTCGGCGTCGAAGAAGGCGAAAGGCGCCTTGAAATAGATGCCGGGTTCATTCTTCACGTCGACGATCTCGCCGAACCGCAGCACGAGCGCCTGCTGGCGCGCGTTGACCACGAAGACCGAGGAGTAGAGCAGGAACAGAAGCACGGCCGCGATGACCGCGATGATGGGAAGACGATTGGCCATCACTGGGCTCCTCCCGTGGTCGCAGGCGGCGGCGCCTTCGGCTGCAGTGCCGGCAGCGGCAGATAGGGAACGACCCCTTGCCCATTGCCCTGTTCGACGATGACCTTGTTGGAATCCTTCAGCACCTTCTCCATCGTTTCCAGATAAAGCCGCCGGCGCGTCACGTCGGGCGCCTTGGCGTATTCGTCATAGACCGAGATGAAGCGCTGCGCCTCACCTTCGGCTTCCTGGACGACACGGTTCTTGTAGGCTGCCGCGTCCTCGCGGATCTGCGCCGCGGCGCCACGCGCCTGGCCGAGCTTCTGGTTGGAATACTGGTTGGCCTGCTCGACGAACTTGTCTTCGTCCTGCTCGGCGCGCTGCACTTCGTCGAACGCGTCGGCCACTTCACGCGGCGGCGCCGCGTCCTCGATCGAAACCGCGTTGACGTTCAGGCCGGCCTTGTAGCCGTCCAGCGTCGTCTGGATGATTTCACGCACCGACGCGGCGATGCCCTGACGGTCGTCGCGGAAGATGTCCTGCGCCGGTCGCCGGCCAACCGCTTCGCGCATGGCGCTCTCTGCGACCTGCTGCAGCATGCCTTCGGGATCGGAGACGTCGAACAGATAGGCCCGGGGATCGGAGACCTGATAGGCCACCGAAAACTGGACGTTGACGATGTTCTGGTCGCCGGTAAGCATCAGCCCCGACGAGTTGCCGCTCGTCGCGCCGCCACCACCGATATCGACGAGTTGTTCGGCGATGTTGGCCGTCTCGACGGTTTCGACCGGCCACCAATGGAAATGCAGGCCCGGCTGCGACAGCTCCGCCTTCGGCTTGCCGAAGCGCAGCTCGACCGCAACCTCGTCCGGCTGCACGGTGTAGACCGCCTTGAACGCCCACAGCACGATCAGAGCCGCTGCGATCAGCGCAAAGACGGCCGGGCTGGCGCCGCCGCCACCGGGCAGCGCGCGCCGCAGCCGGTCCTGGCCGCGGCGGATGATGTCTTCGAGATCGGGAGGTGACCCCGGCGGGCCGCTAGGCCCCTTCGGTCCCTGCCCCCAGGGTCCCTGATTGTTGCCGCCGCCGCCGCCCCATGGGCCGCCGCCACCGCCGCTCTTGTCGTTCCAGGGCATGAATGTCCTTTCGCTTGGAATTCCCTCGGCGCCGGCGTTGCGGCGCAAAATCCAGTTGTTCTTCTATAGGGACGCAGCGATGCGCTTTCAACGCGATCCGCTGCCGAGCATGTCCGTTTTGGACGTTCGCGACCCTTTTATCGTCTCAATGCACGCCGCGGCGTCGCTCGTAAACCGAATAGCGCGTCGCATGGCTGTCCTTTTCACCGGCCGGAACGTCCTGAGCGCTGACAAGGCGCCACAAATCCGGATCGATGTCGGGAAAATGCGCGTCGCCATCGACCGCCGCCAGCACATGGGTGACGTGCAGCCGGTCTGCCAGCGGCAGCGCCTGCGCATAGATCTCGCCGCCACCGATGACGCAGATTTCGTCGACGCCGTTCATGCAACGCCCGCGCACCGTGGCCAGCTGGATCGCGGCTTCCAGCGAGTGCGCCACCTCGATGCCCTCGGCGCGCCAGGCCTTGTCGCGGGTCACCACGATGTTCAATCGGCCCGGCAGCGGCCGGCCGATGCCTTCATAAGTCTTGCGGCCCATGATGACGGGCTTGCCCATCGTATCGGCCTTGAAGCGCTTGAGATCGGTGGACAGCCGCCACGGCAAGCCGCCGTCGCGCCCGATGACGCCGTTCTGCGCGATGGCGACATAGATTGCGACGTCCATCAGTTGGCTTCCCCGGCGCCGTCATCCGACGGCTCCAAGAGCAATATGTCGATGTTGTGCTCGGGATAGAAATCCTGCGCCTTCGTCTCGAAGGTCGTCGGCCCGACCTTCTTCACATTGTCGCTGCAAAACGAGATCAGCGCTTTCGGATTGCCCTTGTCGACGGTTAGCTTGAACCTGCCAATGCTGCCATTGGCCCAGTTGCCGCCGGTGGTCAGGATATAGGCAATGCGATTCTCGTAAAAATGCGGATAACCGTCAGCCTTGGCGGCCTGCCGCACCGCATTCTCGAAGCTGTCGTCCATGCAGTAGCGGGTCTTGTAGGTCGTGTACTGGCCGCCCTCGGAGAACTTGCCGTCATAGAAGAAACTGACCGATGACGTGCCGCCGACGCTCGGTTTGTAGCGGTGCGAGACGTGGACATCCTTGTTGGCCGGAAAGGTCGAGCGCCACCAATAGGTCGAGCGCAACTGCCACCACGGCGTATAGACCTTGTTCGCCTCGGTACCGTCGCTGCCCGTATCCTCGATGATGATGCCGCGGTTTTCCCAATCCTCGGCGACCGTTTTCGGCAGCTTCGCCAGGGCCGCCTTGGCCGCATCGCCGAACGGATTGAACGGCACGTTCTGCGCCTTCAGATCGGCGCCGATATCGATGCCGACAGCGAACACTTTCTGCTCGAGCTGCGGCTTTGCCGGCGCTCCGTCGATCGTCACCTCGAAGCCAAGGAAATTGTCGCTCTGGTTTTCCGGGATCGCCGGCATTTCCTCCGGATTGCCTTCGATGTCCGGCAGCGGAAAAGCGACGATGGCATTTACATCCTTGTCGGTGTTGTTGTGGAAGACGTAGTCGACCGTGACCTTTTCCGGCGAGATATAGAGGTCCTCGCTTTGCATCGACACTGCGTCGCTACGCGACAGGATCAGGCCACCCGTGCCGAGTTCGGCGGTCGTATCATTGGCCAAAGCGGGCGCGGCTGAAAGCGCCAGCGCTACGGTCAGGACATATTGCAACATCGAAGCCCCTCGCCAAGAATGCCGCGACCCTAGCCGTTTCAATGTGGCGTTTCAAAGCCTTCCGTCTCCCAGCAGGACGCCACAGTGTCTGGACACGCCAATCGGCGGTCTGGACTAACAGGTTTCGATCGGGCAGGAGTTCGCGTCATGCGCAAGCTTCTCGTCATCGGCATCGGCGCCGGCAATCCCGACCATATGACCGTGCAGGCCATATCAGGCCTAAACCGGGCGGACGTCCTGTTTATCCCCGACAAGGGGGCGAAGAAGAACGACCTTGCCGAAGTGCGCCGCCATATCTGCGACCGTTTCGTCAGCAATCCGAAATCGCGCCGCGTCGAGTTCGACGTGCCGGTGCGCGCCGAGCCGGCGCCTTCCTATCGCTCGACCGTCGATGACTGGCACGAGGCCATCGCCCAGATCTATGAGAGCCTGGTCCGCGACGAACTTGCCGAGGACGGCTGCGGCGCCTTCCTGATCTGGGGCGACCCCTCGCTCTATGACAGCGCGCTGCGCATCCTCGCGCGCGTACGACTGAGGGGCAATGTCGCATTCGAACTGGAGGTCATTCCCGGCATCACCGCCGTCCAGGCGCTAGCCGCCGGCCACAAGATGGCGCTGAACCGCATCGGCGACCCCGTGCTGATCACCACCGGCCGCCGCCTCGCCGAACAAGGTATGCCGCACAATGCCGGCAGCGCCGTGGTCATGCTCGACGGCAAATGCGCCTTCAACACGCTGGCAGACAAGGATCTGATCATCCATTGGGGCGCCTATCTCGGCACACCGGACGAGATCATCGTTTCCGGTCGCCTGGGGGATGTCGGCGAGGAGATTGAGAGGACGAGAGAAGAAGCCCGGAAAAGAAAGGGCTGGATCATGGACACCTATCTGCTGCGTAAAGCAGGAGAGCCCGAGGAATAGCGCGCTCAAAGGTCGAGTTCCTTCGCGCCCCCCTCTGTCCTGCCGGACATCTCCCCCTCTAGTGGGGAGATTGGCCGTCACGGAGGATTTCGCCAATCGCCTAACAGATTAGCGCCCGTCTACGGGCGAGCTGATCTCCCCCCTTGCGGGGGAGATGTCCGGCAGGACAGAGGGGGGTGTGACGGACCGCAAGCTTCAACCCTCACCCAGCATCAATCTCCGCCTGCAAGGCGTCCATATGCGTGGCCGCCGCTGCCGCCGCAGCGCGCTCGATAGCGCGAAAACGGCTGACAACTGCAAGGCCAACTGAGGTCAGCTGTGCGCCGCCGCCCTTTTTGCCGCCGGTCTGCGCCGCGACCAGTGGCTTGCCGAACACACGGTTCATATCTTCCACCAGATCCCAGGCGTGCTTGTAGGACATCTCCATGCCGCGTGCCGCAGCCGAGATCGAGCCGAAAGTGGCGATCTGCTCCAGCAATTCGATCTTGCCCGGACCTATGCGCCCGTCCGGATCGAGATTTATCCGCAGGCTCAGCGACGGCATCTCTTGTCCTCCACAGTCACACTAGCCCCTCTCGACCCATAGCGCTATTCCAAAACGATATAGCGGTTATCAGCCATCCGCTTCGGCCGGCAGCCCGGCGCCGGTGTTGGCACGGTCGAAACTGACCGTCTTGATCACCGCGAAGACCTTGCCGCCGAGTTGAAGGTTCAGTACCTGCCTGGATTGTTCGGTAATGCGCGCAAGCACGGTTGCGCCATTGCAGTCGATGCCGATTTCGACCGTCGGCCCCTCGCCCGAGCCGATTGTGACGATGGCGCCCGGCAGGATGTTGAGCGCACTGAGACCTTTCGGCTGTTCGGTGGCGATCATCACGTCGCGGGCGCGGATTCGGATGCGCACAGGCGCGCCGACCGAGACCGCCAGAAGCGGCACCCGGATTTCGCCCGCCGCCGAGCCGAGCACGGTCATCCCGAAGATCTCATCATGGCGCAGCACCTTGGTGTCGAGAACCGCGCCGCCCTCGCCGCGTTCCTCCGCCGGCAGCAATTCGAGCCGTTGCATGATCGCGCCGGTCGGGCCTGAGGCAGCGACCTTGCCTTGCGCCATCACCACCACGTCGCTGGCCAGCCGCGCCACCTCGGCGACGGAGTGGCTGACATATACGATGGGCAGCTTGGTCTCGTCGCGCAGCCGCTCGATATAGGGCAGGATCTCGGCTTTGCGCGCATCGTCGAGCGAGGCCAGCGGCTCGTCCATCAACAGCAGTTTCGGGCTGGCAAGCAGCGCCCGGCCGATCGCCACGCGCTGCTTCTCGCCGCCCGAGAGCTTTGCCGGTCGCCGGTCGAGCAGAGGACCGATGCCGAGCAGTTCGACGACCGCGTCGATATCCGCATAGCGCTCCGCCGGTGGCGTGAACCAGCGGCCATAGCGCAGATTGCCGGCCACGCTCATATGCGGAAACAGCCGCGCGTCCTGGAACACCATGCCGATCCGGCGCTTGTGCTTCGGCACGAAAATGCCGGCATCGGTGTCGACCAGCACACAGCCGTCGACCGCGATACGGCCCTTGGTCGGCCGGATCAGGCCGGCGATCACGTTGATCAGCGTCGTCTTGCCGGAGCCCGATGGCCCGAACAGCGCCGTCAGCCGCCCGGCGCTTTCGAAACGCGCGTCGACGGCGAAACCGCCGAGCCGATGGCTGATGTCCACCAGCACGCTCATTCGATGTCCATCCGCCGGCCGACGCGCCGCGCCAGCACTTCCGAGGCGACCAATGCGGCCATCGAGATGACGATGGAGATCAGCGTCAGCCTGAGCGCCCCGTCATCGCCGCCAGGCACCTGCGTGAAGGTGTAGATCGCCGAAGGCAGCGTCTGCGTCTCGTTGGGAATGTTGGAGACGAAGGTGATGGTGGCGCCGAACTCGCCCATCGCCTTGGCGAAGGACAGGATCGAGCCGGCGATCAGCCCGGGCAGGATCAGCGGCAGCGTGATGGTGGCGAAGACCCAAATCGGGTTGGCGCCGAGCGTTCCCGCCGCTGCCTCCATTTTGCGGTCGACCGCCTCGATCGACAGCCGGATCGCCCGCACCATCAGGGGAAAGCCCATGATACCGCAGGCCAGTGCGGCGCCGGTCCAGCGAAACGAGAAGACGATGCCGAAATGCTCGGCCAGGAACGCTCCCGCCGGCCCGCGCCGGCCGAAGGTAAGCAGCAAGAGATAACCTGTCACCACCGGCGGCAGGATCAACGGCAGGTGAACCACACCGTTGAGCAGCGTCTTGCCCCAGAATTTTCCGCGGGCCAGCAAAAGCGCCATCAAGATGCCCGGCGGCAGGCTGAACAGCATCGCCACCGTCGCCACCTTGATCGACAGCCGGACCGCATTCCATTCGTCGGGAGTGAGGTCCAGCAGCCAGTTCATGCGTCAGCCGCTACCTTAATTGCTCGGCGTGAGCACGGTGAAACCCTGATCCCTAAACAGCTCCACCGCCTTGGCGGACTGCAGGCACTTCAGGAAAGCCGGGGTATCCTTGTCCTTCGAATCGGTGGTCTGGGCAACCGGATAGATGATCGGCGGGTGCGAATCCTCCGGGAAGGTGCCGACCACCTTGACTCCCTTGTCGGCATGCGCGTCGGTGGCATAGACGATGCCGAGCGCGGCCTCGCCCGTTGAAACCAGCTTCAGCGCGGCGCGCACATTCTCGGCCTGCGCCACCTTGCCTTCGACCGACGACCAGACGCCGAGCGATTCAAGTGCCGCCTTGCCATACTTGCCGGCCGGCACCGCCTTGACGTCGCCCATGGCGAGCTTGCCGTCGCCGATCAGCTTGGCGAGGTCGAAGCCTTTCTCGATCCTGGTTTCGACCTTGGAATCCTTTGGCGCCACCAGCACGATGTGGTTGCCGAGCAGTTTCACCTCGGTGTCCGGCTTGGTCAGTTTCTTGTCGGAGAGATATTTCATCCAGTCGAGGTCGGCCGAGATGAACACATCGGCGGGCGCCCCGCTTTCGATCTGCTTGGCCAGCGCCGAGCTCGCGGCGTAGGAGACGGTCGCCGCTTCACCGACATCGGCTTCGCAGGCCTTGGTGACGGCGTCGAGCCCGTCCTTGAGGCTGGCTGCGGCAAACACGATCACCTTGTCTCCCGCGTGAGCCGCCGGCATCACGGCCATCAGAGCTACGGCAAAGCCGCCAATCGCGATCGCCCTCAAACCAAAACCTTTGTGCCCCAACATGAAAACTCTCCCTGGGCTTGAAATCTGCTGGCTCGACTCCTGCCGACCGATATATCTGGATGAATATAACAAGGGAAGGCCGCCTCCTGCGAAAGCGTATGTTCGGCATGATTGTTGTGGTTTGGACGTGCACCGAAATCCCGGAAAGGAACTCCGATGAAGATCAGCGCCCGCAACATCCTCAAGGGAACGATCGTCGAGATCGCCAAAGCACCTCGCCTGTCCGCGGTGATGTCGGCGGCTCAGTCGTCACCGCTTCGATCACCAACGAGGCCGTTGCCGATCTCGAGCTCGAAAAAGGCAAGCAGGCCTATGCCGTGATCAAGGCATCGGGCGTCATGGTCGGCATTGATTGAAGGTGGGCGGATCAGACCGCGATCGGCGCCTTGATCGACGCGTCGGCAAAATAGTTTTCCAGCCGGAAATCCTCGAAGCGGAAGGCGAACAGGTCCTTCACTTCCGGATTGATCCACAGCGTCGGCAGCGCCTTGGGCGTGCGACGCAATTGCTCGCGCGCCTGCTCGAAATGGTTGGAATAGAGATGCGCATCGCCCAGCGTATGGACGAACTCGCCGGGCTTCAGCCCGGTCACCTGCGCCACCATCAAGGTCAGCAGCGCGTAGGAAGCGATGTTGAAGGGTACGCCGAGAAAAATGTCGGCCGAGCGCTGGTAGAGCTGGCAGGACAGCTTGCCCTCCGAGACGTAGAACTGGAACAGGCAGTGGCACGGTGGCAGCGCCATCGCCTCCACTTCGGCCGGGTTCCACGCCGAAACGATCAGCCGGCGTGAATTCGGATTTCTGCGTATCTCCTTCAGAACATTGGCAATCTGGTCGATCGACCCGCCATGGCCATCCGGCCAGGAGCGCCACTGCTTGCCATAGACCGGGCCGAGATCGCCATTCTCGTCGGCCCATTCGTCCCAGATCGAAACGCCATGATCTCTAAGGTATTTGATGTTGGTGTCGCCGGCCAGGAACCACAGGAGTTCATGGATGATCGACTTCAGATGCAGCTTCTTGGTGGTGGTGACGGGAAAGCCGCGCGACAGGTCGAAGCGCATCTGGTAGCCGAACACCCCACGCGTGCCGGTGCCCGTGCGGTCGCCACGATCGGCGCCATTGTCCAGCACATGCTGCAAAAGGTCGAGATACTGGCGCATCGGCTTCGCCTCGATTCGGGGTTACCGCCATCATAACCGACTGGCCGCCGGCCGAACACAGCAAAAGGGACCAGAACGCGGCTTGCCCCATCACTCTTCAATGGTTAGCGCTGCCCCTCACCTGCCTGCCGGCATCCTCTCCCCGTATAGGGACGGGGAGAGGGGCGCTGTGATCAGCGGTTTCGCCAATCACAAGCGTTCGAGAGAGAGAGAGAGAGAGAGAGAGAGAGCCAAGGCTGCGGTCAGCCCTTTCTCCCCGTCACTATACGGGGAGAAATGCCCGGCAGGGCAATGAGGGGCGGTGCTGACCTCCGGTGAGGAGCAAATCAAACGCGCGCTCTGCCTATCGGCAATAATCTCTACAAAGAGCCGAGCTTGCCCAGATCCTTGGCGACCAGATAGTAGAAAGTCACGCGGCTCTTGGAGCTGTCGGCGGCCAACGCCTTGCAGGTCTTCTCGATCGCTGAGTCGGCTTTCGCCCCGTCGGTCACGCCGAGTTTCTTGGCAACCCAGTTGGTCTTGACGCGCTCCAATTCCTTGGGGTCGGTGCAGGATACCAGCGAGGAATCGCGGTTGCGCAGCGCGATGCCCAGATGTTTCGCAATCTTGGCAACCACATCGGCATTTGCGGCGGCGTCGTATTTCTTCACGTCTGCGAGATAATCGGCCATCAAATTTCCCCATGTCGGCGCCACGGGATCCGATCGATGAGGGCTGTGGCGCGCTGCCGCAACTTGTGCGCTCGGTCGATACTCCTCACCATCGCAAAGCTTCGGTTGAGACCGCGCGCGAGTCAACCCTCGGCGCCGCAGTTTGGTGCGGCCAAGAAGTGTCATTGCGGCCTTTCATTTTGTGCGCCCGCCCCCTATATTCGTTTTGTCGGCTTGACCGACTATGGCGATAAATGGGCGATGTAATAAGCCGTTCGGACCCGGGGGCGGTACCCGGCGCCTCCACCAAGAACCGCTCTGTGATCAGAGCGGCTGTTGCTGGGGGCGAAATAGGATCGACGAAGGTGTAAAGATCGTACTTTTGCCCGGCATGGTACCACCGTCATCGGGCTAAACCTGTAGTTGCAAATGACAACTATGCGGAAGCACGTCTCGCCGCGTAAGCGGTGCGATAGCTTCAAATCAAGTCCTAGAGGTTCGCACTTCTAGGCGGGGTTCGGAGGTACCTGGCAACAGAAACCTCCACTTCTCCCCTCCTCGATATCGTACGCTCAATGCCGGCTGCCGCTGGCCGGATTTCGCATGACGATGGGCCGCGAAGCCTACACCAAATTGAGCCATGAGCTGGTGCAATTTGCCGCCGGCGTCGGTCGAAGGCCGTGGTTCTGGCCGGGGCCGGATTACCCCAGACGTGAAAAAGGCCGGGATGACCCGGCCTTTCCGGTCGATTGCGGTCAGCTTACTCGGCCGGCGCTTCAACGGCTTCGCGCGAGCGGCCAAGCGTCAGTTTGGCCAGCGTGAACGAGATCACCGCGCAGAGCGTGATGCCGGCCACCATGGGCAGCGGGGTGCCGTCGAAGAAGATGCCGGCGACGCCCATCGCCAGCGCACCGATGGCGAAGTGCAGCGTGCCCATCAGCGCCGAGGCCGTGCCCGCGATCTCGCCATGCTCTTCCATGGCCAGCACCGACGTCGTCGGGATGACCAGGCCAAGGAAGCCGTAGCCGACGAACAGCAGTGCCGCCATAACATCGAGCCGGTCGACGCCGGTCGCCATGACTGCGAACAGCACAACCATCGTCGTGGCATAGCCGGTTACCGCCACCCAGACGACGCGCTTCAGCCCGAAGCGCTCCGACAGCATCCCCGTCAGTTGCGACATGCCGATGAAGGCCACCGCATTGATCGAGAAGAACACGCTGTAGACGGAAGGCGACAGCCCGTAATGGTCGATCAGGATGAAGGACGAACTCGAGAGGTAGACGAAGAAGCTGGCGATGCCGAAGCCGGCGATCGCCACCAGGCCGAGGAAATTGCGGTCACCCATGAGGAAGCGATAGCCGGCGAGTGCGGTTCCGAAGGAGGAACCGACGCGTTCTTCCGCCGGCCGCGTCTCCTTCAGCGAGGTCGCCAGCAGAATGGTGGCCAGCAGGGCCGCGCCCGTCACCGTCCAGAACACGGCGCGCCAGCCGAGATTCTCGATGATCTGGCTGCCGGTCAGCGGCGCCAGGATCGGCGACACCGAAAACACCAGCATCAGCAGCGACATCAGCTTGGCGGCCTCGGTGCCGGTGTGCAGGTCGCGCACGATGGCGCGCGGCACCGCCATGCCGGCGCTGGCGCCCAGTCCCTGCAGGAAGCGGAAGGCGATCAGCCATTCGATGGTCGGGCTCATGGCCGAACCGATACCGCCGACCATGAACAGCGCGAGGCCGCCGTAAAGCGGCAGCTTGCGGCCGACCATGTCGGAGATCGGTCCGACGACGATCTGGCCGAAGCCCATCGACAGGAAGAAGATCAAAAGGCTCATCTGAACGGCGGCGGTGCCGGCATGCAGATCCTCGCCGATCGAAGGCAACGCCGGCAGATACATGTCGATGGCGAAGGGGCCGATAGCGGACAACAGGCCGAGCACGACCGCGATGCGGAGGAATTTGGGACTCATGATAAAGGCTTCTTTCAAGTCTGGTTGGCGCCGCCAACGCGACGACTAACCCTAGGACGTTCCATCCCGTTGAAATCCGACGGCTCAGAGCGAGATTATTCGTCTCTACGGAGCGAATTCCCATTTATTGTGTCCACAAATTTAGACAGCCTTGTCTAATTCGTCAATCACCTCTATATAGATTTCTATGAAGCTTGCCGTTTCTCCTGACATTTTCCCGCCACGCGGCCACGAGGCCAAGCGTATGTCGATTATCGATGCGGCGGCTTCGGTCTTCTGCCGGGAAGGCTTTGCCGGCGCCAATATCGACCTGATCGCGGTGGAGGCCGGCGTGTCGCGCCAGACCATCTACAATCACCACCGCGACAAGGAAAAGCTCTTCATGGCTGTGGTGCGCGATCTGACGGAGCGCTGCAATGCCGGCATCTTCGCCACCTTCGCCTCTTTCCCAGACCAGCCGAAGGATCTGGAAGCCGACCTGATCGGCTTTGCCGTGCGCATGAATCAGAACTGCATCTGCAACCGCGACGGACGCTTCCTGCGCAAGCTGATCCAGACCGAAGGCGAGCGCTATCCCGAGCTCTTCGCAGAATGGCGCGACCAGGGGCCGGGCCGAACCTGGCCCGCACTTGCCGCCCGTTTTGCCCGCCTCGCCCATGCCGGCCATCTCGCAGTCGACGATCCGGATGTCGCGGCGCGCCAGTTCCTGGCGCTGGCCAACGCCGAACTGCAGACCACCTTCATGCTAGGCGGCATGCCGTCGGAAGACGAAGTGTTGCAATCCGCCACCCACGGCGTGCGCACCTTCCTGCGCGCTTTTGGCAAGCGCAGATCCGCGGCAGCGGTGGAAAAACAGCTGGCCAGCGCCTGAACGTCAAAGCCGGCGATCAAATCGTTCGTCACGGGCTTCGCTTCGGCGCATCAGCGATCTATATCCGGTTTACGCCGCGCTCAAGCTTGATTACAGCTATGCGGACGATTCAACGGAACCCGACCAGCACATGGCCGACGACCACATCCGCTACGACATTCTGGCCCAGGAGGCATTGCGCGGCGTCATGCGCAAGGTTCTGGCCGAAGTCGCGCGCACCGGCCTTCCCGGCAATCATCATTTCTTCATCACATTCCTGACCGGCGCGCCGGGCGTGCGGGTGTCCTCCAGGCTGCGCGAGCGCTATCCCGAACAGATGACCATCGTCATCCAGTTCCAGTATTGGGACCTCAAGGTGACCGATACCGGCTTCGAGGTCGGGCTGTCCTTCTCCGACGTGCCGGAGAAGCTGGAAATCCCGTTCTCGGCCGTACGCGGCTTCTACGACCCATCGGTCAATTTCGAACTCGAATTCGACGTCAAGACCGACGTCCCGGCGGAAGACGATGCAGCCGCCCAGCCGGCTCCAGAGCCTTTGGCTATCGTCTCCGAGAAAAAGCCGAAGGCCGAGAAGAAGGCAGCTGCCACCGAGGCCGAGAAAAAGCCCGCCGTGGCCGATGCCGCCGCCGGCAAGGGCGCCGACGTCGTGTCGCTCGACGCCTTCCGCAAGAAGTAGCGGGACGGTCGGCGCGACATGGGCGAAATCGTCAACCTTCGCCAGGTCCGCAAGCAGAAGGCGCGCACCGAAAAGGAAAAGCTCGCCGGCGAGAACCGCGCTCTGCACGGCCGTTCCAAAGCCGAAAGAACTCGTGACCGTCTGACATCGGACAAGGCCGAAAAATTCGTCGCCGGCCACCGCCGCGAACGCCCGGAAGACCAGGGCGATTGATGGACCGCCTGCGGTGAGCCCGGTCGAAAAACGCTCCGTGACCATCCGCGGCCATCGCACCAGCTATTCCCTCGAAAAACCCTTTTATGACGATCTCGTCGCCATCGCCGCCGCGCGCAAGCTGACGCTTGCTGCCCTAGTCGCGGAGATCGACGAGACAAGACCGCGCGATGCGAACCTGTCCTCGGCGCTCAGGCTGCATGTGCTGGACTGGGCCAAGCGCGGCGCTGTCTGAATGGTTTTTAATTGCCCAGCGACTTCAGCAAATTGTCGACCGAGAACGGATTTGTCCTGGGCTTCGGCGGCGCCGGGGCCGAACCGTCATTGACGCCGGGAAGTGAGCGGTCGACCTTCGGCGCCTGCTCCTGAGCCTTGCGCTCGGCCTCCAGCCTGGCTTTTTCCTGCGAAGCGATCCGAGCCTGTTCGGCCTTCTTCCGTTCGTCCTCGGCCTTGGCGGCGTCTTCGGCAGCCTGCTCTTCCGCCTGGGCTTTCGCGTCCGCATCTGCCTTGGCCTTTGCGTCAGCCTCTGCCTGCGCTTTCGCATCGGCATCGGCCTTTGCTTCGGCATCCGCCTTGGCCTTGGCATCCGCTTCGGCCTGTGCCTTTGCGTCGGCCTGTGCCTTCGCCTTGGCGTCGGCCTCAGCTTTGAGCCGTGCCGCTTCCTCCTGCTTGCGCAATTCCTCGGCGGCGTTGTCGCGCTCGGTCTGCAGGGCGGAGTAGTAGCGCACCTCGCGCCGCAGCCGCTGCTTCTCGAGCAGTGCTGCCTGCATCGCCTCGACCCGCTGCTGCTCCTTTTCCAGGGCACGCTGGGTCAAAAATTGCGCCAGCGGCTCGCTGTCGAACTGCTTCTTCAGCGCCCCGAACGGCCCATCGACGCTGAAACTGACCGTCGGATCGGAGCCGACCAGCGCCTCGTCGCCAGGCTTGTAGGTGACCGCGCCCTTGGTGGCGACGGTGCCGGAGTTGAGGTCGGCCGTGATGTCGGCAGACAGCGTCGCCGCCTGGTTTTCGAATTTGATCGGTGGTGCCCGCAACGTGCCGCCGGCGACCGTGAAGGCGATGTCGGCATCGCCGGCAGCAAAGCTGCCGTCGCCAGCGATCTCAGGTGCAAAGCCCGCGGTCTTTGCCACGTCGATGTCGCGCCCGATCGCATCAGCCTTGGCAATCAACGCGCCGAAGGCATCGGGATTGACGCCGGCAATGGTGAGGCCTTTCAGCGCCGCCGTGCCCGAGCCGGAGAGTGCGGCAATCATCGCGTCGACCGATTTGCCGCTGGTCGACAGCCCTGTCGAGAAATCGCCGTTGCCACTCAATCCGGCAGCCGGCAGCACGGTCGCCAGGTCAGCGCCGGCAAGCCTCATCTGGCCGGAGAACAGCCCCGTGCCGTCTGTGTTCTTCAACTCGAACAATCCGGTGAGCGCGCCGCCGAGCAGTTTTGCCTTCAGGTCCGAAACGCGGATGCCTTCCTGGTCCAGTTTCAACGACAGCGACGCATCATAGGCTGTCGCCAGCGGTCCGGCGGCAAGCGTCGCCGTCGTCAGATCGAGATCGGCGCTGAACGGCAGGCTGGATTTCTGGCTGAATGGCGCCGTCGGCCAGTTCGCGTTGCTGCTGAGGAACGACTGGTCACCGAACAGCGCAACCGCAATCGGGTCGAGGTCCAGTTCGTCGAGCGCCAGCGCACCGGCAAAATGCGGCAGCCCCTGCTTCGCATCGATGTTGACGTCGCCCGAAATCTCCGACTCGTTGATGGATCCGCTGAGGCCGCTCAACACCAGCAGGCCATTGCCGAAATCGGCATCCGCGCTGAGCGAGGTCGAGGTGCCCGTTCCCATACCCGGCAGGCCGGCGCCGGTGGTCATCAGCCACGGCTCTATATCGGAGGCGTCGAGGCCGATCTTGCCCTTGGCGGTGGCGCCTTGCGGCGTCTGAGCGACGGTGCCGTCGAACGTCGCCTTGAAGTCATCGGCGGCGAAATTGAAGCTCGTCGCCAGGCCGCCGCCGAGCGTGCCTTTGGCCGAAATATCGGTGCTTGCCTGGCCGAGCATGCCGAGCGGCAGCGCCGGCAGGCCGTAGAGCGCCAGCAGCACGGTGGCGTCGGGATTTTTGGCGTTGAAGGTCACCGTCACCGGCGCGTCGAGCAACTGGCCGACGGCACCCTTGCCCGACAGCGACGCCGAAAAGGCCGAACCGCCGGCCTTGCCTTGTCCGCTCACCGCCAGCCCGGTCGTGCCGTCGCCATTGTCGGCGGCGCTCGCCACCAGATCGACGCGCGCGTCCTGGAACAGTTCAGGATAGGCGGCCGTGCGGCCAGCCAGTCCCTTCAGCATCAGATTGTCGGGATAGTGTTGCGCGGCAATGTCGATCAGCGGCTTCAGATCGACGGCGACCACCGAGGCATCGAGCTTGCCGGTCGGGCTTGCCGGAAAATCCTTGATCCGGCCGGTGGCGCTGATCGAGGCGCCGGCAAGGCCGCCAATCGACAGCCGGTCGATTTCGAGCAGCCCGTCGCGGAGCCGGAGCGCGGTATCGACCGTGTCGGCGGTGAGCCCGCCGGCATTGACCGGCCCTGCCTTGATCTGAAAATCGAGGTCACGGTCGGAAAAGCGGTTGCCGCCCTTGTCGCTGACGAAGATCGAGGCGAAGGCCGTCAGCCCGTCGACATCGAGTTCGCCGCCCTCGAGCCGCATCAGCACCGAGGACTTGGCGTCCTCGGGCTGGCTGGAATCGATACGGCCGGTGAACTTCGACTTGCCGAGGATCAGTTCGAGATCGCTGAACGCCTGGCGCTTCTCCGACAGGTCCACCTTGGCCTTGAAGCCGGCGGCCGGCAGCCGGCGGATCGCCTCGTCGACATCTTTGGACAACCAGGCAGCAAAGCCGGAAGGCTGCGCCACCGCCAGCAGCATGGAGCCGCTGAAACCGAAATGATCTTCGACGCTGAGCATGCCGCTGGCTTCCAGCGTCGTGCGCCCGGGCAAGGTCGCGGCCAGCGATTTCACCGACCAGCCGCCCTCGACCGGCTCGGCCGAGAGATGCACGTCGCGCACCGTGGTGTCGCCAGCCACCACCGCCGGCAGCTTGACCTCGACAGTGCCGGGGATGCTCGGCTTCGGCAGTTCGAGCAGCGCCTGCTCGATCCCGGCAATGCGCTGGTCCAGCGTCAGGCCGGCGCCCTTTTCAGCCCCCACCGCCTCGTCCAGTTGCACCTGCGCGCCATTGGCCTCGATGGCGAAGTTCGGCCTAAGGCCGAGATCGACCGAAGCCTTGCCGTCGGCTGTGTAGGGATTGTCGAGCGGCCCGGTCTCGAAGCGGAATTCGTCGACGCCAAGCTTCTGGTGGTCGAGCGAGAACTTGCCGTTCAGCCTGAAGCCCGGATCGGGCTTGCCGGCGCTGATTTTGACGCTCTCGCCATCGCCGCCGCGCAGTTCGGCGCTGTTTTTGTCGTTGCCGGAAATCTTGAACTGGCCGGAATAGACGGCAGCCCCATTGACGATGCCGGCATTGCCGTCGGTTTCGATGACCAGTGGATAGGCATCGGGATCGACCTTGAGCCTCAGCCGCATCTGGCCGCTGCCTTCGGCCTTGCCGGTCGAAGCCGCAACAGTCGAACGCAGGCCATCGAGCAGCAACGTTCCATCCATGCGCCACGGCCCGGCCAGCGACTTGGCAGAGATGGTCGAATTGATCTCGGAAATCAGATGGCTGCGCCCGCCTGCGGCATGCCGGAGCGCAATTTCTCCCTCCGTCACCGTCAGCTTCTCGATCGAGATCTGGTTGAGATCGAAGGGCGAGGACGGCCGTATCGCCCAGTCGACCGTGCCGTTATCGGCGATGTCGATCGTCGCCTTCGGATGCACCAGCCGCATGTCGAAAATCAGCACCTCGCCGCGCAGGAACGGCGCCAGTTCCGCGTCCATCGAAAAGGTCTCGACGGTCATTGCCGGCTGGCCGCCGGGGCCGCCGGCGACCGTGACATTTGAGAAGGTCACCGAGGGGAACGGCAACAGCCGCGCCGTGGCGTCGCCTTGCACCGTCACCTTGCGGCCGAGAATGGCGCTCGCCTCGCGCTCGAATTGGGCGCGGTACCCGGTCCAGTCGACAAAATACGGCACCACCAGCGCCGCAACCAGCACCAGCACAAACAAGCCACCGAAGATCACGAACAGGCGTGCGAGCATCAGCTCCGAACGGGTTGATTGAAAGTCAGCCGCACTCTACCCGCATCAGCGTGTCGATAAAGAGGCAATTCATCCAGAGTTGCTTGATCTCTGTATCTGGAAGAGCAGAGATTTCGGACGCCTGTGACTGCGTGCCGGCCGACATGCAAGAGACTAACCCGCCACCGCCCTTCGGCGATATTCGTTCAGCAGCACTACCATCTCCTCGGGCGACAATGTCCAGCCCTGGGGTAATGCGGCTTCGGCGCCCAGGCTTTTGGTCACGCTGCCCATGACGCAGCTTTTCTTGACCCCCGGTGCGAAATTGTACCCGATCATATCGCCGATTCTGCGCCGGCGATGGACGACGAAGAAGCTTTCGATATTCTTCCAGGGGACCAGGTTGGGCGATCGAACAAGGCCTCCGCCGAGACTGAAACCTTGTCCGTTCAGCACCAGAATCTGCGGCCGCACAAGCTGCCAGGCAAACACCAACGCGACCAGCCCGAAAAAGGCCACGCACCACCAAAGGCCGGCGGTGTCGCCGTCCTCGGAGACATAAATCAGGAAAGCGCAGGCCAGGACAAAGAAGAGGCTGGCCGACAGCAATAACAGTGTCTTGCCAAGCGATGCCCTTATAATCAGGGTATCCATTGCCGCTCCTCACATTTCGGCTATGCAGGTAATATCTTGCCTGGGTTCATGATGTCTTGCGGGTCGAGCGCTTTTTTTATGGAGCGCATGATGTCGACACCATGGCCGAGCTCATGGCGCAGGAAGCCGATCTTGCCCTGGCCGATGCCGTGTTCGCCGGTGCAGGTGCCGTCCATGGCGATCGCCCGCATGTTCAGCCGCGCCACGAATTTCTCCGCCAGCGCGATCTCTTTGGGGTCGTTGACGTCCATCAGCACCAGCACATGGAAATTGCCGTCGCCGGCATGGCCGACGATCGGCGCAACCAGGCCCATCTCGGCAATGTCGGCCTCGGTTTCGGCAACGCATTCGGCCAGCCGCGAGATCGGCACGCAGACATCGGTCGACAGGCCCTTGGTGCCCGGCCGCAGCGTCAGCGACGCCCAATAAGCATCGTGCCTGGCTTTCCAGAGTTTCGTCCGCTCCTCGGCGACGCTGGTCCAAAGGAATGGCCCGCCGCCATTGTCTTCAGCAATGGCACCGAAGGTTTCGGCCTGTTCGGCGACGCCGGCATCGCTGCCGTGGAACTCGACGAACAGGCACGGGCTCTCGGGGTAATCGAGCTTGGAATAATTCTTCATCGCCCGCATCTGCAGTCCGTTGACCAGTTCGATGCGCGCCACCGGAATGCCCATCTGGATCGTTGCGATGACAGCGTTGCAGGCCGCCTCGAGGCTCGGAAACGGGCAGACGCCGCCGGAGATCGCCTGCGGAATGCCTTGCAGCTTCAAGGTCAGCGAGGTGATGATGCCGAGCGTGCCTTCCGAGCCGACCAGAAGCCGCGTCAGATCGTAGCCGGCCGAACTCTTTTTCGCCCGCTTGCCGGTCGTCACCGTCTCGCCATCGGCCATGACGGCCGTCAGCGACAGCACGTTTTCACGCATCGTGCCGTAGCGCACCGCATTGGTGCCGGAGGCCCGCGTTGCCGCCATGCCGCCCAGCGAAGCATTGGCGCCGGGATCGATGGGGAAGAACAGGCCGGTATCGCGCAGGTGCCGATTCAAATCCTCGCGCGTTACGCCAGGCCCGACCGTGCAGTCGAGATCCTCGGGGTTGACCGACAGAATGCGGTTCATGCGCGAGGTGTCGACCGAGATGCCGCCACCCGGCGCGTTGGTGTGGCCCTCCAGCGAGGAACCGACGCCGAAGGCGATGACCGGCACGCGGTGCGCGGCGCAGGCACGTACGATCTCCTGCACCTCTTCTGTCGTCTCCGGGAACGCGACACCGTCAGGCGCCTGCGTCGGAATATAGGTGGTGGTATGCGCATGCTGCGAGCGGATCGCCGCGCCTGTCTGGAAGCGTTCGCCGAGCTGCTGCTTGAGAATGCCGAGCACGGCGGCGATGCCTTCCTCGTTGCGTTCGACCGGATTGAGGTCGCTCAGAGCCATGAATTCCTCCGCGAATGGACCAGCGTCCACGCTTGTTATGCGATTATGGATGCGTAGTCTCGACTGCCGCGCTCTGTCCAGCACCAGAACAAGGAACTTTCCATGCCTGTTCCCGCCCCCTTAGTTTCCAAACCGATGGACATCGAGAAGGATTGGATCGACTACAACGGCCATCTCAACATGGCCTATTACAACGTGTTGTTCGACCGCTGCTCGGATGAGGCGTTCGAGGCGATGGGCATGGGGCTGGACTATGTCAAAGAGCGGCGCCTGACCATCTACACGGCCGAAGTCCATGTTTGCTATGTCCAGGAACTGCACCTCGAACACAAGGTCGTCGTATCCTTCCAACTGATCGATCATGACGACAAGCGGCTGCGGGCCTACCAGGAAATCCGCCATGTCGATGGCTGGCTTGCCGCCACCTCCGAAACCCTGTCGCTGCATGTCGACATGTCCGGGCCGAAAGTCGCGCCCTTCCCCGCCGATGTGCAGGCCAAGGTGGAAGCCATGCGCGCCGCCCATTCTGCACTGCCGATGCC
The DNA here is from genome assembly GCF_040320115.1 of Mesorhizobium sp. M0802. Taxonomy (NCBI): domain Bacteria; kingdom Pseudomonadati; phylum Pseudomonadota; class Alphaproteobacteria; order Hyphomicrobiales; family Phyllobacteriaceae; genus Mesorhizobium; species Mesorhizobium sp. M0802. Next base: position 387,070 of record NZ_JAMYOY010000003.1, read on the forward strand.
CGAGCGCGCCGGCCGTTCGATCGGTATTCGCCGCAGGACCGCTTGAAGCGCTGCCGCGCCCGCGTTAACCTTACCAAGGTTTTAACGTGAACAAGCCATTTGGGCCATTGAACGACTCAGCTGACCGTTTGAGAACGGTGCCATGCGAGTTGTGACGCGGGCGGCGGGCAACAGGCGGTTCGAGGAACGTGCATGAAAACCGACATCAAGGTCGAGGTGGACAGGCTGGCTGCCGATCCGCGCATCACCGACTATGATTTCTGGCGCTCGTTGAAGAACGTCAACAACGAGATCTTCCACATCGCCAACAACAACGAGCCTATCCCCTTCGACATGATCCGCTGGCGCGCCATCCTGAAGCAGGCGCGCATGAAGCGTGGCCACGCCTGATGTTTCCGCTGTTCTGAGAAAGCCGCCACCGGCGAGCGCCGCCACGGACCATTGCGACCTGATCATTTCCAAAGGTCTGCGCCAGCCCCGCTTTCAGCGAATCGGCTGCATCCGACAACCTTCAAAAACCGTTCATTTCGACAGTTTGCGCAACCGGCGATTCGGTTTCGCAAACGGCTGCCTGCGACAAGAAGATCAAGATTGAACCATTTCCACGTCTAAGCCGTTGTGACCCCTGAAAAACGGCTTGGAGTGAAAGCATGGACTGGAAAAGGACCAGGGAACCGGCCGACGCATGGCACATGACGGACAATCTGCATGCCGAGCACGGCAAGGGCGATCCGTTCGCGGCCGCCATCCGCGCCACCCGCATGTCGATGGTCATCACCGATCCCCGTCAGGCGGACAATCCGATCGTCTTTGCCAATGACGCGTTCCTGCGCCTGACCGGCTACGAGCGCGACGAGGTCATGGGCAAGAACTGCCGCTTCCTGCAGGGGCCAGAGACAGACAAGGCAGCTGTGGCTAGCGTGCGCGACGCGATAGCAGCGGGAACCGATATCGCCATCGATCTGTTGAACTACCGCAAGGACGGCTCGACATTCTGGAATGCGCTCTACATCAGCCCGGTTTCCAACGACAAAGGCGAACTCCTGTTCTTCTTTGCCTCACAGCTCGATGTCTCCGATCGCAAGCGCTCGGAGGATCGCATCACCGCCGACAAGAACCGCTTTGAAAAGGCTGTCAAGGAACGCACGCGCGAGCTTGAGGCCGCCCTTGAGGCGCAGACCACGCTGCTGCACGAGGTCGACCATCGGGTGAAAAACAACCTGCAGATGATCTCCTCGCTGATCATCATGCAAAGCCGGGCAATCAAGGATGAAGCGACGAAGCGATCCCTGACCACCATGCTGGAGCGCATCGAGGCGCTGAGCACTGTGCATCGCCGTCTCTACCAGTCAAAGGATGTCAGCCGCTTCGATGTCTCGGATTTCGCCAGGGATCTGGTCACCGACCTGCTGACCGCATCGGGGCGCGCCGAGATCAAGCCGGCGCTGGACCTCGAACCCATCGTCATTCCGGCCGAAAAAGCCACGCCTGTTGCCTTGATGGTCAATGAGCTTGTCACCAACGCGCTGAAGCACGCCTTCAAGGAAAAGCCGGACGGCACCACCGCGGGGCGCATCGGCATCAAGATGAGCCAGCCCGACGGCCACTTCAACATCGAGGTTTCCGATGACGGCGTCGGCATGGCCGAGGCCAGTGGCGATGCTTCTTTCGGCATGCGGCTGATCAAGTCGCTTGCCCGTCAGTTGCATGCCGACATCGAATGGCGCGACGCCGGCCCGGGCACAAAGGTCGTCATCTCGATGCCGAACGAACCGCAGCAGAAAGGGAAGCTGTCATGAACGAACCGCTCAAGGTCCTGATCGTCGAGGATGAGGCGTTGCTGGCGATGGAACTGGAAAGCCTCGTCGAGGAAGCCGGCCACAGCGTTGTGGGTTGGGCGACATCGTTGGCCGAAGCAAGAGGTATGATTGATACCGCCGATGCCGATATTGCCTTTGTCGACATCCACCTCGCCGACGGACCAACCGGGGTCGAGGTTGCCGAGCATATCCGCGAGGGTAACCGTTCCATGGTGGTGTTCATGACCGCCAATCCAAAACGCATCCCCGACCATTTCGCCGGCGCGATCGGCGTCATCGCCAAGCCCTACACGATGAACGGACTGGTGTCGGCGTTGCGCTATCTGCAGGAGGGCGTGCGGCGCCCGCCCCCGGTCTCGGTGCTGCCGGCCGGTTTTACGCTGTCGCCGGCCTATGAAAGCGTATGGGCGTCGTCGGCGGCCTGAAGCTTACGCCAGCTTCTCCTTGAGGAAAGCGATCGTCCGTCCCCAGGCGAGATCGGCTGCCTTCTTGTCATAGCGCGCGGCCGAGGTGTCGTTGTTGAAGGCATGGTTGACGCCGTCATAGACATAGACGGTGTATTCGACATGGGCGGCGTCGAGCGCCTTCTTGTAGGCATCGATGCCGGCGTCGATGCGCTCGTCTAGGCCGGCATAGTGCAGCAACAGCGCCGCCTTGATCTTCGCCACATCCTCGGCCTTCGGCTGCATGCCGTAATAGGCGACGCCGGCGGCGAGATCGGGCGCGTTGACCGCCAGATTGTTGACCGTGCCGCCGCCCCAGCAGAAGCCGACAGCACCGACCTTGCCGTTGCCGTCCTTCTCGCCCTTGAGATAGGCGATGGTCGCCAGGCCATCGGCGGTGACCTGGCTGGCGTCGAGCTTGGTGAACATGTCGCGCGCCTTGTCCTCGTCGGCGGGCGTGCCGCCGAGCGGCGACAGGAAATCCGGCGCCAGCGCCACGAACCCCTCCAGCGCAACGCGCCGCGCCACATCCTTGATATGCGGGTTGAGCCCCCTGTTCTCATGCACCACGATGACGGTGCCGAGCTTGCCGGACTGGTCCGCCGGCCTGACCAGATAGCCCTTCATCTCACCGCTGCTGCCGGAATAGGTGATATCTTCAGCCTTCACGCGCGGATCGTTGTCGGCGACGATTGCCGCCTGCGCCGAATTCGCCGCAAGCAGCGGCGCGATCGCGGCCGCCGCCGCGCCCGATCCGGCAAGCCTGGTCAGCTGTTCCATGAAGCGGCGGCGGTCGAGCGTCAGATGCGTGTATTCGTCATAGGCATCGATCATCGCCTGGGTGATGGCAGGTTTGGCAGGTTTGACGGCTTCGGCGGTGGGTTTCGTCATGGCGTGCTCCTCGTTAGGAGATGATCTCACGGTCACTCCGGGATGACTCGCGGATCAAGATAGGGTGCAAGCTCGCACGGTCCAGTCTCGGATGGGTGACGCTTGCGCCATCGAACGATGCGGCGGCACCGCGGAACGCGCCCATCACATTTTGGTCATTTCAGAGAATGTCGATGGTGCCGCCACAATATGGAAGGAAGCTGATGATGGTCTCGCCCGTAGCGGCGAGCCCGACGAGAAGGAACAACGCCATGACCTTGTCTACTCCGATCCTTGCAAGCGCGCTCGTGCTTGCTGTTGCTGCCTTGCTGGCAATGCGCTCCGCTGCTGCCGCAGCCGCCGCTCGGATGGTGAAGGTCCGCGTCGACCGGCGTCGGCCGTCACCACGCTGATCCAGCAGGCCGAAACAGGGCCGCAGCTAACCAATGAAGTACTGGGCTCCGTGCCCAGTCTCAAAGGCCATCTCTTACGCAAGCTGACCAAGGCTGCTGCTGCCCCTCATCGCCCTGCCGGGCACTTCTCCCCGTATAGATGCCGGCAGGCAGATGAGGGGCGGCGCGACATTGCCAGAATATCTGCCGGGCCGATCACTTACCTAAGTCACATCGCTGCTACTTCGGCAGCGTATAGGCCATCACATAGTCGCCGGGCTTGGTGCCGACCGAGCCGTGGCCGCCGGCGACGATGACCACGAACTGGCGGCCGTCGGCGACGGTGTAAGTCATCGGCGTCGACTGCCCACCGGCCGGCAGCCTGGCCTGCCAGAGCTGCTTGCCCGATGTCAGGTCATAGGCGCGCAGATAGTCGTCGACCGCCGCGCCCAGGAAGACGACACCGCCGGCGGTGATCATCGGCCCGCCAATGCCGGGAACACCGACCTTCAGCGGCAAGGGCAACGGCGTCATGTCATAGACGGTGCCGTTGCGGTGCTTGTAGGCGATCTTGCCGGTTCTGAGGTCCGCTCCCGCCACATAGCCCCATGGCGGCGCCTGGCAGGGCACGCCGAGCGGCGACAGGAACGGCCCCATCACCACCGCATAGGGTGCGCCCTCATTGCGGTTCAGCCCCTGCTCGCTGCCGCGCCCCTCATCCGGCGGCGGCACCTGGTCGCGCGGAATGAGCTGCGATTTGAACGCCAGATAGGTCGGCATGCCGAACATCACCTGCCGCACCGGATCGACGGCGACGCCGCCCCAGTTGAATGTGCCGAAATTACCGGGATAGACCAGCGACCCCTGCACCGATGGCGGGGTGTAGCGGCCCTCGTAGCGCAGGCCCTGGAATTCGATCCGGCAGGCCAGCTGGTCGAACATGGTGATGCCCCACATGTCGGCGCCGGTCAGCGGCCTCGGATTGAAGGAGAGATCCGAGACCGGCTGCGTCGGCGACGTGTGATCGCCCTCGACAGCGCCGCCCGGCGCCGGCACTTCCTTGATCGGGATGATCGGCTCGCCGCTGCGCCGGTCGAGCACGTAGAGGTCGCCCTGCTTGGTCGGTCCAACCAGGCCCGGAACGACGCCGGCAGCGGTGGTGATGTCGACCAGGGTCGGCTGTGCCGGCACATCCATGTCCCAGAGGTCGTGATGCACGGTCTGCCGCACCCAGCGCACTTGTCCGGTGGCCAGATCGAGCGCGGTGATCGAGGAGGAAAACTTCTCGACATTGGCGCTGCGGCCCATCCCGAGCTGGTCCGGCGTCTGGTTGCCGAGCGGCACATAGAGCAGGCCGAGCTTCTCGTCGGCGCTTGCCGTCGACCACATGTTGGGCGAGTTGTGGGTGTAGGTCTGGCCTGCCGCCAGCGGCGTTGTCTGGTCCGGATTGCCGGAATCCCAGTTCCACACCAGGGCGCCGGTGTCGACGTCGAAGGCCCGGATGACGCCGGACGGCTCTTGCGTCGAATAATTGTCGTTGACCGCGCCGCCGATGATGATCTTGCCGCCCGCAATCAGCGGCGCCGAGGTCGAGTAATAATAGCCCGACTTCGGATACGGCATGTTGGTCAACAAATTGAGCGTGCCGGCTTCGGCGAAGGACGGGCAGACCTGGCCGTTGGCGGCGTCGAGCGCGATCAGCCGCGCATCCGAGGTCGGCAGATAGACGCGCGTCGCGCAAGGCTGGCCGGCGGCGATCTTGGCATCGGCATAATAGGACACGCCGCGGCAGGTCTGGTGCTGGCGGTCCTTGTCGAGCTTGATCTTGGGATCGAAACGCCATTTCTCCTTGCCGGTGGCGGCATCGATGGCGATGGCGAAATTGTGCGGCGTGCAGATATAGAGCGCATCGCCCACCTTCAGCGGCGTCACCTGGTAGGTGGTTTCGCCGACATCGTCCGGCCCTTTCACGTCGCCGGTCTGGTAGATCCAGGCCGGCTGCAATTTGGCGACATTGTCGGGCGTGATCTGGTCGAGCGGCGAATAGCGCTGGCCAAATTGCGTACGGCCGTAGAAATGCCATTCGCCCGGAGGCACATTGCCGCCGAGATCGGCAGTCGGCGTCACCTTGTCGGCGCTGAGGTCGCCGGCGATGTCCTTGGGATCGGCCGTCATCGAATAACCGGCGACGGCGAGCGATGCGAGCACGGCCAGAATGAGCGGCGCGCGCGCGTCGGGGCCGATCAGGCCCCGCCTTGCCCAAGGCGTCAGCAGCCACAGCGCCAGAAGCACGATGATGCCGCCGCGCGGTCCGAGTTCCCACCAGTCGAAGCCGATTTCCCACACCGCCCAGGCCAGCGTGCCGAGCACGATCGCCGCGTAGAGCCAGAGCGCCGTCGATTTGCGCCGGAAGAGCAGCCATGCGGCGATGAGGAAGGCGAGACCGGTGACGACATAGTACCAGCTGCCGCCCAGCATCGCGAGCCAGACGCCGCCGCCGCCAAGTGCGAGGCCGATGAGGAACAGGATGAGGGAGGTGATGACGACAGCCAAGACGATACTCCTTCGACTGATGCGCTTTGCAGCGCCTCACGGGCAGCCGCCCCTGCCCTGTCGCCAGCTTTCTCCCCCAGGCCGCGTGTGTCAAGCTGGCCCTGCCAGCATAAGGCGAGAGCAAACGCTCGACTTCATTCCGCTCCCACGCTGCAGCACCTCCACGACATTGTCGGGCGTCGGGACGATGAAATTCGCACTGCGCCCCAGAATCTCACTTCCAAACCAGAACAAAACGTAGACACTTCTGGTCTTTCGCTCCCGAATCACTACATTCGGGGGAGATGTCCGGCTTTGCGGAAGACATGCCCTTTTTTGACGAACCCAATGCGCGGCCCGCGGCCCCGTCGGGCATAGCCGCGCGCGCCATGGCGGCCCGCAGCGGCCCCAACAGCGCGCCCGATTATCTCAACGGCCTCAACCCCGAGCAGCGGCTGGCGGTGGAAACCACCGAAGGCCCGGTCCTGGTGCTGGCCGGCGCCGGCACCGGCAAGACCCGCGTGCTGACCACCCGCATCGCCCATATCCTGGCCACCGGCAGGGCTTTCCCCTCGCAGATCCTGGCGGTGACCTTCACCAACAAGGCCGCGCGCGAGATGAAGCAGCGCATCGGCCATCTCGTCGGCGAAGCCGTCGAGGGCATGCCGTGGCTCGGCACCTTCCACTCCATCGGCGTCAAGCTCTTGCGGCGGCACGCCGAGCTGGCCGGGCTCAAATCCGATTTCACCATCCTCGACACCGACGACGTCGTACGGCTGATCAAGCAGCTGATCCAGGCCGAAGGCCTCGACGACAAGCGCTGGCCGGCCAAGCAGTTCGCGCAGATGATCGACGGCTGGAAGAACAAGGGCCAAGGCCCCGCCGACATTGCCGAGGGCGACGCGCGCAGCTTCGCCAACGGCAAGGGCCGGGAACTCTACAGGGCCTATCAGGAGCGGCTGAAGACGCTGAACGCCTGCGACTTTGGCGATCTGCTCTGCCACCCGATCCGCATCTTCCGCGCCAATCCGGACGTGCTGAAGGACTACCACAAGCGCTTCAAATACATCCTCGTCGACGAGTACCAGGACACCAACACCGCGCAATACATGTGGCTGCGGCTGCTGGCGCAGCGGCCTGAAGGCAAGCCGATCTCCCCCCATGTGGGGGAGATGTCCGGCAGGACAGAGGGGGGCGCGAAAGATCGCGGCGTCTCCGATAATCAAAATGCAAATGCCGGCGGGACAGCGCCCCCCTCTGTCGGCTCCGCCGACATCTCCCCCACAAGGGGGGAGATTGGGCGCTCTTCGGCCGAAACCCGCGCCACCGTAAACATCTGCTGCGTCGGCGACGACGACCAGTCCATCTATGGCTGGCGTGGCGCCGAGGTCGACAACATCCTGCGCTTCGACAAGGATTTCCCGGGCGCCACCATCATCCGGCTGGAACGCAACTACCGCTCGACGGCGCACATCCTCGGCACCGCCTCGCACCTCATCGCCCACAATGAGGGTCGCTTCGGCAAGACGCTGTTCACCGAGAAGGTCGCCGAGGACGACGAGAAGGTGCATGTTCACGCCGCTTGGGATTCCGAGGAGGAAGCCCGCGCCGTCGGCGAAACCATCGAGACCTACCAGCGTGCCAAGCACAAGCTGAACGACATGGCCATCCTGGTCCGCGCCTCCTTCCAGATGCGCGAATTCGAAGACCGCTTCGTCACGCTCGGCCTCAATTACCGCGTCATCGGCGGCCCGCGTTTTTATGAGCGCATGGAAATCCGCGATGCGCTGGCCTTCTTCCGCGTCGTCGCGCAGGGCGCCGACGACCTCGCCTTCGAGCGCATCGTCAATGTCCCCAAGCGCGGCCTGGGTGAAGCCACCATCCGCCAGATCCACGACACGGCGCGGAGCTTGCGCATCCCGATGCTGGAGGCAGCCGCCAAGCTTGCGGAAAGCGACGAGCTGAAGCCGAAACCGCGCGCGGCCTTGCGCGAAGTGGCGGCCAATTTCGAGCGCTGGCAGAAGGCGCTGGAAACCACGCCGCACACCGAACTCGCCGAGACCATTCTGGAGGAGAGCGGCTACACCGACATGTGGAAGAACGACCGTTCGGTCGAGGCGCCGGGCCGGCTGGAAAACTTGAAAGAGCTGATCCGCTCGATGGAGGAGTACGAATCGCTGCGCTCCTTCCTCGAACATGTCGCCCTGGTCATGGACGCCGAGCAGAATGCCGAGTTGGATGCCGTCAACATCATGACCCTGCATTCGGCCAAGGGCCTCGAATTCGAGACGGTTTTTCTCCCCGGCTGGGAGGAAGGCCTGTTCCCGCATCAGCGCGCGCTGGACGAAGGCGGCCGCTCCGGCCTGGAGGAAGAGCGCCGTCTCGCCTATGTCGGCCTGACCCGGGCCAAGAAGAACCTGCATCTGTGGTTCGTCTCCAACCGCCGCATCCACGGCCTGTGGCAGTCGACCATTCCGTCGCGCTTCCTGGACGAACTGCCGGAAGCCCATGTCGAGGTTGCCGAAAGCGGCAACTCCTATGGCGGCTACGGCAATTCCTATGGCGGCGGTTCGTTCGCGTCGGGCCGTGGCGGCCAGGGCGCAGGACGGCAGAACCCCTACGGCGCCTCGCGCTTCGACAATGTCGGCGCGGAAAAATCCGGCGCCTTTTCCAACACCTATGCCACGCCCGGCTGGCAGCGCGCGCAGGCCAACCGCACCGAGGCCACCGACCGCAACTGGGGCTCGCGCTCCGGCCATCAGGTCGAGCGCATCGGCTATGGCGAGACCGACAGCGGCTACGGCGCCGGCCGCACCTCGGTCAAAGGCCGCACCATCGACGGCGAACTGGTCGCCAAATCCGTCGCCGACACGCCGTCAGCCTTTAGTGTCGGCGACCGCGTCTTCCACCAGAAATTCGGCAACGGCAACATTTCCAACATCGAAGGCAACAAGCTGACCATCGACTTCGACAAGGCCGGCCAGAAACGCGTGCTCGACGGGTTCGTCGCGGCGGTGTGAGCGCCCGCTTGTCCTGTTGTCCTACAAGCGACCACATTGTTGTAGTCTGGCGGAGCCCTCCCCGCCTCGTCATCCACGGGCGGAGCAAGGAGCGTAGCGACGCAGCGTAGACCCGAGGATCCATCCCGCGTCTTCAACGCGTTGCCACGGTGCGGAATCCTGCGCAGCTGCACTCCAAGGTCGCGGAATGGATTCCAGGGTCTACGCGACGGAGCTTCGCTCCTGCTCCGCCCTAGAATGACGAAGCGACGGGCGTCTGCCCAGTCGTCGGGGCATGCGGTCCGCAACATGAGCGTCCCCGTCAATTTAGCCCGCCCTCACCTGTACCGCGCCTGGTTCCACTTGTGCCCCAACAGCGACAGGATGATGATCAGGCCGTTGAAGAACTGGACGTAGAAGCCGCTCAAGCCCGCCGCCACGACGCCGGTCTGGATGAACGACACGGTGACCGCGCCGATGGCGCCGCCGGCAACCGTGCCGATGCCGCCCCAGGTCGGCGTGCCGCCCACGAACACCGAAGCCAGCACCGGCAAGAGATAGCCGTCGCCCGCGGTCGGCCACCAGGTGAAGTTGATCATCACCGAAAACGTGCCGGCGATCGCGGCCCCAATGCCGGTGAAGATGAACACTTTCACCCGCACGCGCTTGACGTCGATGCCCATCTGCTGGGCGCTGTCGGGGTTGTCGCCGACCACCCTCACCTGCGCGCCGAAGCGGTGCCGGTTGTAGAGCATTGCCGACAAAATGACGAAGGCGAGTGCCCAGAAGACCTGTACCGGAAAACCCCACACCTGACCGGAGAAGATGGTGTACGCCCAGCTGTCGCTGAGACCGGTCAATGCCGTCGATCTGCCCTCGTTGATGATCTGGATCAGCCCACGCAGCAGGAAATTCATGCCGAGCGTGGCGATCAGCGACGACAGCCCGCCATAAACGACGAGCGACCCAACGAGGAAGCCGAGCAGCGTGCCCGTGAGAATCGCCGCTGCGATGCCGAGAAACGGATCATAGCCGGCCTGCACCACCAGCGCGAACACCCAGGAGGCAAAGCCCATGGTTGCGGGAAACGACAGGTCGATCTCGCCGCAAGTGACGACGAACACCAGCGGCACCACCACGAACAGCGCAACGGGCAGCGTGGTCAGCACGGATCTGTAGAGATACCAGGTGGTGAACACGGTCGGGTTGGCGATCAGGAACGCCGCCATCATGATGATGAACACGGCGAGCGTGCCGAGCGCTGCGCGGTTGTCGATGACGAAACCGCGCAGCCAGTGGTCGGACGGGTGCTTCCACTCGGGTCGGGCTGCCTTGCCGCCGAGAGGGCTCTGCAGATCGGGTTCCATGGTCTTGCTCATCGTGCTGCCCTCTCCGCGTCGCCGGCCTCGTGCAGCCCCGGCAATCCGCCGGGATGCGCAACGTCTTCCATGAAGTTGATCAGCTCTTCGGCCGACTTGACCTCGGTGCGATCGGCGGTCAGCGCCACCTTGCCGCGGTCAATCACCACGAAGCGGTCGGCGATGTCGAAGACGTGATGGATGTTGTGGCCGATGAAGAGGATCGAGCGCCCGCTCGCCCGCACCTGGCGCACGAAATGGAAGACCTTGGCGGTCTCGGTCAGCGACAGCGCCGTCGTCGGCTCGTCGAGGATGATCAGCTCCGCCTGCTTGTAGATGGCGCGCGCGATCGCCACGCCCTGGCGTTCGCCGCCGGAGAGCTGGCCGACGATCGAATGCGGCGTGAACACTTTCGAGGTAAAGCCGATCTCGCGCATCAGCCGGCTCGCCTCCTCTATCTCTTTATTGACCTTCAGAAAGCCCATGAAGCCGGTGAGTTCGCGGCCCATGAAGATGTTGCGCACGATGGTCTGCTGCACGGCCAGCGCCCGGTCCTGGAAAACCGTCTCGATGCCGGCGTCGCGCGAGCGTGCCGCACTCCAGCCGGTCACCGGCTTGCCGCGCACCAGGATCTCGCCGCTGGTCGGCTTGACGACGCCGGACAGGATCTTGATCAGCGTCGATTTGCCGGCGCCATTGTCACCGATCAAGCCAACCACCTCGCCGCGGTCGACCGAGAGATTGACCCCGCCCAGCGCATAGACCTGGCCATAGGATTTGCTGATGTCGCGCAGTTCGATGATGCGTTCGGCCATGGCGATCCTCGCTCCTGTGGTATCATCCCGGCCTGGTGCCGGCGGTCCTGCCGGCCGGGCTTGCGCCCAGCCGGCAGTTTGGGAGGTCAGCGCAGCGCCTGCTTGGCGAGCTCGGCGACGATCTCGTAATTCTGCGGCGTGACGAAGCCCGCCCCGGTGTCGACATTCATCGGCGCCAGGCCCAGCACCACCTGCTGGCAAAGGCTGAGGATCGGCAGATAGCCTTGCAGAAACGGCTGCTGATCAGCCGTCAGCTGCACCCAGCCGCCCTTGAACGCCTCGACGATCTGCGGGCTGGTATCGAAGCCGAAGTTGAAGATGTCGCCGGGCTTGCGTCCTGCCGCCTGCATGTAGGTGGCGACGTTGCCCAGCATCTGGCCGCCGGGATAGCCGACCGCCTTGACGTCGGGATTGTTGAGCAGGGCCGCGGTGATCACCGGTATCGCCAGATTGGGGTCGGACGCCCATTCGCCGCTCGGCGGCGACGACAGCTGGATGACCTCGACGCCGGCTTCCTTGAGTGCTGCCACCGTGCCGCGCTCTCGCGCGCCGCGGGCCTCGTTCTCGAACGGACCGATCATGATTGCCTTGTCGCCGGACTTGAGCTTCCCGAGCTTGAACGCCTCAGTGCCGAGCGCGCGGCCCTGCTGCTCCTGCTGGGCGCCGACATAGCCGCCGCCGAACGCGTCCACCACCTTCGGCACCGGCACGTTCTGGTACATCATCTTGATGCCGTCCTTATGCGCCTGTTCGGCCAGCGGCATGATCGCGGCGTCGCCCGGATGGCCCATCATGGCAATGCCGTTTGGCTTCACGGCGACGGCCTCACGCAATTGCTGCACCATCTTCTCGACGTCCCACTGCGAGAAGATGTAGTCGACCTTCGGCCCGAGATCGGACGCCGCCTGCTTGGCGCCATTGTAGACGATGGTGCCGAAAGCGTCGCCCTCGGCGCCGCCGACGAAAAAGCGGATGTGGACATCCTTGCACCACTGGGCGTCGAGCGCCTGCGCCGGCAGAGTGGAGATGGCAGCGCACAGCGCCGTGGCGGCGGCCACGACGGTCGAGCGCAGAAGTGTCGTTCTCATTGCGATGCTCATGCACGTTCCTCCCTTTTGTCCTCGGTGAGCCGAGGGGTTCGTCGTTCGCTTTTCGGCAGTGCTTGTCGGCAGTGCTTGGCAATCTGTCAGGCCGGCTCCTCCCACCGGCCCTCGGTCACGCTGGGTTCGGCAGGTAGGTCGCTCCTCCCCGGCATTGCTTGAGGTATTCCAGCCCGCGCACCTGGCCTGTGATTTCGAGATCGCCGCGATAGACCGGGTCGTGCCAGCCCTCGATGTCGATGGCGCCCTTGTAACCGGCCAGCCGCAATTCGCTGATCACCCGCGTCCAGTCGCTGTCGCCAAAACCGGGCGTGCGCATCTGCACGAAGGGCAGCTTGCCGAACACGCCATGCTCGCGGATCACATCCCAGCGCACCGTCGCGTCCTTGCCGTGGACATGGAAGATGCGCGGCGCCCATTTGCGGATCTGCGGCATCGGGTCGATGAGATAGACCAGCTGATGGCAGGGCTCCCATTCGAGGCCGAGATTGTCGTCGGGCAATTCGTTGAACATCAACTCCCAGGCATCGGGATTGTGGGCGATGTTCCAGTCGCCGGCCGCCCAGTTGCCATCCATCGCGCAATTCTCGAAGGCGATGCGCACGCCCTTGTCTGCGGCGCGCCTGGCCAGCGGACCCCAAATCTCACGGAAGCGCGGCAGGCTGTCTGTCAGCTTCTTGCCACGCAGACGTCCGGTGAAGCCGCTGACGATCGAAGCGCCGAACAGATGCGCATTGTCGATGACGGTTTCCCAGGCCGCGAGCACGCCGCGATCGACCTCGCCATCCTCCAGCGGATTGCCGAACACGCCGATCGACGACACGGCGACATCGGCATCGCCGATCGCCTCGCCAATCTCACCGGCGAGCCGCGCCAAATCCTTGCCGCCCAGCGTCTGCCAGAAGAAGGGCTGGATGCTCTCGAAACCGAGCGGCAGAATCTCTTTGATGTAGGCGGCGGGGTCTTCGAGATTGGCCCGCACCATGGTGCCGATCCGGATGTCGAGAAGCGGGTTTGGCATCATGATGCTTCCTGTGTGATTGCGACGCGCCGTCCGGTCTCGGCGCTTTCGATGGCGCCGAAAACCATGGCCAGGCTTTTGATGTTGTCGCTGCCACGCGTTTCCGGCTCGCTACCGGTCTCGATGGCGTGGATGAAATCCTTGATGACGCCGAGATGACCGCCGATGCGGTCGGCGGGATCGAGCGGCGGCACGATGATGGGCTGGGTCAGGTCGAAAAGGCCGTCGCGGACCGACAACACAACTTCGGCCTTCAGCCCGTCCTCGCCGTCCCAGACCAGGCTGCCGTGCTCGGCGACGATGCGCCATGTGCTCTCCCAACTGGTGCGGAAGCCCGCCGCGCACCAAGAGCCTGCATAGGTGAACCGCTTGCCGCCACCGAGATCGAAGATAGCGCTGGCCGAGGAACCCTGCCGGTACCAGGAATTGGCCGGCTCCCATTCCTGGCAAAAAACACCGGCGGGATCGCCTGCGACCATGTAGCGGGCGGCGTCGAATGTGTGGATCGCCATGTCGAGCAAGAGCACATGCGCCATCTCCTCGCGAAAGCCGCCGAAATGCGGCGCGACGAAGAAGTCGGCATGGATGCTGGTTGGCTTGCCGATGGCGCCGGAGTCGAGAAAGCGCCTGATGCGCCGGACATTGGCGACGTAGCGGCGGTTCTGCACCACGGCATGAACGCGCCCTACCTGGCGCGCCGCGTCGACAATGGCGCGGGCATTTTCCGGGGTGTCGGCGAGCGGCTTTTCGGTGAGCAGATGGCAATTATGGGCAAAGGCGGAAAAGGCGACGTCGCGGCGGGCGCCAGGAACCACGACATCGAACACCGCGTCGGGCTTGGTCTGGTCGAGCACCGCGTCGAGGCTGGTGCCGATTACCGCGCCGTCGAGCCCGTATTCGTGCGCCCTCGCCTTCGCCCGTTCGGCGTCGAGATCGACAAGGCCGACAATGGCCAGCCCGTCGATCTGCCTCGCGGCATCGAGCCAGGCCTTGCTCATCGCACCACAGCCGACGAGGACGGCATTCATCATCCGGCATTCCTCCCGTCCGGCCCCTCCAGACCGAATGTCACGGCATTGACGGCACCACCGTAAACGTTTCTCCGTAAACGTTTACGAGAACACACCCGATGGCCTAGAATGTCAATCGGCTGCCCGCGAAAATCATCCCGAAGCCTTGGCCTGAGCGGCAGCCGGTGCTAGCCAAGGGTCGGGGGAGAGAAGTCCTTGGCGTCCAGCATCCATGACCTCGCGCGTCACCTGAACATTTCGATCGGCACCGTGTCGCGGGCGCTGAACGGCCGCGCCGACGTCAATGCCGACACCCGCCAGCGCGTGCTCGCCGCCGCCAAGCAGCTGAACTATTCACCCAACCAGTCCGGCCGCAGCCTGCGGCAAGGCGCCACCCATTCGATCGCCTTCATGCTGCAACCGCATCCGGGGGACCAGCAATATGGCGAACCGTTCTTCATCCCGTTCCTGATCGGTCTGCAAGGCCGGCTTGCCGAGTATGGCCTGGATCTGATGGTCGTCATGGGTGAGCCCGGTCAATATCAGCAGGACAGGCTGCGCCGAGTGGTTGAGACGCGCCGGGCCGACGCGGTCGTGTTGGCCAACACACGGCGGGAAGACGATCGGATCGACTATCTCAGCAAGGCCGGCTTTCCCTTCGCCACGCTTGGCCGAAGTCAATCCGGCGACGACACCTATCCTTCGCTCGATATCGATTTCGAGAGGGCGGGTGATGAAGCCGTCGACCGGCTGGTCGCGCGCGGCCACCGCCGCATTGCCGCCATCCGCCCTTCGCTTGATCTCAACTTCGGCTACCTGTTCCTCGACGGCTACCGCAAGGCGCTGAAGCGGCATGGTATCGAAGTCGACCCCGGCCTGATCGCCGACGGCTTCATCAACGAGGCCGGAGGCTACCAGGTGACGCCGCGCGTGATGCTCTCCAAGGACCGGCCCACAGCCATCATCTTCAACAATGACGCAATGGCGCTCGGCGGCTGCAAAGCACTGGCCGAGATGGGCATCAGGCCCGGCCACGACATCGCGGTGATCGTCATCGTCGACACGCCGCTCTGCCGTTATTTCTCGCCGGCGCTGACCGCCTTCCGTCCGTCGCTGGAGCCGATGGGCCGGCGGCTGGCCGAAATGCTGCTGGCCTCGCTTCCCGCCTTTGCCGGCCCGGAAGGTCCGCGCATCATCCGCGAAGTCTGGCCGCTGGAGCTGATCGCCCGCGACAGCGATTGATCCGCCGCGGAGGAAGGCCGGCGGGCCTCAATCCACCTTCTTCTCGCCCCGCTCGCCGCCTTGACGATGTCGCCGGTGGTGAACAGGATTTCCTTCAGTTCCGTGCGCCAGTCTTTCTTCTGGCGCAGCAGGAATTCCAGATCCATGCCGAAATGCTTGAACTCCTCGCCTTGCGCGTTCTTCATGATCGCCTTGGCCTGAGGGTCTTTCTCGACCGACATGCGCTGTTCGTACCAGCTGATCGCCTCGGCCTCTTCGATCAACGAGGTGATCATGCGGGCAAAGGTCCGCACCTCCTGCGTCAGTTCTTCCGGTGGCTCGTGATACTGATCGAAACCCATTTATCCCTCCTGGGCCCGGGGCTCGACCGGCCATCGCAGGCGACGCTTGGGCTCGCGTGCAACGGATCAGGCTGGAAAATGGTTCCGGAGCGCGTGCGACACGGTCTGTCACGCAACTATCATCTTCGCGTCCTAGACCGCTCATCGGTGGGCGCGGCATCGTCGATTGCGGCGGCTTCGTCATCCGGCCGTTCCGGCCCGTTCCGTCACAAAGAGGTTATCCCATGAAAAATCTGCACCGAACCGTGTCGCTCGGCGCCGCATTGGCGCTGTTTAGCGCCCTGACCCCTGCCCTTGCCGACAGCACCGCCACCGTTGGCGGCTTCGTCAACAAGGGCCTGGTCGGCGTCGGCCGCATTCCGGCCGATCAGAAGGACAAGTTCGGCGAGACCTTCGGCTCCGGCTCCGGCATGTCGATCGACGCCGCAAGCTGGACCCATGGCGCGGATGGCTACAAGGGTTCGCTGTGGCTGCTGCCGGATCGCGGCTACAATGTCGTCGGCACCACCGACTACCGGCCGCGGCTCAACACTATTCGCATCGAGTTCACGCCGACCGCACTGGGCGCCACGCCCACCGCCGGCCAGGAAAGGACCGGCGTCAAGGCGACGCTAGCCGATTCCCTGCTGCTCACCGACGACAAGGGCGCAGACGCCACCGGTCTCGATCCGCTCAACGGCTTGCGCGCGGCCAATGGCGACCTGCCGATCCTGCCCGAGGCCAATGGCAAGCTGGCGCTCGACAATGAGGCGATCGCGCGGCTGCCCGACGGCACCATGTTCATCTCTGACGAATACGGCCCCAACATCTACCGCTTCTCGGCCGACGGCCATCTGTTGTCGGCAACGCAGCCGCCCGCCGCTTTGGTGCCGATGCGCAAGGGCGCGCCGAACTTCGCCTCCGACAATCCGGGCCCCGGTGCAGCCGAACCCGATCCGAAGGATCCCGAAACCGGCCGCCAGAACAATCAAGGCCTCGAAGGCATGGCGCTGACGCCGGACGGCAAGTCGCTGATCACTGTGCTGCAGTCGGCGCCCCGCCAGGATGGCGGCGATTCGCCCGCGACGCGCCAGAACACCCGCGCGCTGGTCTACGACGCCTCCGACCCGGCCCATCTCAAGCTGGTGCATGAATATGCCGTGCCGCTGCCGGTGTTCAAGGACGCCAAGGACAAGACCAAGGTCGCCGCGCAGAGCGAAATCGTGGCGCTGTCCGACAAGACCTTCCTGATGCTGGCGCGCGACAGCGGAAACGGCCAGGGGGTGAAGGGCGATACTTCGCTGCTGCGCCAGATTTTCGTCGTCGACGTCTCTGGCGCCACCGACATTGCCGGCGGCGCCTTCGATGCCGCCGACAAGCCGCTGGCGCCCAAGGGCGTGCTCGACCCCTCGGTGACCCCGGCCAAGCTGACGCCGTTCATTGACATCAACGACAACAAGGAACTCGGCCGTTTCGGCCTGCATGACGGCAAGCCGAACGACAAGAACAATCTCTCGGAGAAGTGGGAAGCAATGTCTGTGGTCAGCCTGCTCGATCCGGCGCTGCCCGACGACTATTTCCTGTTCGTCGGCAACGATAACGACTTTCTCACCCAAGACGGTTTTCAGGTCGGCGCGCCCTACAAGGCCGATGACGGCGCCGATGTCGACACCATGTTCCTGGTCTATCAGGTCACGCTTCCGGGCCTCGCCAACAAGTAGCCGTATACGGAAAGGCGGACGCGCCCGGCGCGGCCGCCTCTAACCGTTTGTCGGCGATCAGCGATGCCGTGAAGGCACCTATTTCAAAATCTCCGCATCCCTTGGCACGCCGGCATCGATCGGCTCGGCGGTCCGGCTCGACACAGCCATGATCTTGCCCGCGGCCGACAGGTTCGGGCGCACATAGACCTGGGCTACGCCGTTGACCCGGCTGTAGAGGTCGATGATGTCCTGGTTCATGAAGCGCACGCAGCCTGACGACGCGTTCTTGCCGATGGAATCCCATTCCGGCGTGCCGTGCAGCCGGTACATCGTGTCCTTGCCGTCGCGGAACAGATAGAGCGCGCGCGCACCGAGCGGGCTCTGCGGTCCGGGCGGCATGCCGTCCTTGTATTTCGCCAGTTCCGGCCGGCGCTGGATCATTTCGGGCGGCGGCGTCCACACCGGCCATTTCTTGCGCGCCTGGATCACGGCGCTGCCGGTCCAGCCAAACCCGGCCTTGCCGAGGCTGACGCCATAGCGCATTGCCTTGCCGCCGTCGCGCACCAGATAGAGAAAATGCTCGGATGTATCGACGACGATCGTGCCGGGTTTTTCGCCGGTCGGATCGTCCACGATCTGGCGCACGAATTTCGGATCGAGCTTGGCGACGGGGATTGCCGGCAATGAAAAGCCCTCATCGACGCGCGCCGAATACATGGTGGCGGCATCGCCGAAAGCGGGCTCGGGTGCGGGTGCCGGCGCCGGCGTCGGCGGTACTGCCACATCAGTGGTTGTGCAGGCCGAAAGTGCCAAGGCAGCGGCACCCAAAGCGGATGCTCCCAGAAACGCGCGCCTATTCAGGCGCTCGGAAAATAATGGATTGTCGGACATGATCCCCCCGGTTTGCGGCCCCTCGCGGCGATGACCCATAGCCCATTACGCAAGCTTTGAGAACCTGATCGCCTCAGCCGCGTTAAGCGTGATGTTCCGATGCCGCATCGACCTTGTCCGTTAAATCGGCGATCATTGCCGGGCGGACTTTGAGATGAACCTTCGCCGAACAGCCCATGGACGAAAAAATACCACCGCGCCGGCGCACCGGCGATCTCACCAGCGGCCCAATCCCTCGCACGCTGCTGTTGTTCGCGCTTCCGGTGCTCGGTTCCAATGTGCTGCAGTCGCTCAACGGTTCGATCAACGCCGTCTGGGTCGGCCGCTTCCTCGGTGAATCGGCGCTGACGGCGACCTCAAACGCCAATCTGGTGCTGTTCCTGATTCTCGGCACCGTGTTCGGGATCGGCATGGCCGCGACCATCCTGGTGGCGCAATCGGTCGGCGCCCGCGACCTGCCCGAGGCGCGGCGCATCGTCGGCACCAGCGCCAGCTTCTTCTTCCTCGTCTCGGCTATCTTCGCCGTCTGCGGCTGGATCTGGGTCGACGCCATCCTCAACACACTGGGCACCCCGCCCGATGCGCTGCCGCTGGCGCGCTCCTATCTGCGCATCATCTTCGTCGCCGTGCCGATGATGAATCTTCTGTCCTTCGTCATGACGGTGCTGCGCGGTGCGGGTGATTCGCGCACGCCATTTTTCTTCATGGCGCTCGCCGTCGTGCTCGACATCATCCTCAATCCGCTGCTCATTCGCGGCATCGGCCCCTTCCCCGAGCTCGGCATCGCCGGCTCCGCCACCTCGACGCTGATCGGCCAGACGGTGAGCGTGATCGCCATCCTCGTCGTGCTTTATGCCAGAAAGCATCCGTTGCGGCTCGCCGGCGCGAACCTCGCTCTGCTGCGGCCGGATCCGGCGCTGCTCAGGATCGTCGTTTTCAAGGGCGTGCCGATGGGCCTGCAGATGATCGTCATTTCGGCGGCGGCGCTGACCGTCATGGGCATCGTCAACTCCTACGGCTCGCAGGTCGCCGCCGCCTATGGCATCGCGGCGCAGCTGTGGACCTATATCCAGATGCCTGCACTGGCGATCGGCGCCGCAGTCTCGTCGATGGCGGCCCAGAATGTCGGCGCAGGGCGGTGGGACCGCATCGGTCGCATCGCGGCGTCCGGCGTCGGCTTCAACCTGGTGCTCACCGGCGCCCTGGTGGCGCTGCTGTTCTTCTTCGACAGGCCGGTACTCGGCCTGTTCCTTAGCGGGGACAGCACCGCAATCGACATTGCAGCCCACATCAACAAGGTGGCGTCCTGGTCGTTCATCCTGTTCGGCGTCACCATCGTGCTGTTCGCGACCGTGCGCGCCACCGGTGCCGTGATGCCGCCGCTGATCATTCTGGTGATTTCCGTGATGGTCGTGCGTACCGGCTTTGCCTACTTCTTCAGGAGCTACATCGGCGAGGAAGCGCTGTGGTGGAGTTTTCCGGCGGGATCGATCACCTCGCTGGTGCTGGCCGCCGCCTATTATCGCTTCGGCCGCTGGCGCACCATGCACATGATCGAGGACCGGCCGGCCGCCGGCGAGCCGCCCGACACCGGCCTCGGCATCCCGCGCGGACGGGCAAACATGGCGCCCGGGACGCCAAACGGGTGAGGCTCAGCGCGCGTATTTGACGCCGAACCCCAGCGCTACGACAGAGAACAGCGTGATCATGCCGGCGAAGGCCAGGCTTGCCGTCGTCGGAGTGGCCCAACTCGACAGCAGCCCAATGCCGATCACCGGCAGCGCATTGCCGCAGAAGCAGCAGATGAAGAACGCCGACACCAATTCGGCGCGACGCTCGGCAGGTGCGATCTGGTTCACCACCTGCAGGCCGCCGCGATAGCCGAGCGCCGCCGCCACGCCGCACACAGCGGTGGCGGCAACCATCAGGGACATCGACGCGAAAAACTGAGCAGCAACCATCAGCCCTACGGCCGGGATCATCAGCGCCAGCGCGGCCAGCATGCCGGCGCCGCTGGACAGTCGGGTCGTGGCCAGAATGGTCGCGGCCGCAACGATCGACAGTTCAAAGAACAGCGCGCCGGCCTCGGCATGGTTGGCCACATGCAGCTGCTGCACCAGGATGCTCGGCGCCAGGGCTGCATAGAAGCCGACCAGCGCCATGGCGCCGAAGCCGGTGACGGCCGGCGCCACGAAAGCGGCGCGGATATCAGCGGGCACCGACAGCCGCGGCCGCAACGAAACGTCGGCCAGCCTTCCCGGCCGCGAAACGGTTTCCCTGGTGCGCCAGATCAACAGCGTCACCGCCACGAGCAAGGCAAGATAGACCGCAAACGTTAGTCTCAACGGCCAGGGCGCATATTCGGCGAGCAGGCCCGATGCCAGCGCGCCGAGGCCAAGGCCAACGAAGTTGGTGCTGGTGGCGATGATTGCCGCGCGCGATTTGTCCTTACCCTCGATCAACTCGGCAAGCCAGGCCGTGCCGGTTCCCGCGCCGATGCCGATGCCAAGGCCGCTCAATATGCGGGCGACATCGAGCCATGCGACATTCTCGGCCAGCAGGAACACCACCGCGCTGACCACCGCTATGGCCATC
Organism: Mesorhizobium sp. M0802; assembly: GCF_040320115.1. Taxonomy (NCBI): domain Bacteria; kingdom Pseudomonadati; phylum Pseudomonadota; class Alphaproteobacteria; order Hyphomicrobiales; family Phyllobacteriaceae; genus Mesorhizobium; species Mesorhizobium sp. M0802. The sequence goes on from NZ_JAMYOY010000003.1 coordinate 408,181, forward strand.
GACGCCAGCGCCGCAGGACGGCGGCCAATGCCGTCGGACAAGCGCCCGAACATCAGCAATGCGCCGAGATTGCCGACGACATAGACGGCGTAGACCAGCGTCAGCGTGATCTGCGAGAAACCGAAGGCCTGCTTGTAGATGACGTAAAGCGGCGTCAGCACCGTGCTGCCGGCGAACAGAGCGGCGATCATGGCGGCAACCGCGGCCATCGCGGGCCGGCCATCGAATCCGTTGTCGCGCGTCGTGGTCTCGGCATAGCTGGTCATGGCAACCTCCGGCCAATCGCCCAACGCCCAATTGCGCCCCAACGTCCATGTAATGGCGGCCGTTCCACGTGCCGAACTTCATCCTGACAACCTTGTCAGGATGGTCTTGCCCGAAATCCTCGCTTAACGTCTTTCCATCCAGAGGGAGAATCCATGGGAAAAGGCAGAGTCGAGGCATTCACCGATGGCGTCGTCGCCATCATCATCACCATCATGGTGCTGGAGCTGAAAGTGCCGCATGGCCAGGATTTTTCAGCGCTTCTGCCGCTGTGGCCGATCTTTTTCAGCTATGTCTTGTCGTTCATCAATGTCGGTATCTACTGGAACAATCTGCACAACATGTTCCACACCGTCCAAAGGGTCGACGGCCGCGTGCTGTGGGCCAACCTCAACCTTCTGTTCTGGTTGTCGCTGATGCCGGCAACGACGGCCTTCATGGGCGAGAACCATTTCGCGCCGGTCCCCGTCGCCGTCTATGGCATCGACCTGGTGCTGTGCGCGGTCGCCTACACCTTTCTCGCCACCAAGCTGCACCATTTGCACGGCAACGACACCGCCTTCGCCAAGGCGCTGGGCAATGACCGCAAGGGCAAGATCTCGGTGGCCCTCTACGCCGCAGCCGTCCCGCTTGCCTTCGTCAACCAATGGATCGGGGTTGCGATCTTTGTGCTGGTGGCCGCCGTCTGGTTCGTGCCGGACACGCGTTTTTCGCGGGTGCTGGAAAAGTAGCGTAGGACGTCTCTACTTGCGCATCGCCTTCAGCTTTTCGGCAACCGACGCCGCAAGGTCGGCATAGCGCTCCTCCAGCCGCTCGGCCGCCTTGATGATCGAAAAATCATGGCCGAATTTTTCCAGCGCCATGCGCAATTTCTCGACGAACTCGGCCTGTTTTTCGAGTGCCGAAAACAAGGTCTTAACCTGCGCTTCGCTTATGTCCGGATTGGCAAGCATCTGTGGCACCTCGCGGCCCATCTGGTCGCCGGTGGCGGTCTGCTCCTTCAGGATCGCAACCCAGTCGGTCAATCGGCAATCTCCCTGTTCGGCCGCAGCATGCACGGCCGCCGTTGATGCGGTCAACCCGAACACGCGGGACGGCCTTGCACGATGCGCGTCCCGCGCTAAGTTCGGCGCCACCCGAACCCTAGGAAAAAGATCATGACCTCCGACTCCGAAATCCAATCCGCTTTGCCCGCCCTCAGCCGAGGCAACGTCGCCGTCGTCACCGGGGGCGCCAGCGGCATCGGGCTTGCCGCCGCCAAAAGGCTGGCGGCTATGGGCATGAGACTGGTGCTGGCCGACATTGGCGGCGCGCGCCTCGATGCGGCCCGCCAGGCAGTCGCCGCGATCGCCGGCGAGAATGCCGTGCTTGCGGTCGCCACAGACGTCTCGAAGGCCGACGAACTCGGCCGGCTGGCGGAAAAGACGCATGCCGCTTTCGGCGCCGTATCGCTGCTGATGAACAATGCCGGCGTCGGCAACAATCCGGGAAAACCGTGGGAGAACGGCGACGCCTGGAAGCGGCTGATCGACATCAATTTCTGGGGCGTCGTACATGGCGTCGAGGCCTTTGCGCCGGCCATGCTGGCCTCCGGAGAGCCGGGCCTGATCATCAACACCGGCTCCAAGCAAGGCATCACCACGCCACCCGGCAATCTCGCCTACAACGTATCCAAATCGGCATTGAAGACGTTCACCGAAGGCCTGGCGCACGCATTGCGCAACGAGCCGGGCGCGAAGGTCGCGGCGCATCTTCTCATTCCCGGCTTCACCTTCACCGGCCTCACCGAAGGAGCGGTCGAAAAACCCGCTGGCGCCTGGACCGGCGAGCAGGTGGTCGACTTCATGCTGGCTTCGCTGGCGCGCGGGGACTTCTACATCCTGTGCCCCGACAATGAGGTGATGCGGCCGACCGATGAAAAGCGCATGGCCTGGGCGATCGGCGACATCATCGAGAACCGGCCTGCTCTCTCGCGCTGGCACCCCGACCATAAGGACGCTTTCGCGGCCTTTATGGGAAACTGATCGTCGAACTCAGCCAAAGCCGAGACTCAGGCGGGCGCGCGTTTTTTCGCGGTGCGCTTTTGCGCGACGGCCTTCTTGCCCGCCAGTTCGGCGAGCTCGTGGTCATGGCGTTTTGCCGCCCGCTCGCATTTGTCTCTGATCTCCTCGACCTCGGATTCGGTCAGGTGCTCGATGCCGATGAAATGATTGTGGCCCTCGCTGACGCGGATCAGTTCGTCGAGCTTGGCCTGAACCGCGGCGCCGTCGCGGTTCTGGGTGTTCTGAATCAGGAACACCATCAAAAAGGTGATGATCGTCGTTCCCGTGTTGATGACGAGCTGCCACGTATCGGAGAAGCCGAAGAATGGCCCGCTTACCGCCCAGACGATAACGATGGCGCAACAGGCGATGAAAGTCGGCGGCAGGCCCGCCAAGTGCGAAACGGTGTTGGCGATTCTGGTAAACAGCTTTTCGATCATTCACATCCTCAACCGTTCAAAGCGCGACGAGCTGACCAAGGCCGCATTCATCGCTCCAACAATAAACAACCGGCAGCCGCTTCCGGTTCCCTGTCGCAGAGGGCATCGCTGGTGCAATTGTATGCACGCCAAAGGCGCAGCGCCGTGAAAAGCCGCCTTATCGGTTTGTTGCCATTAGTCACCATGCAGGCCAAAACCTGTTCGTTCCGCTTCACGGCGGATTTGTCTCCAAGCCCCTTCCGCTGCGCCACCCCCGCATGGCGGAAGGGGTCCGTTGCGTTGCCGCAGACCGGCGGAACTCTTCCCGACACGTGCCGTTCAGAATTTTGGCGCCAGGATTTCGGCCAGCCAGTCGATGAAACCGCGCACGCGCGGCGAGCTCTCAGGAATGCTCTTGCTCCCAACGATCGAGGAAATCCTCAATCGGCAAGGCCTGCATGTCGGGAACCGCTTTGGCGAGTTTCTCCGGCGGCCAGTCCCACCAGGCAAGGCTTTCGATCCGCGCCGCGATCTCGGAGGGAAAGCGCATGCGCAACGGCTTCGCCGGTACGCCGGCGACGATTGTGTAGGCCGGCACATCCCGCGTCACCACCGAATTGGCGCCGACGATCGCGCCATTCCCGATGCTGATGCCGGGCATGATGACGGCGCCATGGCCGATCCAGACATCGTTGCCGATGCCGACCGCCTTGGCCTGCCGCCGCGCGCGGAACGCCGCGTCGACGCCCAGCCAGCGGAAATACTCGTTCGGCCGGTAGCTGAGCTTGTGCTGCGTGATCCGCTCGATCGGATGCTCCAAGGCATTGATGCGGCTGTTGGCGGCGATCGAGCAGAATTTTCCGATCGTCGTGTAGATCGCCTCGGCGTGGCGCTCGAAATAGGAGAAATCGCCGACACTGACCTCGCGCAGCACCACCCGTTCGCCGATCGAGGCATAGCGGCCAAGCTTGCACGCTTTCAGCTCCGCGGTCGGATGGATGCGCGGCTCCGGATCTTTCAGGACGAGGTTTTCAGTACGGTCCATGCGGCGGATTTACCCCCGCGCAATTGCGGAAGCAATTGTCGCGTCGCGATCGGACCCGCAGGCGGGTGGATCGTGCGTCGGCTCCGACCGGCTATTTCGGCTTGCCGCCGGTCCACACCACGTTCTGGCCGAACAGCGGCACGGTCGTCACCGACATTTTTGCCGAGCCGTCCTGCACCTGGCGCGAATGCGAGAGATAGATCAGCGTCTCGTTCTTCTTGTCGTAGATGCGGTTCACCACCTGCTTCTTCCAGATCAGGCTGATGCCTTGCTTGAACACCTCTTCGCCGCCCTCGCTCATGTCGATGTCGCCGATGGTTATCGGTCCGGTCTGGCGGCAGGAGATCGAGGAATCCGATGGATCCTCGAACCAGTTGCCCTTGTGCAAGCGGTCGATGACGCTGCGGTCGAAATAGGAGACATGGCAGGTCACGCCGTCGATCTTGGGATCCTTGATCGCCTCGACGATGATGTCGTTGCCGACCCAATCGACGCCGACCTTGCCGACCTCCTCTGCCGCGGCGGCACCGGCGCCAAGGGCAATGCATGCGGCCAGCGCGCCGCCGATCAGTTTCTGCCCAATCCGTCTCTGCCCAGTCCGTCTTTGCAAGGGAGCCTCCTCAGGTTCGGTTTGCCAGTCTCAGGTGGGATAAGGGCCAGCTGTTTGCAAGGTAGCGTCCAGCCCGGTTGCGGCAACGCGGCATCTTTGCCAAAGCGATCTTGAGCACTATGGTCTGCTCGTCATGAAATTGGAGGGCACTCAGCATGTCGTCGTCTTTGGACCCACATTCTTCGTCGCTCTTCAGTTCAAAGGCAGCACGCTAGATGTACAGCGACGCGTCCCCTCTGATGCGCTTTATCCTTGTTGGCATCATCGTTGCGATGGTCGCCGGGCTTGGTGCAATGACCGTCTTGTCGTACAGGCCTTTCCAGAGTGGCGAACCGTATGGCGCGCCATTCACGCTGGTCGACCAGAAAGGCGCGCCAATCACCGAAGCCGCCTTCCGGGGAAAACCCAGCATCGTCTTCTTCGGCTTCACCCATTGCCCGGAAGTCTGCCCGACCACTTTGTTCGAAATGGCCGGCTGGCTGAAGACGCTGGGCAACGACGGCAAGAACCTCAACGCCTACTTCGTTACCGTCGATCCAGAGCGCGACACGCCGCCGGTGATGAACACTTACGTCAGCAATTTCTCCGACCGCATCGTGGGCATATCGGGCGATCCCGACAAGGTGCACGCCATGGCGAAGTCCTTCAACATCTACTGGAAGAAGGTCGACACCGGCGACGGCGATTACACGATGGACCACACCGCCTCGGCGCTGCTGCTCAATGCCAAGGGCGAGTTTTCGGGCACCATAGCCTATGGCGAAAGCGCCGATACCGCGATCGCCAAGCTGAAGCGGCTGGCGGCAGGCTAGGCATGATCCCGAAACGTGGATTCCGCTTTTCTCGGACAAAAAAGTGTTGTCCGGAGATCATGCTCGAACAAGAGACCAGCTGATGGGTCAGACCAGGCTCCACTTCATCGCTGGAAAGACCGAGGCCGACCGCATCTTTGCCGCGCTCGAACCGGCTTTCGAGGATGAAGGCCTGCCGATCGCCGTGCTCGAAGTCGATGAAGACCGCGACATCTACGAGGTTTCGCTCTACACCGACGGCAATGTCGACGCGGTTGAGGCGCGGCTAAGGGACAGCCTTGCCGGACTGTCCCTGTCGAAGCCGATCGAGCGCGAGGTTCTGCCCGACATCGACTGGGTGGCGCGCTCGCTGGAGGGACTGAAACCGGTGCGCGCCGGACGTTTCTTCGTCCATGGCGCGCATGACCGCCGGAAGCGCCACAGCGGCGAACTCGCCATCGAGATCGAGGCCGGCCTTGCCTTCGGCACCGGCCATCACGGCACCACGGCCGGCTGCCTCGAAATGCTGGAACGGGTCGTGCGCCGCGAACGTCCCAGGAATGCCCTCGACCTCGGCACCGGCAGCGCGGTGCTGGCAATCGCCGTCGCCAAACTGGCGCATATTCCGGTGCTGGCGACCGACATCGATCCGATCGCCGTCAGGGTCGCCGCCGCCAATGCCCGCCTCAACCACGTCAAGGCGCTGGTTGAAACGGTGACGGCGCCCGGCTTCCACCACCCGATCTTCGGCAAGCGCGCGCCTTTCGACCTCATCGTCGCCAACATATTGGCGCGGCCGCTGATGCGGCTGGCGCCTGAGATGGCCAGGCACATCAGCCTCGGCGGCTCGATCGTGTTGTCCGGCATCCTCGAGCGCCAATGCAATGCGGTGATCTCGGCCTATGTCGGCCAGAATTTCCGGCATGTCAGGACCCTGCATCGCGAAGGCTGGGTGACGATCCACCTGAAGCACTGAGACGCAACGCGCTTTGGACCAATCCGAGCCTGTTGCGATTGGCGAAAATCGATTCCGGTTTTCCGAGTCATGCGCTACGGTCGCGCCCGATACAGGAGGCATACCATGTTCCAGACCTTCGATTCCGCAGGCGACCCCAGCGTCGGCAAGCCGCGCGTGACGTTGCTGCGGCGATGGCTGGCGGATAATGGCCTCGACGGTTTCCTGGTGCCGCGCGCCGACGAGCACCAGGGCGAGTATGTCGCCGATCGCTCGGCGCGGCTGAAATGGTTGACCGGCTTCAGCGGCTCGGCGGGCGTAGCACTTGTGCAGCGTGACCGCGCCTTCATGTTCGTCGATGGCCGCTATACCTTGCAAGTGCGCCACGAGGTCGATCTCGACATTTTTGCGATCGAGAGTCTCGTCGACAACCCGCCGGCCTCCTGGATCAAGGACAATCTCGGCAAGGGCGCCAGGCTTGGCTTCGACCCGTGGCTGCACACGATCGCTGAGGTCAAGGCGCTGAAAACCTCGGCCGAGCAATCCGGCGCGACGCTGGTGCCGCTCGACAGGAACCCGATCGACATCATCTGGAAGGATCAGCCGGCGCCGCCCGTGGCGCCGGTCGAAATCCACCCGATCGGCTTTGCCGGGGAACTCGCCAAGGACAAGCTGGCGCGGCTGGTGGCGGCAATCGGCAAGGAGGGCGCGACGCACGCCGTGCTCACCGACCCCTCCTCGATCGCCTGGGCCTTCAACATCCGTGGCGGTGACGTGCCGCACACGCCGCTGGCGCTCGGCTTCGCGATCCCTGCCGCCGACGGCAAGCACCAGCTGTTCATGGACCAGCGCAAGTTTTCGCGCACGGTCGCCGCCTATCTCACCCAACTCGCCGATCTGCACGAGCCCGGCGAATTCGAGGCGGCGGTCGTTACCCTTGCCAAGGGCGGCGCCAAGATCGCGCTCGACCCGGTGCTGGCGGCGGAGAAGCTGAGAATGCTGGTCGAGGACAATGGCGGCGCATTTGTTTCAGCGGCCGATCCCGCCCGCATTCCGCGCGCCACCAAGAACCAGGCGGAAATCGCCGGCAGCCGCGCCGCGCACCGCCGAGACGGGGCGGCCGTGGCGAAACTGCTGTGCTGGCTAGAACGGCAAAAGCCGGGCACGCTCGACGAAATAACCGTTGTCACCAAGTTGGAGGAGGTGCGCCGGCAGACCGGCGAGGAAACGCAGATGCCGCTGCGCGACGTCTCCTTCGACACCATTTCAGGCAGCGGTCCGAACGGCGCCATCATGCACTACCGCGTGTCGCGCGCCACCAACCGCGAGCTGGCAAAGGGCGAGCTGTTCCTGCTCGATTCCGGCGCCCAGTATCAGGACGGCACCACCGATATCACCCGCACGGTGCCGATCGGCCAGCCGACCGAGGAGATGCGCGAGCGCTTCACACTGGTGCTGAAAGGTATGATCGGCATTTCCACGCTGCGCTTTCCCGCCGGCACGCGCGGCTCGGAAATCGACGCGGTGGCGCGCATGGCGCTGTGGAAGCATGGCTGCGACTTTGCCCACGGCACCGGCCATGGCGTCGGCTCCTATCTGGCGGTGCACGAAGGGCCGCAGCGCATCGCCCGCACCGGCACCGAAAAGCTGCTGGCCGGCATGATGCTGTCCAACGAGCCCGGCTATTACAAGGAAGGCTCCTACGGCATCCGCATCGAGAACCTGATCCTGGTGACACCGGCTGAACAGGTGGAGGGCGGCGACATCGCCATGCACGGTTTCGAGACGCTGACGCTGGCGCCGATCGATATCAGGCTGATCCGCACCGACCTGTTGACGCGCGAGGAGTTGCACTGGCTGGATACTTACCATGCCTGGGTGCTGGCCGAGATCGGCCCGATGCTCGACGGCGAGACGCTGGCTTGGCTGGAGAAAGCGACAGCGCCGCTGCCGCACGACGCCAAGATCTGAAATGAGCTTCTTTCTCCCCGTCACTATACGGGGAGGTGAGGAGCGGTCCGCGAAGCGGACGAAAAGCCAATTGCTTGGCTTTTCGAGTGACGAACGCCCGCCAGGGCAATGAGCGGCGGCGCCGACAGTTCGAAACTGTTCCGCGCGCAGGCGCCCTATGCCACAAACTGCCGCGCGAGGACCAGCACCACCGCCCCGGCCAGAAACACCGCCATCAGGCCGCCGCGCAGCGAGACCACAGCGGCGACGACCAGCGCCGCCCATTCCGCCGGTCCGGCGCTAAGTGCGGCGGGCGCCACCAGCGTCGTCAACACTGCGGCCGGCACGGCATTCAAACCCGCCTCGACGCGTGGATGGATGTGGTCGAAGCGCGAGATCACCAGATGGCCGCCGACGCGGGTGAGATAGGTGGCGATCGCGCCGGCAATGATGATCCACAAGGTCGCGCTCATCGTTTTGCCTCCACACCGCTATGGTGCGGCGGCAGGATGACGGCCAGAAGCACGCCTGCAACGGCGCCGATGGAGACGTGCCATGGCGATCCCACAGTTTTGTAGGCAATGATCGACGCCGCGGCGCTGGCGATCACCACCGGCAGCCACAGTGGCCGGTTGCGAAAGCCCATGACCAGCCCGAGGAAATAGATCGGCAGCAGGAAGTCGATGCCGAGCGCATGCGTGTCCGGGATCAGCTTGCCGAACACCGCGCCCAGCGCGCTCTCGATCCCCCAGAACACATAGACCGGCAGGCCAAGCCCCATGTACCAGGCAAAGCCAACGGTCTCGCCGGCTTCGGCCTTACGCTCGGCCACCGCGAATTGCGGATCGGTGAGCACGAAATAGCCCAGCGCTTGGCTGATAACCGGCCAGTGCGCGATTCGCCGGCCGATGCTGGCGGAGTAAAGCACGTGACGGAAGTTTACGGCGAAGATCGACAGCACGATCAGCCATGGCGCGACATGCTGGCCGAACAATTCGATGCCGACCATCTGGCTGGCGCCGCCGAAGATCAGCGCGCTCATCAAGAAAGCTTCGAGAACGGAAAAGCCGTTGTCGACGGCGATGGCGCCGAACAGCAGCCCAAATGGCGCCGCGGCGACAACCACCGGCATCGACAGCCGCACGCCGTCCCAGAAGTCGCTGGCCACGGAATTTTCGCTTAAGGTCTCTGCCGACATGTCACATTCCCATCTCGCGCTGCTATGTAGGAGCCGGCGTTTGAAAAGTCAGACGAATTCGCTTGAGCCAACAAATCAGCGAAACTGATGTTGTAAAAACAAATGAGGGGGTTCGGATGATCGCTTATGACTTCACCGGCAGGCACGCGGTCGTCACCGGCGCCGGTGGCGGTATGGGCGAGGCGATCTCGCTGGCGCTGCTCGATGCCGGCGCCTCGGTCACCGCCATCGACGTCAAGCCGCGTCCGGCGTCGCTTGCCGCCTATGACGACCGGCTCACCTTTGCCCAGGGCGACCTCACCGACGCCGCCTTCGTCGAGCAGACCATCAATGCCGCGGGCCGCGAGCGCGGCGGCATCGATTATCTCGCCAATGTCGCAGGCGTGCTCTGGTTCGGTCGCGACAAATCGGCCCTCGAGATGGACCTCGATGTCTGGGATCAGGTCTTCAACATCAATCTGAAATCCTTCGTCCACACCGCGCGGGCGGTGGTTCCGCATATGCGGGCCGGCGGACGCGGCGGCGCCATGGTGCACTTCTCCACCATCCAGTGGTATCGCGGCGATCCGACCCCGCAGGATGCCTACCAGGCATCGAAGGCCGGCGTCTGTGCGCTGTCGAAGTCGCTCGCCATGCAGTTGGCGGGCGATGGCATCCGCTCCAATTCGATCTGCCCGGGAATGGCGTTGACGCCGCTGCAGGCGCGCTGGGACACCGAAGAGAAACGCGCGGCCGTTGCCAATTATGCGCCGCTCGGCCGCATCGGCACGCCGCAGGACATGGCCAATGCCGCGCTATTCCTGCTTTCCGATGCGGCAAGCTACATCACCGGCATCGAACTGGCAGTCGACGGCGGTCTTTTGATGCGGATGTAGCCGTGCAGTGCGCCGGGCTGATTTAGCTCCGCGGTGCCGTGCCCTGGATCGCCCTGCCCCAGTCAAGCAGCGGCTTGGCGCGCAAGGCGAAATCGACAAGCTCGTCGACCAGCGTCGGCGCGTGAATTCCAGCCGGATCGATCATGTGCTGGACATAGAAGTGCCGGTTGCGGATGGCGTCGACAAGATCGGGTTCGTTGACCTGCTCGAAGCCGCGCGGCGTGCGCTTCATGCGGCCCTCGGTTTCAAGTTCGAAGCCGTTTTTCTTCAGCGTTGAGAGCAGTTTTCGGAACTCGGCCGGCCGGGCGACGATCGCCTTGCGCATCGCCAGCAGCAGGGACGGCTCCGGATTCCACCAGGCGACATCGGCAAAGCAGCGGTCGATCCCGACATAGACGAAGAACACGCCCTGCTCCATCTTGGTGCCATCCGGCGACAGCATGGCCGACAAATGCTGGTTGTAGGGCCGCTTGTCCTTGGCGAAGCGCACGTCGCGGTTGATGCGAAACAGTGACTTCTTGCGGTCTCCGCGCAAGCCCAGACCCGCCGCCGCGAAGCGCTCGGTCAGCGTCTCGACCAGATCGCAGAACGGCTCATGCAACTCGCTGTCGTAAAGCGCGCGGTTTTCCTGGAACCATTCACGGCTCTGGTGGAAGTCGAGCGCCTTGAGGAACGGTATGGCCTTTTGCCCGAACCCTTTGAACGAACCGGCGGTCATGCCTTGCCGACCCGTTGCAGCCATGTGTCCTCGTCGATGACTTCGACGCCGAGTTCGCTGGCCTGCTTCAGTTTGGAGCCAGCGCCCGGCCCGGCCACCAGCAGATCGGTCTTCGCCGACACCGAACCCGCCACCTTGGCGCCGAGCCGTTCGGCCATCGCCTTGGCTTCGGAGCGTGTCATCTTTTCCAGCGTGCCGGTGAAGACGATGGTCTTGCCGGCAACCTCGCTGTCGGTCGACACGGTGACGACATACGGCTTCGGCCTGACCTGTTCGAGCAGTCTGTCGAGCACGTCGTCATTGCGTTCATTGCCGAAGAAATCGCGCAACGCGTCGATCACCGTGTCGCCAATGCCGTTGATGGAGGGGAAGACGCTGTGCGGATCCTCAGCCGCCGCCGTTTCCTTGCCGACGCGGATCAGCTCCTCGATGGTCGAAAACGTCCGGGCAAGCACGGCCGCCGTCGTTTCGCCGATATGGCGGATGCCGAGTGCGAAGATGAAGCGGTCGAGCTCCGGCTCGCGGCGCGAATCGATGGCCGCGAACAGCTTGTCGAGGCCTTCATAATTGCGGTTCTCGACACCGCGCACATTCTTGCGCGCCTTGCCCGATGCCGCCTCGCGCTGCCTAGCCTGCTCCTCGCGCCGCTCAGCCAGCGCCCTGGTGACGGCCGGGCGGCGATCCCTGAGGGTGAAGATATCGGCGGCGGTCTTGACCAGTCCCGAATTGAAGAACAGGTCGATATTCTCGGCGCCCAGCCCCTCGATGTCGAGCGCGCCGCGCGACACGAAATGACGCAGCCGCTCCACGGCCTGCGCGGCGCAGATCAGCTCGCCGGTGCAGCGCCGGCGCGAATCCTCCTTGCCGGTCTTCTCGTTGATTTCGCGCGTCGCCGGCGAGCCGCAGACCGGACAAATGTGCGGGAATTCGTAAGGCACCGCATCAGCCGGCCGCTTGTCGACGACGACGCTGACGATCTGCGGAATGACATCGCCCGCCCGTTGTATGACAACCGTGTCACCGATGCGGACATCGATGCCGTCGCGAATCGGCAAGCCGTTGCTGTCAAAACCCTTGATGTAGTCCTCATTGTGCAGCGTGACGTTTTCGACCACCACGCCGCCGACCGTGACCGGCGCTAGCCGCGCCACCGGCGCCAGCGTACCGGTACGGCCGACCTGGATGTCGATCTTCTGCACCGTCGTCATCGCCTGTTCGGCCGGGAATTTATGCGCAACCGCCCAGCGCGGCTCGCCGGTGACAAAGCCCCAGCGACGCTGCAATTCCAGCTGGTCGACCTTGTAGACGACACCGTCGATGTCGTAGCCGAGCGACGAACGCAGCTCCTCGATCTTGTGGTAGTGCGCGATCAGCTCCTCGACAGACTTCGCCCGCACCATCAATGGGCTGACCTTGAACCCCCATTCGGCGAATTTCTGCACCGAATCATATTGGGTCGGCGCCGGATCCGCTGTCGTATAGCCCCAGGCATAGGCAAAAAATTTAAGATTGCGGCTGGCGGTGACGGACGCATCCTTCTGTCGCAAGGAGCCCGCTGCCGTATTGCGCGGATTGACATAGTCCTGGCCGCCCACCGCCGCCGAGCGGGCCTTCAGTGCCTCGAATTCCGCATAGGTCATGTAGACCTCGCCGCGGATCTCGATGGTCTCGGGCCAGCCCGATCCTTTCAGCTTGGCGGGGATGTCGGCGATGGTCCTGAGATTGGCGGTGATGTCCTCGCCTACAGTGCCGTCGCCGCGCGTAGCACCCTGCACGAACACACCGCGTTCATAGCGCAGCGACGCCGACAGGCCGTCGATCTTCGGCTCGGCCGTAAACGCGATGTCGAGGTCCTTGTCGCGGTCGAAGAAGCGCCGGCCACGCTCGATGAAATCGGTGACGTCCTCGTCTGTGTAGGCCTTGGCGAGGCTGAGCATCGGCACCGCATGGCGCACCTTGGCAAAGCCTTCCGCCGGCGCGGCGCCGACCCGCAGCGAGGGCGAATCCTCGCGCACCAGACCGGGAAAGCGCTCCTCGATGGCAAGATTGCGCCGCCGCAGCGCGTCATATTCTGCGTCCGTAATCGTCGGCGCGTCCTCGGCATGATAGCGCCGGTCATGACCGGCGATCTCCTCGGCCAGCCGCTGGAGCTCATCCGCGGCTTCGCTTTCGCTCAACGATTCGACTGGTTTTTCAGACATGCAGCGGTCCCTGGACAGTGGCGAGGCACCATAAATCAGGATTTCGGAAAAAGCATTCCTGAACAGCGGGATGGAGCCATATCCTGACTCAGTCCGAAAGCCTTGCGACGACTACGCTGCAGCAATATTCTCGCGCAGCAGCCGTTCCGCGGCTGCGCGCGCCTCGTCGGTGATGGTAGCGCCGGCCAACATGCGCGCGATCTCTTCCTGGCGCGCCGCCCGGTCCATTTCGGCGATGCCGGTGGCGACCTTGTCCGAGCCGCCGGATTTGGAGATCAGGAAATGCGTCGCAGCACGTGCCGCCACTTGCGGAGCATGCGTGACCGACAGCACCTGCACGCGCTTCGACAGCCTGGCCAGCCTTTGGCCGATCGCATCGGCCACGGCGCCGCCGACGCCGGTGTCGATCTCGTCGAAGACCAATGTCGGCGCCGAGCCACGGTCGGCCAGCGCCACCTTGAGCGCCAGCAGGAAGCGCGACAGCTCGCCGCCGGAGGCGACCTTCATCATCGGCCCAGGCCTGGTGCCGGGATTGGTGCGCACCCAGAACTCGACCTGGTCGATGCCTTCTTCCATGCGGTTCTCGCCATCGCTGGCCAGTTCGACGATGAACTCAGCCCGTTCCAGCTTCAGCGCCGGCAATTCGGCCATCACAGCCTTGGTCAGGCCGACCGCGGCCGCATGGCGAAGGGCGGAGAGCTGGGCTGCGGAAATATCGTAGGCTTCTCGCGCCGCTGAGGCCTGCTTTTCCAGGACATGCAGGCGCCCCTCGCCGGCATCAAGATCGGCGAGATCGGCGGACATGGTGTCGCGCAGTTGCGCCAAATCGTCAACGGCCACACTGTGCTTACGTGAGGCCGCACGCAGCGAAAACAGCCGCTCCTCCGCCTTCTCCAGCCTCTGCGGGTCGTATTCGGTGGCGCGCAGTGCCGCCTCGACGCCCGATTGCGCTGCATCCAGTGACAGCATCGCCTCGTCCAGCGACTTCACCACATCCTCGAGCAGTCCCGGCGCTTCGCTGGCCTTGCGCTGCAGGCGCCTCAGCAGGCTGGCCAGTTGCGGCAGTGGCGAGGACGGGCCTGACAGCACATCCTGCGCATCGTGTATTTCCGAGGCGATCTTTTCGGCCCGCATCATCGTGGCGCGCAATTCGGCCAGTTGCGTCTCTTCGCCGGGCTGCGGATCGAGCTTTGCCAGTTCCGCCACCGAGGCCCTGAGATAATCGGCCTCGCGCGCCGCCGCCTCGACCTTGGCGCGGTGCCTGACGAACTCCTGCTCGGCGCCACGCCAGTAGCGCCACGCCTCGCCGGTCGCGCGGGCAGCGCCCAGATGGCCGCCAAAACTGTCCAGCAATTCGCGATGGGCGCCGGGATCGACCAGAGCCCGCTCGTCATGCTGGCCGTGGATCTCGACCAGCGCGTGGCCGATGTCGCGCATCAGGGTGACGCTGGACGGCTGGTCGTTGACGAAGACACGGGTGCGGCCATCCGCGGTCTGCAGCCGGCGCAGGATGATGTCGCCGTCATCCTCGATGGCGTTTTCGGCCAGCAGCGCGCGCACCGGGTGGTTGCGCGGCACATCGAAGACGGCAATGACCTGGCCCTGTGCCGCGCCGTGGCGCACCAGCGAGGCGTCGCCGCGCGCGCCAAGCGCCAGCGACAGCGCGTCGAGAAGGATGGATTTGCCGGCGCCGGTTTCACCGGTCAGCACGGAAAGGCCGGGCTGGAAGTCGATATCCAGCTTCTCGATCAGGACGATATCGCGGATCGACAGTCTGGAAAGCATCAGAACCCGGACCTCAAGCAATTCCGGGAAAAGTGCGTAGCGGTTTTCCGTCCGGAATTGCGTAGAACAAAAAGTTAGGACGGTTCAGCGCCTCAATCAAACCACTGAACCGCTGTGAAGCGGCATGCGACCGATGGAGTCGCAGCGCCGCACTATCTTTTTGTTTGAGCGTCGGATCAATCCGAAAAGCGCGTTCCGCCTCAGTCGATGCTCGGGCGTCAGGCGCCGGTGATCAGCTTGCCGGCCTTGGATATCCACGATCCGGCATTCTCGCGCGGCTCAAGCCCGTTGCTCTGCAACAGCTTGTAGGTATCCTTGTACCATTGGCTGTCGGGATAATTGGTGCCGAGCACAGCAGCGGCGGTTTGCGCTTCCGAGGTCAAGCCCATGGCGTAATAGCTTTCGGCCAGACGCGCCAGCGCCTCTTCGACATGGCGGGTGTTGGAATAGTTCTCGACAACGTTGCGGAAGCGCTTGACGGCAGCAATGTATTCGCGCCGCTCGAGATAATAGCGGCCGATCTGCATCTCTTTGCCGGCCAGCTGGTCGTTGGCGAAACGGATCTTTTCCTTGGCGTCGTCGACATATTCCGACGTCGGCCAGCGCGTCACCAGATCCTGCATCGTCTGCACGGTCTGGCGTGCTTCCTTCTGATCCTGGGTGACGTCCTTGATCTGCTTGTAGTAGCTCAGCCCGATAATATACTGGGCGTAAGCCGCGTCGTCGGTCGACGGATAGAGCGTGAGATAGCGCTTGGCCGAGCCGATCGCTTCGTCATAACGGCCGGCGCGATAGTCGGCGAAGGCGCCCATCACCATCGATTTGCGGGCGAATTCCGAATAGGGGTGCTGGCGGTCGACGGCGTCGAACTTCTTGCTCGCCTCATCCAGGCGGCCGGCATTGAGATTGGCAAGGCCTTGATTGTAAAGGACGTCGGCCGGTTCGGTCTGGTCGACATAGGTCGACAGGTCGACGTCTTTCTCGGACGACATGCAGGCCGAGAGGAAGAGCGATGGCACAACCACCGAAAGCGCCAGGAAAACAGCCCGATACGGCGCTTTCGATTGACCAACTCGCTTGAAGAACATGATTGGATTGCGCCCTTTCGGCGTTAGTTCAATGCCTTTCGCATGGCGTTCCCTCAAAACTGATCCCCACTTTTGAGCGACATGCGCCTAACAGACGGCAGCAGCCATAAACCATAACTGCCTTGCCCAGCAACGCTATGTCTAGCCAATCGCACATTTTTGTGGCGGCTTGGTGTTGCCCCGAATGCTACGCACTTTCACTGGCCGGTGATGCTTTCGTGCAACACCGGCCAGCGTTCAGAGAGCCAGAAAATCGTTAAGAATCAGATCACCCAGGGCGCAAAGACAGGGCCGGTGACGGCGCTCATCTCGGCGGTGCGGCCGCGCTCGCGGCGCGTGGTCTCGACGACCTCGAAGGCCGAACGGTCGGACAGAAGCCGCCGCAAAGCAGCCGCATTCATCCGGTGACCGCCGCGATAGGAGCGGAAGCAACCGATGAAACGGGCGCCGGCCAGCGCCAGATCGCCCATCGCGTCCATCGTCTTGTGGCGAGCGAACTCATTGGGGTAGCGCAGGCCGCCCATGTTGATCACCCGGTTGTCGTCGCCGATCACCAGCGAGTTCTCCAGCGAGGAGCCCAGCGCATAGCCGGCCGCCCACAGCCGCTCGACATCCTTCATGAAGCCGAAGGTGCGGGCGCGCGCGATATCCTGGCGAAAGATGTCGGGGTTGATGTCGGAGGCGAATAGCTGGCGGCCGATCGCCGGGCTTTCGAAATCGATCTCGACCTCGAAGCGCGTGCCGCTATAGGGCCTGAACTCGGCCCAGGACGCGCCATTCTCGATGCGGACGGGCTTGACCACCCTGATGTAGCGGCGCTTGACCGCCAGCGTCTCGATGCCGGCTTGGTCGATGGCTTCCACGAACGCCACCGCACTGCCATCGAGGATCGGAACCTCATGACCGTCGATCTCGATGACGATGTTGTCGATGCCGAGCCCGAAAAGCGTCGCCATCAGATGTTCGACGGTGGCGATATGCTCGCCTGCCGGATCGCCGAGCATGGTGCAGAGATCGGTCGCGCCGACTTCAGCAACCAGCGCGCGGAACTCGCGGCTCTCGCTTCCGTTCGAAAGGTGGAAGAGCACGCCGGTGTCGGCGTCCGCAGGGAGGAAATTGACGGTGACCGGTTTGCCGCTGTGAACGCCGGTACCGGTCAGCGTTGCACGCGATTTCAGTGTCGTCTGATAGTCTTGCAAGACAAACCCCATAGCCCAAACGCCTAAGTCCGCTTTAACCCAAAAGGCGCGGCTCTTTTTTATCGGCAGGCAGGGCCACTTCCCCGAATCCCAGCACACCGAAAGTGCTGCGGCAAAGATAATGGTCTGTCAGGGAGACTCCAAATCACGGTTTCTTACTCTGTGTAACCGCGACAGACCTTGAGCGTCACATCGTAACGCCTTGTTATTAAACCCCTTTAAACGTTAACAGGCAGACAATCTCTCGTCTGCCTGTTAACAAGTGTTACATACCGTTAACGGCTCAGTTGGCCTGGCGGCGCAGGAAAGCCGGTATCTCCAGCTGGTCGTCTTCCTGGGTCGACCTGGTCTGCGGCGTCAACCGGCCCTGATCGTCGAGCTGGCCGCGGCGCGGCGCGTAAAGCTGCGGATCCTGGCTGGCAAGGCGGCGCATTTCCGGCGCCGCCTGGCGCAGTTTCGGTTCGCGCGGCTGTGCCGGCTGCAACCGGGCCGGCTCTTCTTCGCGGCGCGTCAGTCCGTTGGTCAGCCGCTTGAGCAGCCCCATCGGCCCGCTGTTTTCATGGTCGGCCGGACGGCCCTTGGCTTCCACCTCGGCCCGCACCACCGGCGGAAAATCCTCCACCCGCGGCATGCGCTGCGGTGCGGCAGCCACCGGCTGCGGCATTTCCCGCAGCGGCGCCGGTTGCATCACCTGCTGCACGACAGGCTGCGGCTGGGCAGGCGGGGCCTGGAAGATCTTGCTCTGCGGGCGGAAATCTTCCGCCTGGGCCATCGGCGCCGGACGAGCCATTGCCGCCGCATTGGCCTCGGCAAGCTGGATCGCCTCGGCCACCGGATCGGCCGCGCGCTGCTCATAGGTCTGCTGCTGGACCGGTGCCGGACGGCCTTCCGCCCCCGAAGCCGCTGGGCGGCTGACCGGCTTCTGCTGCGGCGGCACGGCCCGGATCGAGATCGGCGCCGCGGCAATTTCAGCTGCCGATTTGTCGATGCCGGTGGCGACCACCGAGACGCGGATGACGCCTTCGAGTTCCTCGTCGAAGGTGGCGCCGAGGATGATGTTGGCGTCCTGATCGACTTCCTCGCGGATGCGGGTCGCGGCCTCGTCGACTTCGAACAGGGTCAGGTCGCGGCCGCCGGTGATCGAGATCAGCAGGCCCTTGGCGCCCCTCATCGAGGTCTCGTCGAGCAACGGATTGGCGATCGCCGCCTCGGCGGCGGCCATCGCGCGGCCCTCGCCCGAAGCTTCGCCGGTGCCCATCATCGCCTTGCCCATTTCGCGCATCACCGAACGCACGTCGGCGAAGTCGAGATTGATCAGACCTTCCTTGACCATCAGGTCGGTGATGCAGGCAACACCGGAGTAGAGCACCTGGTCGGCCATGGCGAAGGCGTCGGCAAAGGTGGTCTTGTCATTGGCCAGCCGGAACAGGTTCTGGTTGGGGATGACGATCAGGGTATCGACACATTTCTGCAGCTCCTCGATGCCGAGATCCGCCGTCTTCATGCGGCGCTGGCCTTCGAAATGGAACGGCTTGGTGACGACGCCGACGGTGAGGATACCCCGTTCGCGCGCCGCGCGGGCAACCACGGGAGCCGCACCGGTTCCGGTGCCGCCACCCATACCGGCGGTGACGAAGCACATATGGGTGTTCGAGAGATGATCGATGATCTCATCGATGCACTCTTCCGCCGCCGCACGGCCCACTTCAGGCTGCGAGCCGGCGCCGAGCCCCTCGGTGACATGCGCGCCGAGCTGGATCAGCCGCTCGGCCTTCGACATGGTCAGCGCCTGTGCATCGG
Source organism: Mesorhizobium sp. M0802 (assembly GCF_040320115.1). Lineage (NCBI taxonomy): Bacteria > Pseudomonadati > Pseudomonadota > Alphaproteobacteria > Hyphomicrobiales > Phyllobacteriaceae > Mesorhizobium > Mesorhizobium sp. M0802. The sequence goes on from NZ_JAMYOY010000003.1 coordinate 427,121, forward strand.
TGTTGGCCACGACGAACTCGACACCGCGCAAGCCCGCGGTGATCATGTTGTTGACGGCATTGCCGCCGCCGCCGCCGACACCGAATACGGTGATCCGCGGCTTGAGCTCGGTGATGTCCGGCTTTTGCAGATTGATCGTCATTGTCTCCGTCCTTTGCCTTTCCCGCCGCTTCGCCGCCGCGGCCGCCTATGGGGCTGTCCCCGTCAATTAGAAACTGTCTCTCAACCACTGACTCATGCGATGCAGTTTTCCGCCCGTCCCGGTCATCCTGAGACCGGAAATTCCTTTCGCCGGATGGCTCTCGAAGCTCGCCATCTGCGGATAGATCAGCAGCCCGACCGCCGTCGAGAAAGCCGGCCCCTTGGCAGCTTCCGGCAGGCCCGCCACGCCGAGCGGGCGTCCGATGCGCACATTGCGTCCCAGAATGCGGCGCGCCGCCTCGGGGAGACCCGCAAGCTGGCTGGCGCCGCCGGTCAGCACGACGCGTTTTCCCACGGCATTGCCGTAGCCCGACTTGTTCAGCCGGTCGCGCAACAGTTCCAGCGTCTCGTCGATGCGGGCGCGGATGACGCGCGTCATCACCGAGCGCGGGATCTGCAGCGGCATCTCGCCGTCTTCGCCGATCGGCTGGATCGAGACCAGGTCGCGATCGTCGGCACTGCCAGGCAGCGCCGAACCATGCATCACCTTCAGCCGCTCCGCGGCGTCGAGCGAGGTCGACAGGCCCTTGGCCATATCGAGCGTCACATGATTGCCGCCGATGGCAATGGCATCGGCGTGGACGAATTTGCCTTCCGAAAACACCGAGATGGTCGTCGTGCCGCCGCCCATGTCGATGCAGGCCGCACCCATTTCCAGTTCGTCGTCGACCAGGGCCGCAAGCCCGCTGGCATAGGGCGTCGCCACCATGCGCTCGACCGAAAGATGCGAGCGGTTGATGCAGAGCTCCAGATTGCGCAGCGGCGCGGCATCGCCCGTCAGCACATGCATATCGACGCCGAGTTGGTCGCCGACCATGCCGCGCGGATCGCGCACGCCGCGCTCGGCGTCCAGCGAAAAGCCGACGGGCAGCGAATGGATCACGTCGCGTTCGGCCTTGAGCGCCTGCTTGGCGCCGGCGGCAAGCACGCGCTTGATGTCGGCTTCGTCGGCCTGATGGCCACCGAGATTGATCGTGGCCGAATAGGTTTCGCTCTTCAGCCGGCCCGCCGTCATGTTGACGATCAGCGAATCCACCGTCAGTCCCGCCATGCGTTCGGCGGCGTCGACGGACAGGCGAATGGCGTGCTCCGCGCGGTCGAGATCGACGACCACGCCCGACTTCACGCCTTGCGATTTCTGGTGGCCGATGCCGATCACCTGGATGCGGTGCGAGCGGCCGCGCAACAGCTTGCCGTCCTCGCGCGGCTTCAGTTTCGCCACCACGCAGCAAACCTTGCTCGAGCCGACATCCAGCACGGTGAGCGTGCCGGAACGCCGCGAAGAGGCATCGCTGTTGCCGCCAAGCCAGCTCATATCTTCGTCCCCGACTTGCGCTTCAAATTTTGCGGCTTTTCATTGAGCGCGGCCTGGCGCTGCGTCGCCGCTTCCGGCGTCAGCTGCACCACCAGGCGATCGGAGATGCGCATGTCGACGGCGGCGATATCGCGCGTCAGAAGGCCGTTATCGTGGTCCATCCGAACCAGGTCGGCAATCGCCTGATCCTCGCCATCCTCGGGCAGCTTGATCGTGATGCCGTTTTCCAGCTTCAGGTCCCAACGCCGTTCGCCGATGCGGATATAGCCTTTGACCCGAGCCGCGAGCTCGGGAAATTTCTTGATCTTGGCCACGAAGTCGGGCGCCTTGGCCGGTGCGCCGGTGCCGATGATCAGCGGCAGCAGCGCCTGCTTGCCGCCGGAGAACGGCGCGATCACCGCGCCGGAGCGTTCGATGACCGAAAGCTCCGCGCCCTGCTGCCAGAGCGCGAAGGGCTCGCGCTCCTCGACACGCACTTCCAGCGTATGTGGATAGACCTTGCGCACCGCCGCCACTTCGACCCAGGGCAAGGTATCAATACGTTCACGCGCGGCCTCGGCATCGAAGCCGATCAGTGACGTCCAGCCGTCGAGCTCGAGCCGGTCCAGTATGTCGATCTCCGAAGTCTGGCGGTTGCCGACCACCTTGATCTGGTCGACGGCAAAGCCGGTCCGGGCGGTGATGCTCTGGACGATGTCGTCGGCATGACCGCCGAGAATGGCGCCATAGAGGCTGCTTGATGCAATGAGCGAAGCCGACAGGATGGCCGCGGAAAAGCGCGGCGCGACGAAGTCGCCGCCGCCCAGTCGCGCCAGCACGCGCACCGGCCGGCGCAGCACGCGCGGCAGCACGAAATGGTCGAACGACAACGGCATGCCGAACAGCGCCGGCCCGGCGCCGCCCCTGCCCTTGTCCTGTCCCCATTTCAACGCAGACACGAAGCGTCCTCCACCATCCAACTCAACAATTCGCCAAACGAGTGCCCGGCCTGGGCGGCGATTTCAGGCACCAAAGACGTCGGCGTCATGCCCGGCTGAGTGTTGATCTCGAGCCAGACAATCTCGCCGTTTTCGGAGTGACGGTCGTCATAGCGGAAGTCCGATCGGGAAACGCCCCGGCAGCCGATAGCCAGATGTGCCTTGAGCGCCAGTGTCTGTATTTTTTGGTAAATATTTGATGAAATTTTAGCAGGGATTTCGTGTTTTGATCCGCCGGCGACGTATTTTGAATCATAGTCGTAGAAGGAATGGCCGGTCGGAATGATCTCGCAGACGCCGAGCGCCACGTCGCCCATGACGGCGCAGGTCAGCTCGCGCCCATGGATGTAGCGCTCGACCATGACGGTCTCGCCATATTTCCATTCGGACGAGCCGATGACCTGCGGCGGATGCGACTGCCCTTCATGCACGATGACGACGCCGAAGCTTGAGCCTTCATTGACCGGCTTGACCACGTAGGGCGGCTTCATCGGATGCTTGTTCTGGATGGCAAAGCGGCTGGCAACCTTCGATTCCGCCACCGCGATGCCGGCAGCCTTGGCGACCTTCTTGGCTTGCTCCTTGTTCATGGCGAGCGCCGAGGCGAGCACGCCCGAATGGGTGTAGGGAATGGCCAGATATTCGAGGATGCCCTGGATAGTGCCGTCTTCACCGAACGGGCCGTGCAGTGCGTTGAAGACGACATCGGGCTTGAGTTCGGTGAGCACGGCGCCGACATCGCGCGCAACATCGACGCGGGTAACCTGGTAGCCTTCATTCTCAAGCGCATCCGCACACGCCTTTCCCGAAGACAGAGACACGGGCCGCTCGGACGAGAATCCGCCCAGGAGGACAGCCACATGCTTGTTCTTCATATCCCGTCATCCCTCTCACGGCGGGCCCGCAACCACGCATTCAGCGACCAGATTGAGTCCGAGTCTCCCGGCAGGTTGCCCCCCAGACGGAAAACGCGGTCGACGCGTCGAACGACTCAAATCAGGAAACGCTTTAAGGCAGAGAATCAGAGAGTTGATTCGCTGGCAAGTGCTTATGATTCCGACAGATTCACTTTCCGCGAAAACGGCCCGAAAAAGCGTGTTGTGAGTCTTTGGAGCAACGGTGGCGCTGTTGTTTCAGACCGTTTGAAGTTCAAGCATCACATGAACTTCAGCTTGCGCTAAAGAAGCTGTCCGAGGAATTCCTGCACGGCATGGCCGGGGCGGAAATTGCCGAGCCGCTTGATTTCCCACTGCAGGCGGATGCCTGAATTTTCAAGCACGCGGGCGCGCACCGTCTCGCCGAGATATTCGAGGTCGTATCCGGTCGCTGTTCCGGTGTTGATCATGAAGTTGCAGTGCATCGGCGACATCTGCGCGCCGCCGATCATCAGCCCGCGGCAGCCGGCCTTGTCGATTTCCTTCCAGGCCGAGGTGCCTTCCGGATTCTTGAAGGTCGAGCCGCCGGTCTTCTCGCGGATCGGCTGCACCGTCTCGCGATGCGTCTGGACGGCGTCCATAGCCGCCTTGATCGCCTCCTGATCTTCCAGAACACCTTCGAAAACCGCGGAGGTGAAGATCAGCCCGGCAGGTGCGGCCGAGTGACGATAGGCATAGCCCATGTCTTCATTGCTGAGGGTGTGGAGATTGCCCTTGCGGTCGAGCGCCCGAACCTCGACGACACGTTCCCGCGTCTCGACGCCATTGGCGCCGGCATTCATCCTCAGCGCCCCGCCGATGGCGCCGGGAATGCCGTGATAGAAATGAAAGCCGCCAATACCGGCCTCATAAGCGACGGCCGCGACGCGCTTGTCGGGCGTCGCAGCACCGGCCTTGATGACGGTCGGCGAAACCACCTCGGCCTCGCCAAAGCCCTTGGCCGAAAGCCGGATGACGAACCCTGGAATGCCGCCGTCGCGCACCAGGAGGTTGGAGCCGACACCGACGATGGTGAGCGGGATGTCCTCCGGCACGGCGCGCAGGAAGGCAGCCAGATCCTCCTCGTCGGCCGGCTGGAACAGGGCGTCCGCCAGACCGCCGGCGCGGAACCAGGTGATCTTGTCCATCTCGGCATTGGGCGTGATGCGGCCGCGCAGGCCGGCAAGCCGGTCGCCAAGTTTGTCGAGCAGGTCCTGGCCGCGCATCATGAGACGGTACCGCCGAGTTCCCCAGGCAGCGCATAGGCCCATTGGGTGATGTTGCCGGCGCCCAGGAAGATGACGAAGTCGCCCGGTTTCGCCAACGCGCGGATGACGGGCGAAATCGCGGCAGGGGTTTCGACGTAGCGCGCATCGCGATGGCCCCCGGAGCGGATGCGCGACACCAGCGCCTCCGAGGTCACGCCGTCGATCGGCTCCTCGCCCGCCGCATAGACCGGCGCCACCATCACCGTGTCGGCATCGTTGAAACAGACCGAAAATTCGTCGAACAGATCGTGCAGCCGGGTGAAGCGGTGCGGCTGCGCAATGGCGATGACGCGGCCCTTGGTGGCGCTGCGCGCCGCTTTCAACACCGCCGTGATCTCGACCGGGTGGTGGCCGTAATCGTCGAAGATGTCGACGCCGTTCCACGAGCCGGTGTGGGTGAAGCGCCGCTTGACGCCGGCAAAGGACGACAGCCCCTTCTTGATCGCTTCGGCCGACAGGCCGAGTTCATGCGCGACCGCAATTGCGGCGGTGGCGTTGGAGACGTTGTGGCGGCCGGGCATCGGCAGCCGCAGATCCGATATCGTCGTCTGGCCGCCGGTCTTGCGGTCGCGGATCACCACGTCGAATGCCGAGACGGCACCGGCCATGCGGTGGTTGGTGAAACGCACATCGGCCTGCGCGTTCTCGCCATAGGTGATGACGCGGCGGTCCTCGATGCGGCTGACCAGCGCCTGTACTTCCGGATGGTCGGTGCACATCACGCCAAAACCGTAGAACGGCACGTTCTCGACGAATTGCCGGAACGCCTCGCGCACCTTGTCGAAACTGCCATAATGGTCCAGATGCTCGGGATCGATGTTTGTGACGACGGCGATCTCGGCCGGCAGCTTGAGGAAGGTGCCGTCGCTTTCGTCGGCTTCGACCACCATCCACTCGCCATCGCCCATACGGGCATTGGTGCCATAGGCATTGATGATGCCGCCATTGATCACCGTCGGGTCGAGCCCGCCGGCATCGAGCAGCGTCGCCACCATCGACGTGGTTGTGGTCTTGCCATGCGTGCCACCGATCGCGACCGCCTGGCGGAAGCGCATCAGTTCGGCCAGCATCTCGGCCCGGCGCACGATCGGCAGCAGTTTTTCGCGCGCGGCCTTCAGCTCGGGATTGGATTTCTTGATCGCGGTGGAGACGACAACCACTTCGGCCGCGCCGATATTCTCGGCCTTGTGGCCGACAAAGCATTCGATGCCCTTGTCGCGCAGCCGCTGGACATTGGCGCTGTCGGCCTGGTCCGAACCCTGCACCTTGTAGCCGAGATTGTGCAGAACCTCGGCGATGCCGCTCATGCCGATGCCGCCAATGCCGATGAAATGCACAAGGCCGATGGTCTGCGGCATCTTCATCAATGCGTCCCTTTCCTGAAATCCGAAACGGTTTTTCTGGACGCAATAGCCTCTGTGAGATCAGCGAGCAACCGTGCCGCGTTCGGCCGGCCAGCCGACTTCGCTCCGGCAGCCATGGCCGTCAGCCGCTCGGGATTGTCCATCAGCCCGCCAATGAGAGCCGCGATGCGCTCCGGCGACAGTGACGATTGCGGATGCACCTCGCCGCCGCCCGCCGCGGCAAGGGCGGCTGCGTTCGCCGCCTGATCGTGATCCAGCGCATAGGGATAAGGCACCAGCAGCGCCGGCCGGCCGATGACGGCGATCTCCGAAACTGTCGAGGCGCCGGAGCGCGAGATCACCAGATGCGCCGCGCCCATGCGCTGTGCCATATCGGTGAAGAAGGGCGAGACCTCGACATGGACGCCGAGTGCCGCATAGCCGGCCTTCACCCGCGCCACGTCGTCGGCGCGGGCCTGCTGGGTGATCACCAGCCGCTTGCGCTGCGCCTCCGGCAGAAGTGCGATCGCCGCCGGCATGGCATCGGAAAAGAACTGCGCGCCCTGGCTGCCGCCGAACACCAGGAGCCTGAACGGATCCGCCCCTTGGGATGCCTTATAGGGCGTCTTTGCCGCCTCCAGGATTGGCGGCCTGACCGGATTGCCGGTCGTCACCGTCTTGGCGCCTGTGGCACTTTCATCTTGCGGCAGGAAGCCGCCGGCAATCGCATCGACACGCCCGGACAGCGCCCGGTTGGCGCGGCCCATGACCGCGTTCTGCTCATGGATCAGCGTCGGCAGCTTGCGCCGCGTCGCGGCATAGAGCGGTGGCAAGGTCGGATAACCGCCAAAGCCGACGACCGCATCAGGCTTGATCCTGGCGATGACGGCGGAGGCCTGGCGCACGCCGCGCCAGATCTTCCAGAACGCTCCGAGCAGAGCGACGGGGTTTTTCGAGCCCATCGTCGCCGACTGGATCGGATGGATGGCGGCGGCCGGGAAATGGCCGGCAAAGCGCTCGGCGCGGTCGTCCGTCGCCAGATGCACGCCCCAGCCGCGCTCGATCAGCTCATGCGCCAGCGCCTCGGCCGGAAACAGATGTCCGCCGGTTCCGCCAGCCGCGAGAAGGATGACACCCCGCGCCATATCACTCCGCCGGCAGGGCGCGCTGCGACAGGGCAAAGCCCATCTGCTTGCGCTTTTCCGGTCGCTTGCGCGTCAGCGCCAGCACCATGCCCATCGAGATGGCAATGGCGATCTGCGAGGAGCCGCCATAGGAGATGAAAGGCAGCGTCATGCCCTTGGCCGGCATCAGCTGCAGGTTGACGCACATGTTGATGACCGACTGCAGGCCGAACACGGTGACCAGACCGCCGACGGCATAGCGGGTGAAATCATCATGTTCCTTCAATGCCGTGCTCAAGCCGCGCAGCACGATGAAGGCGAAGATCGACATGATGAAGAAGCACATGATCAACCCGAACTCTTCGCCGGCGACCGAAAACACGAAATCGGCATGCGCGTCGGGAATGACCCGCTTGACCGTGCCCTCGCCCGGCCCGACGCCGAACCAGTGGCCGTTGATCAGCGCCTCGCGGCCCATGTCGACCTGGAACGTGTCGCCTTCGCCGGTCAGGAATTTGTCGATGCGGGCGGCAACGTGCGGGAACACAGTGTAGGCGGCAAACAGGCCGCCGGCGCCGGTGGCGCCAAGCGCGATGATCCATAGCCAGGGCAGGCCGGCCATGAAGAACATGACGCCCCAGGTGCCGGTCACCAGCATGGTCTGGCCGAGATCGGGCTGCGCCACCAGAAGCGAGATGACCAGGATTAGCAGCAGCATGGCAAACAAATTGCCCGGAATGTCGGGCTGGCGCTTGTGTTCTGCGAACAGCCAGGCGCAGACGATGACGAAGGCGGGTTTCAGGAATTCCGACGGCTGGATCGACATGCCGACAAACGACACCCAGCGCCGTGCGCCTTTCACTTCGACGCCGATATAGAGCACGGCCACCATCAGCACCAGCATGATGCCCAGGATGATCAGCGCCATGCGCCGGATCTGCCGCGATTCCAGGAAGGACACTGCCAGCATCACGCCGAGCGCCGGCACGGTGAAGATGATCTGCCTGGTGGCAAAGTGGAAACTGTCGAGGCCGATGCGTTCGGCCACCGCCGGGCTTGCCGCAAAGGACAAGACGATGCCAAGCCCCATCAGTGACAGGAACGCCGCCAGGAACCAGCGATCGATCGTCCACCACCAGGTTGCAACCGGGCTTTTGTCGAGACGGCTTTGCATTATCGTGCCCCTCCGATGGGTTTCACGCCCTCGATAGCATTCGCAGCTTGCCTGAAGGCTTCGCCGCGAACTTCGAAATTCTTGAACTGGTCGAAACTGGCGCAGGCCGGCGACAGCAGCACCACCGCCTCGCCGCTGTCATCCTTGGCCGCGTCTTTCGCGGCATGGTCGACCGCGGCGGCCAGCGTGCCCGAGATTTCATAGGGCACGGCTTCGCCGAGCGTCGCCGAGAACGCGGGCGCCGCCTCGCCGATCAGATAGGCCTTGGCGATGCGCGGGAAGAAACCGCGCAGCGGCTCGATCCCGCCTTCCTTGGGCAGTCCGCCGGCGATCCAGTAGATGCGCAGGAAGCTCGACAGCGCGGGTGCCGCCGCATCGGCATTGGTCGCCTTGGAATCGTTGACGAACAGCACATGATCCTTGCGGCCGACCTGCTCCATGCGATGCGCCAACCCGGGAAAGCTTTCCAGTCCCGTCTGGATCTCGCCGAGGCTCAAGCCGACCCTGAGGCAGGCGGCGACGGCGGCAAGCGCGTTCTGCGCATTGTGCTGGCCGCGCAACGAACCGATGCCTTCGAGGAAGGCGACGCGGCTGTAACGGCCATGCACGGCTTCCATCAGATCGGAGCCATCGGCGAAATAACCGTCGGTCAGCGGCAGCCGCTTGGAGATGCGGATCACCTGTCGGCCCGCCCTCTCCAGCCGGTCGGCGATCTGCGCGCACCAGCTATCGTCGACGCCGACAATGGCTGTCTCGCTGCCGGCGACCAGCCGCTCCTTGATCGAAGCGTAGTGCTGCATGGTGCCGTGGCGGTCGAGATGGTCGGGCGTCAGGTTGAGCAGGATGCCGGCCGTCGGGTTGATCGAGGGCGCGAGATCGATCTGGTAGGACGAACACTCGACGACATAGTCCCGGTCAGCCTGCGGTGGATCGAGCGTCATGATGGCCCGGCCGATATTGCCGCCCATCTGCGTGTCGCGCCCTGCCGATTTGAGGATATGCGCGGTCAGCGCCGTGGTCGTCGACTTGCCGTTGGTGCCGGTGATAGCGATGAACGGCGCATCAGGCGCGCGCGCAATCCGCTCGCGGCAGAACAATTCGATATCGCCGATCACCTCGACGCCGGAGCCACGCGCCAACTCCACCGTCCAGTGCGGCTTGGGATGCGTCAGCGGCACGCCGGGCGAGAGCACGAAGGCCGAGAATTTCGACCAGTCGGCGCCGCGCAGATCGGCGGTCGCAATGCCTTGGCCAGCGGCCTTGGCGACGCTATCGGGATTGTCGTCCCAGGCGAGCACGTCGGCGCCGCCCTCGATCAGCGCGCGCGCCGTGGCGATCCCCGAGCCACCGAGCCCGAAGAGCGAAACGCGTTTGCCCGAAAAGGATGCGGCGGGGATCAAGCGGGTTCCTATCTCAGCTTGAGGGTCGACAGGCCGACCAGCGCCAGGATGACGGCGATGATCCAGAAGCGGATCACCACCTGGCTTTCGGTCCAGCCGAGCTTTTCGAAATGATGATGGATAGGCGCCATCAGGAAGACGCGCTTGCCGGTCATCTTGAAGTAGCCGACCTGGATGATGACCGACAGGATTTCCACGACGAACAATCCGCCGACGATGACCAGCACGATCTCGTGCTTGGTGGCGACCGCGACCGTACCGATCAGGCCACCCATGGCCAGCGAACCGGTGTCGCCCATGAAGATCGCTGCCGGTGGCGCGTTGAACCAGAGGAAGCCGAGGCCGGCGCCGATGACGGCGCCAAGCACGACAGCCAGTTCGCCGGTGCCGGGCACGAAATGAATCTGCAGATATTCGGCGAACACCGCATTGCCGGAGAGGTAGGCAATAACGCCGAAGGATGCCGCCGCGATCATGATCGGCACGATCGCCAGCCCGTCGAGGCCATCGGTCAAATTCACCGCATTGCCGGCGCCGACAATGACGAAGCAGGAGAACGGCACGAAGAACCAGCCGAGATTGATGATGAATTCCTTGGCGAAGGGGAAAGTCAGCGACGATGAGAACGGCGCCTGGCCATTATGCATGATCGCCCAGGCGGCGATGCCGGCGATGACGAATTCCAACGCCAGCCGCGCCTTGCCGGAAAAGCCGAGATGCGACTGCTTGGTTACCTTGAGATAGTCGTCGTAAAAGCCGATCGAACCGAAGCCCAGCGTCACCAAGAGCACCACCCAGACATAGATCGAGGAGAGGTTCGCCCATAGAAGCGACGAGCCGACGATGCCGCACAGGATCATCAGCCCGCCCATGGTCGGCGTGCCGGCCTTCTTGAAATGCGTCTGCGGGCCATCGGCGCGGATCGGCTGGCCCTTGCCTTGCCGCAGCCTAAGCGAATTGATGATGGTCGGCCCGAAGATGAAGACGATCAGCGCCGAGGTGATCAGCGCACCGCCGGTGCGGAAAGTTATGTAGCGGAAGACATTGAAGACCGAGACCTTGTCCGCAAAATCGACGAGCAATGTAAACATACGATTCCGTTCCCCGGACTAGTTCTGTTTCGTGCCTGCGGCTTCCGCCGGATATTTGCCGAGCAAGGCCTCGACCAGCTTTGAAAAGCCGATGCCTTTCGACGATTTGATCATCACCACGTCGCCGGCCTTCAGCGTCGACAACAGCAGCGGCTTCAATTCCTCGGCGCCGGCGCGGTATTCCGTTTTGATCTCGTCGGGCAGGATGTCTGCCAGCGCCCGCATTTCCGGACCGCCGAGAAAGACCGTGTTTGTGCCGGTGCCGACGATCAACTCGGCAAGGGCTGCATGGAGCTTGGCCGAATGGTCGCCGAGCTCGAGCATGTCGCCGAGCACGGCGATGCGCCGGCCCTCGCCCGTGACAGGCGTCGCGTTGAGCAGCGCCATGGCAGCAGCCATCGAGGCCGGATTGGCGTTGTAGCTCTCGTCGATCAGTGTGATCGGTCCCTTGGGGTGGCGAAGCATATGTCGCTTCCCACGGCCACGCTCGGCCGACAGATCGGCCAGTGCCAAGGCCACCTTGCCGATGTCGGCTTCAACCAAATGCGCGGCGCCGAGCACCGCCAGGACGTTCTGTACCATGTGGCGGCCGGGCGCGCCGATGCGCGCCGTCACATCCTGCCCGCCGATCCTGGCGGTGATGTCGGAATGATCGGCATGCAGCTCGCATTTGGTCAGCTTGTAGGTCGACCGTGCATTCTCGCCGAAGCCAAAGACATGTTCGACGCCGGCGGCTCGCGCCATCTTGTCGAGCAGCTTCCAGCGCGCATCGTCGCGGTTGAGCAAGGCCGCACCGCCGGGCTCGATGCCTTCGAAAATCTCGGCCTTGGCCTTGGCGATCTCGTCGAGATTTCTGAAGAAGCCGAGATGCGCGGCGGCAATCATCGTGACGATGGCGACCTGCGGGCGGACCATCTTGACCAGTGGCCGGATTTCGCCGGGATGGTTCATGCCGATCTCGAACACGGCGTAATCGCAATCGTCGGGCATGCGCGCCAGTGTCAGCGGCACGCCCCAATGGTTGTTGAACGACTGCGCCGACGCGTGCACCTTGCCAACGGCCGACAGCACATGACGCAGCGCTTCCTTGGTGGTGGTCTTGCCCGCCGATCCGGTGATAGCGATGATTTTCGCCTTCGAACGCGCGCGCGCGGCGACACCGAGTTTTTCCAGCGCCGCCAGCACGTCCTGCACCACGATCATCGGCGCCGTCAGCCGCCCGAGCGACGGCAACTTGCCCTCAGCAACGACCAGCACGCCGGCGCCGGCCTTGATCGCCGCGGTCGCGAAGTCATGGCCGTCCATCGCCTCGCCCTTGATGGCGAAGAAGGCGTCGCCCGGCTGCAGGCTGCGGCTGTCGATCGAGATCCCCGAAATTCCCTCCGGCATCGGCCCGAGCGGCCGACCGCCCATGGCGTCGACCAGCGCCTCGGAAGTCCAGAGCACGCTCATGCGGCCCGCTCCCGCAGCGCCGAGCGGACTTCCTCGTGGTCGGAGAAGGGAAACGTCTCGGCGCCGATGGTCTGGCCCTCTTCATGGCCCTTCCCGGCAACGATCAGCGTATCGCCCGCTTTGAGCATGGCGACCGCTTCGTGGATCGCCTTGCGGCGGTCGCCGATTTCAATCGCGCGGGGCGCGGCTGCCAGGATCGCGGCACGGATCGTTTCCGGCACTTCCGAGCGCGGATTGTCGTCGGTGACGATGACGACGTCGGCCAGCCGCGTGGCGATTCCGCCCATGATCGGCCGCTTGCCCCGGTCGCGGTCGCCGCCGCAGCCGAACACGACGATGACGCGGCCGGTGGTGAACGGGCGCACCGCGGCCAGCACATTTTCCAGCGCATCCGGCTTGTGGGCATAGTCGACATAGACGGGCGCGCCATTGGCGGTGGCGCCGACAAGGTCGAGCCGTCCCGGTGCCCCCTGAAGTTTCTCCAACGCCATCAAAGCTTTGGCGACCGGCGTTCCGGTGGAAATGGCCAGCCCGGCCGAAACCAGGGCATTGGCGATCTGGAAGTCGCCGGCGAGCGGCAGGTCGATCTCGTAGAGCACGCCGTCAGCTTCGACCTCGGCGCGCTGGCGGTGGCGCTCGTGCTCGACCCGCTTCAGGCGCAGGAAATCGCCATGGCGGCCGACAGTCAGCACATTGAGCCCCGCGGCCTGCGCAGCCTGGATGGTCGGCGCCGACCACGGATCGTCGGCAAAGATGACCGCCGGCGCGCCTTTCGGCAGCAGCGTGTCGAACAGGCGCAATTTGGCGCGATGGTAGTCCTCGACCGTCGGATGATAGTCCATATGGTCGCGGCCGAGATTGGTGAAACCGCCAGCGGCGAGCTTGACGCCATCGAGACGGCGCTGGTCGAGACCATGGCTGGAAGCCTCCATCGAGGCGTGTGTGACGCCGGCCTCCGCCAATTCCTTGAGCAACTGGTGCAAAGCCACTGGATCGGGTGTGGTCAACGAACCGTAATCGTTGCGGCCCGGCGCCACCACGCCGGTGGTGCCAATGGACGCGGCGGCAAAGCCGGCCTGCTCCCAGATCTGCCTGGTGAAGGCGGCGACCGAGGTCTTGCCTGCGGTGCCGGTAACCGCGACCATGGTCTCCGGCTGGCTGCCGAAGAAACGTGCCGCGCTCAGCGCCAGCGCCAGGCGTGCGTCGTCGACACTGAGCACCGGGACGGACAGACCGGAAACGGCGCTGGCCTTGCCAACGACAACCGCCGCTGCGCCGCGCTTTGCCGCATCGGCGGCATAGGCCGAACCATCCGCCTTGCTGCCGGCGAGCGCGAAAAAGACCACGCCGGTCTTGACCGTGCGGGAATCCGACGAAATCCCGGTTACCTCCACATCGCGGGAAGATGTTCCCTCGACAGGCAGGATACCGGCTAAATCTCTCAGGTGCATCGAACCCCGTTTATCTCAACAAAATGGCGCGCAGTTGCCGGCGCGCCCTAAGAATCACTGATAGGAAACCAGCGTTGCGCCATTTTCATGGCTGAAATCTGGCTTCACGCCAAGCATGGCGGCTGCCCGCCTGATGATGTTTCCGGCCATGACACCCGCATTGTTGGCGGCGACGTCGGTCATCCCGGGCTTTTCCGGGTGCGGAGCGTCAGCGATCGTAAACACCAGATATTGCGGATCGTCCATCGGGAAGGCAGCGACGAAGGTGTTGAAATTCAGTTCCTTCGAGTAGCGGCCATTGATCACCTTCTCGGCGGTTCCGGTCTTGCCGCCAACGCGGTAGCCGGGGGCCCTGGCGTTTCTGGCCGAGCCTTTCTCAGCATTGAGCGTGTAGAGGTAGCGCATGCCCTCCACAGTCTTTTCGCTGACCACTCTCTTGGCCACCGCCATGGCATCCTGCTCGCTGCGGACCAGGAAAGTCGGCGGGATCAAATAGCCCTGCATCAGCGCCGCGCAGCCGACGGCGGCCTGCAGCGGCGTCGTCGACACGCCATGGCCGAAGGCGATGGTGAAGGAGTTGACCTGTTTCCAGACCTTCGGTTCGGTCGGGCGCGCGACCTCAGGCAGTTCGGTCTGCATCCTGTCCAGAAGGCCAAGGCGATGCAGGAATTCGCGGTGCCCCTCGATGCCGACCATTTCGGCCTCACGCGCCGATCCGATGTTGGAGGAGTAAAGGAACACCTCCGGCAATGACAGCACGCGGTTCTTGCCGTGGAAATCGTGAATGGCCTGATGGCCGACCCGGATAGGATGCGAGGCGTCGAAACGGCTGTTCATGTTCGCCTTGCCGGAATCGAGCGCCATGGCCGAGGTAAAGCTCTTGAAGGTCGAGCCCATCTCGTAGAGGCCGGCCGACATGCGGTTCAGGCGGTCCTTGTCCTGCGCATTGAAGGGATTGTTCGGATCGAAATCCGGCACCGAGGCCATCGCCACCACTTCGCCGGTCTTGATGTTGAGCACGACGGCGCCTGCGCCCATGGCGCGATAGCGCTCGAGGCCGGCGGCAATCTCGTCGCGCACCACATGCTGGACGCGCAGGTCGATCGACAGCTGAACCGGCTTCAGATCCTTGGCGATCGCCAAGCCTGAGGCCTGCAGGTCGCTCAGGCCCTGCTCGTCAATGTATTTCTCCATGCCGGAGATGCCCTGATTGTCGATGTTGGTGAGGCCGACAATGTAGGATGAGGTCACGCCGGCCGGATAGAAGCGGCGCTTTTCGGTGCGAAAGCCGATGCCGGGAATGCCGAGCTGCATGATGTCGGCCTGCTGCTTGGGCGTCAGCTGCCGCTGCAGCCAGACGAAGCCGGCGCCGCTTTTCAGCTTGTGATAGGTCTGCTCGGGGTCGATATCTGGCAGAATGGTCGACAGCTTTTCGATCGCCTCGTCGGCATCGACGATGCGGCGCGGCTCGGCAAACAGCGATGCCGTCTTGATGTCGGTCGCCAGCACCTCGCCGTTGCGGTCGACGATGTCGGGACGCGACGCCGTCACCCGGCTTTGCGGCCCATTCGACATGTCGGGGGACTGGAAACCGAGATAGACCAGCCGCCCGGCGATGGTCGAATAGATGCCGAAGAACACCGCCATCGTCATCACGATGCGGGTCTTGGCCTTGCCGCCGGTCGCCTTGCGCGCGCCTTCGACCACGATGGAGCCGTCCTCGCCGGTCCGTGCGCGGCGCTTCAGCAATTTGCCGACCGACGGAAGTTTGGCGCGCATTGGAAATCCAGCGATCATTGGACGATGGCTCCGGTGACCACGGGATCCTTGTCGGCTGGTCCTTTGCCGGAATTGTCGGCCATGCCGCCAAGCCGCTGCGACGACAGGTCCTCGATGTTGAGCGGTTTTGCCGGCAGGTCGTCGAGCCCGACGATCTGCCGCGCATTGACCGGCTCGAGTGCGAGCTGCGATTTGTAGATTTCAGCCAGCTTCTGCAGGCGCGACGGCTGGGTCAGCAGGCTCCAGTCGGCCTTGAGCAGGTCGATCGTGTCCTCCTCATAGCGGATCTGCGCCTCGATCTTCTGCACCGAAGCCAGCTGTTCCTCGGCCTCGCGCTTGGCCTTGTAGGTCAGGGCCGCGGCCGAGACCATGACGGCGATCAGGACTATGTCGCTGGTTCGAAACACGTATTCACCTCTCTCGCGGCGCCTGGATGCCGGGAAGCTTTGGAAGGCCGAAAATGGTGAGATCACCGGCGCGCGCCGGCGCCTCGGTGCGGATGGCGGTACGCAGCCTGGCCGAGCGCGCCCGCGGATTGGCAGCGACCTCGGCATCGCCTGCCGTCACGCCGCCACCGGCCTTGCGGAAGGTCGCAGTGCGCGCGTGCGCCTCGGGCAAATGACGTGAGCCGGTGGCGACGTCGGCGCGGTCGGCGATGAAGCGCTTGACGATGCGGTCTTCCAGCGAATGGAACGTCACCACCGCAAGCCGCCCGCCGGGCTTCAATACCCGCTCGGATGCCATTAGGGCTTTGGCCAATTCGCCCAGCTCGTCATTGACGAAAATGCGCAGCGCCTGGAAGACGCGGGTGGCCGGATGAATCTTGTCCTTCGGCGCGCGGCCGATATGCGTCTCGATGGCGTCGGCGAGATCAAGCGTACGCTCAAACAACCGTTTTTCGCGGCGGCTCTCGATCATGCGGGCAATGCGCCCGGCGTTACGCTCTTCGCCGAGGAAGCCGAAGATGCGGGCAAGGTCGCCTATCTTGAACGTATTGACGACGTCGGCAGCACTCAAACCCGCCTGCGCCATGCGCATGTCGAGCGGCCCGTCCGTGCGGAACGAAAAGCCGCGCTCGGGCTGGTCGACCTGCATGGAGGAAATGCCGATGTCGAGGACAACGCCGTCGGCGCTTTCGACCTGTTCGTCCAGCGTCGAGAACGGCGCCTGCACCAGCCTCAGCCTGCCGCCGGATTGCTGTTCCAGGCCGCGCCCGGCGGCAATCGCATCGGGATCGCGATCGATCGCCACCACCGAGGCGCCGCTCGCCAGGATCGCCTTGGTGTAGCCGCCGGCGCCGAACGTGCCGTCGACGATCACATCGCCTTCTTTGGGTGAGAGCGCCTCCAGCACTTCGGCGAGGAGGACCGGAATGTGGCGGACCGGTCCGCCAACGGCGCTGAGATCATCGCCGTGATCCGCCATCATTCCGGCCGCTCCCCAGCCTTGGCCTCGTGAGCCTTCGTCCCCTGCCGAAGCTGCAAAAGCCGAGCGCGCGCCTGCGCCCCATAGGCGCCCAGCCGTCCAGGCTCCCAAACTTGAAAGAAATTGCCACGGCCGACAAAGGCCACTTCGCTCGTGATGCCCGTATGCTCGCGGATGAAATCGCTCATCGTGATGCGGCCATCCTGATCGAGCTTCAGGAACGTCCCGTCGCCATGGCAGAAGAACGACATATCGTCCGCCGTCTGCAAAAAAGGGTCTTCCAGCGCGATGCGCTGCTCGTAGCGGTCGAGCAGATCGAGCCCGCCGACATCCATCGCAGGCACGTCCAGGCCGCGCAGCGCATAGAGTTCCGAATAGCCGCGCTTCTGCACGACCGCGCGGAAATGCGCCGGAACGGAGACCCGCCCCTTCGCATCGATCCTGTTCACCGCGCTTGACAGAAACCGGTCCATGACACGCTGCAGCCGCTTCCGCCGCCGCACCCCTCTCCATGTTTTCGTCCGCGCCGAAGCGCGTCCCCTGCCGAAAATCCGCTTCGGTCCCAGCGGCAAAACCCCGCAAACGCACAGCCGCCGCGGCTGCCCGATTGGCGTACGCTTTACCCTGACGCGGAACGAAGGCTTTGGTATCGAAATGGGATATCATGGGGCACTATGGGCGTCAACGGGAACAGGCTTCACAAACGCGCGCGCCACAACCGGTGAGAGCAGCTCTGACAACACTCCCGTCTTTATCTCCCATTAAGCCTAACGAACCGTTTAGAGCGGGCTGGCCCAAGCGGAAGCGGCTTGCCGCGCATCACTGCCGCGAATAGCGTCGTCAGTCTTTTCGCTGAGCAACAAGGTCAGAAATCCATGTCCGAAACAGCAAGGTCCCGCGCGGCCTCCCTTGCCCATCTGCGGCGCGACGGACTTGCCAAAGGCGACCCCATCCCATTGCCGCTGACCATGGCCGCTATTTTCCACAACCCGGGCGACGGCGCCGGCTACAGCCAGTACGGCCGCTACAGCAACGCCACCTGGGATGCAGTCGAGCACATGCTGGCGCATCTCGAAGACGCGCCATGCGTCGGCTTCCCCTCAGGAATGGCGGCAATCTCGGCGGTGTTTTTCGGCCTGTTGAAATCCGGCGACCGCGTGCTTTTGCCTTCGGACGGCTACCATGCCACACGCGCGCTGGCCGAACGTTTCCTCAAGCCCTTCGGCGTCGCCTATGATCTGCGGCCGACAGCTACATTCCTCGACGGCGGCTTCGACGGCTACCGCCTTGTCTACGTTGAAACCCCGTCAAATCCGCGATTGGACATTTGCGACATCACAGCGGTCGCCGAGGCCGCGCACCAAGCGGGCGCGATCGTCGTCGTCGACAACACCACGATGACGCCGTTCGGCCAGCGCCCGCTCGATCTCGGCGCCGACATCGTCGTTGCTGCCGACACCAAGGCGGCCAACGGGCATTCCGACGTGCTGTTCGGCCATGTCGCCAGCCGCAATCCAGACATCATCGCGGACGTCACCGGCTGGCGCGAGACCGCGGGCGGCATTCCCGGCCCGTTCGAGGCTTGGCTGGTGCATCGCGGCCTGGAGACGCTGGAGGTACGCTTCGACCGCATGTGTACTTCTGCCGAGGTGATCGCGAAGCGCCTGAAAAACCATCGCGCCGTTAGCGGCTTGCGCTACCCCGGGCTGGAGGGCGACCCGTCGCACAACCTCGCCCGGGCGCAGATGGAGCGCTTCGGCTTCCTCATGTCCTTCGAACTCCTCTCCCAGGAAAAGGCCGAGGATTTCATCAACAACTGCACGCTGATGCAGGCGGCAACGTCGTTCGGGGGTGTCCACACCTCCGCCGAGCGGCGGGCCAAGCGAGGAGATTCGGTTCCGCCCGGCTTCGTGCGCCTGTCGGTGGGCTGCGAGCCGGTGGAAGAACTCTGGCAGGCGATCGAGGCATCGCTGGACAAGATCGGCATCTGAGCTGGCGGTTAGGTCACCAAGTCATCGGCGCCAATATCGCGCCTGCCGTGCAAAACGCGGACGATCTCGATCGCGTCTTCGCCCATGCGATACAGAGTGACATATTCGCCGACGATCAGATGACGAATGCCGGGCGCGATATCATCGCGCGGCGCACCTGAGAACGGGTGCAAGGTGAGCAGTGTCCAGCGCCTCTCCAAAGCGTCCACAAGGCGCATGGCTCCCTTTGGGCTATGTTCCGCAATGTAGTCACCGATGCCTTCGACATCTGATATCGCCTGAGGAAGCAGCCGATATTTCACTCTTCCGAGCCTGCAGCTTCCGACATCCTGTGATATTTGGCTCGCAGCCGGTCCATGAAGGGCTGGCCGTCCACCGCCGGTCCGCTGTCGATCCCCTCCTGAACCAGCCTGCGCAATTCCTCGACCGTGTAGCCGAGAAGATCGCGGCGGTCTTTCCATTGTCGCAGCGCATCACGGATGACTTCGCTGGCCGAGGCATATTCGCCGGCGGCCACGACATCGTCGACCGCCGCCGCCAGTTCCGGCGAAAGCGTGATGCTGCGTTTGTCGACGTGACCCATGATGCGCTCCTGATCAAACCATGACAATCATGGTACGATTAAATCGTACCAGCTTCAAGGATGCGTTTGTCTCGACCCCAGCATGCGTACTTGATTCAATCGCTCAAGCACCTGAATCGCCAGCTGCGCCCGAAGGCGCAGACTGCTGATCCAAAGGATTAATCCCGATATGGGGGAGAAATTGCCAGCTGGCCTGTAAGCCGGGTTTTGTATGGCCCTCGCCCCTTTCGGGGCGAGAACGTGGCGGCCATTCATCTTGGGCGCATGTTGCCATGCGCCTCACGCAACCTACCCGGACGGTGAGCCGGAAACAGCCCTCGAAGGTTTCCCCTCGCACCGTCCCTATTCGGTCTTGCTCCCGGTGGGGTTTACCGTGCCGCTCCTGTTGCCAGTCGCGCGGTGGGCTCTTACCCCACCCTTTCACCCTTGCCCCGATAAATCGTGGCGGTTTGCTTTCTGTGGCACTTTCCCTGGGGTCGCCCCCGCCGGCCATTAACCGGCACCGTGTTTCCATGGAGCCCGGACTTTCCTCACCCGCAGCCTTTCGGCTTTGCGGGTGCGGCCGCCCGGCCAGCTGGCAGAGCGTATAAAGGGGTTCACGTTCCAAAACGCAAATGAAAAAGCAGACTTATGCCGGCGATCCCAATGCCGCCAACTGCACCTTGACCTTGCCGCAATAGGCCGCCGACACCGGGTTCATCCTCGTCGCGGCATGGCCGGCATTGTATTTCAGGATCGTGCCGCAGGTGGTGCCGCCGCCGAGATTGCGCGCCATGGCAAGGTACTTCATGCCGTATTTGATGTTGGTGTCGGGATCGAACAGACCCTTGGCGGAGCCGCTATACCCCATCATCCGCGCCGTTGCCGGCTTGATCTGCATCAGGCCGATTTCACCCGCGCTGCCGACGATGTTCGGCCGGTAGTTGCTCTCGATCTTGATGACCGCCTGGGCCAGCGACACCGGCACGCCTTCGGCCGCAGCATAGCGGGCAATGATTGCCGAATACTGGCCGCCAAGCGCGGCTGCCGCAGTCGACTCCGCAGCGGTGCTTGGG
The DNA here is from genome assembly GCF_040320115.1 of Mesorhizobium sp. M0802. Lineage (NCBI taxonomy): Bacteria > Pseudomonadati > Pseudomonadota > Alphaproteobacteria > Hyphomicrobiales > Phyllobacteriaceae > Mesorhizobium > Mesorhizobium sp. M0802. The sequence continues at coordinate 447,664 of NZ_JAMYOY010000003.1, forward strand.
CGGATCGATGCGGTCGTCGTCAGGTCGACGCTCTTCCTGTTGCGCTTAAAATGCCTCTTGGCCGTGGCTTTTCTGGCCTTCACCACGGCTGCTTTGCGCACTTTCGCGGTGGTTGCCCTTTTTGCTTTCGGGTTTGCCTTCGTCATGGTGGCCTTGGCGGGTGCGGCGATGAAGCCCTGGTCTGCCCTCTGGCTCAGTGGTGCGGCATCGGCCGTGCTGAAGGCAAAAGTCATTACGCCGGCAGCAATAGCTGCCGTTACAACGGTCAATTTCTGCATGTGGTCCTGTTCTGTTTGGCCGCGCGAAGATCTTCACGCAGCAAGGCCTAATCAATATCGGAGCATCCGGGGGGCTGGAGGTCCGATAACTTGCACGAACTGCCTTTGAGGGCGGAATTTGTGTCGAACAAGGCGAGGCAATTCACTTTCAGTGACAGGCTGTAACTTGAATATTAGGAAAAGATTATTTAGACGCAACTGACCTAAGGGAAGTCAGCAGGCTTTGCAGCGTGCTAGACGTAGAGCCGTCGGCGACGCCATCCACCAGGCGTGGTCGGAAATGCCGCTGAAAAGCTTCGACGACGATTTCGGTCTGGCGGTCGAAGACACCTGATATCTCGACGCCATAGCCATAGAGCGCCAGCATCGACTGCAGTGCCTCGACCTCGGCGCCGGTATCGCCGGCTTTCAGCACAGCGCCGCGCCGGACCGGCGCCGCAGGCACGAGATGGCCGACCCCGGCCGCAAACAGCGCCTTCCAGGGGAATTTCTCGCCTGGGTCGATCTTGCGCCCCGGCGCGATGTCGGAATGGGCAAGCACCCTTTGCGCCGCAATGGAATGGCGTTCGATGATACCAAGGCAAAGCCCGATCACCGCTTCCACCTGCCGCTTGGGAAAGGCCGAATAGCCGAGCGAATGGCCGGGATTGACGATTTCGATGCCGACCGAACAGGAGTTGATGTCGCGACGACCGAACCAGGAACTTGCACCGGCATGCCAGGCGCGGTCGCTTTCGCGCACCATCTGGATGATGCGGCCATCCTCATGGACGAGGTAGTGCGACGAGACTTCGCTTGCGGGGTTGCACAACCAGGCTTCCGCGGCAGCACCAGTCGCCATGCCGGTATAGTGCAGCACGATCATGTCGGGCCTGAGCGTTTCGCGCCGCGGGCCGAAATTCGGCGATACCCTGACCTCCGCGCTTGGCTCGTCGGGCGAGAAGCCGGTCATGCGTGCCTGAGGCCCCGCTCGATCATTTCATAGGCCGCGTTGATCGCCGCGACCCTGGTCGTTGCAATCTTGATGAATTCCTGCGGCAGGCCGCGCGCGATCAGCCGGTCCGGATGATTGTCGGAGACCAGCTTGCGGTATCGCTTCCTGACCTCCTCGAACGGCTTGCCGCGCTCAATGCCGAGCACGATATAGGGATCGCCGGCGCCGAGATTGACGTGCCTGGCCAGGATGGCTTCGTAGTGCACCTCGTCGATGCGGAAAATCTCGGCAATACGGTGCAGGAAAATCCCTTCGCGCTCATGCACCAGCCCGTCCGCCTTGGCGATATGGAACAGACCGTCGAGTATGTCTTCCAGCATGACGCAGTTCGAATGGCCCGAGCCGCACATCTGCGCCATACTCTCGGCATAGGTCTCGAACCCGGCGACGTCGCGCTTGGCCAGATCGTAAAGCCGCGCCACATTGCGGGTCTGTTCTCGCGGCACCTCAAATATTTCCTGGAACGCGCGAACCTCGTCCTGGGTGACGATGCCATCGGCCTTGGCCATCTTGGCTGACAGCGCAATCATCGCCACAGAGAAGGCAACGCGCCGGCGCAGATCAGCGTCACCCGAGAAAACCGTGCGCACGGCCTCGACCACATCGGCGACGCCGGACGTGGCTGAAGATGAAACGCGGGTGATGAAGTCGCCGAGGCGATCCCAAATCGACATGAGCGCTTATTAGGGCCGCCGGCCATTGCTATCAAGCCAAGACAGCGCCGCAGAGTGGATCGAATTTACGCGAGCAACCGACGCGCCAGATCCCAAACCGTAGGAAAGAGCCGGTTCAAGGCCCTTGAGCCCCGAATCGACCTAAACGCAGGAAGGCCGGCGCGAAGCCGGCCTCCTCTCTCGTCACGTCAAAGTGACCGGGACTGCTGCTACTGCGCGGGGGCAGGAGCAGGTGTTGCCGGAGCCGGTTCTGCAGGCTTCGGTGCATCCGGCGTCGCCGGCTTCATGGGCTCGGCGGCTGGCGGATTGGTGCTCTGGGTGGTGGTGTTATCCGTACCGCTGTCGCTGCAGGCGGCAACGCCGAACAGGGCCAGGGCGGAAACGGAAGCAAGAATGAGCTTTTTCATGACATCTCTCCTTCAACACACGCTCACGTTGCGGTGAACGGTCGAAGGCAAAATGCATCAAACGGCCATGAGTTTCGTAACGTTGCGTTTCCTGATGTAACATCCGCGCACTACCGATTGCGGGCCGGGCGATGCCGAACTAACAGTCTGGACCCAAATGCAATGCCGGAGTTCTGCGTGGACAAGAAATGGGATTTTTGGATCGACCGCGGCGGCACCTTCACCGACGTGATCGGACGTGATCCGCAAGGCGGTTTGCATCCCAGGAAATTCCTGTCGGAAAATCCCGAAGCCTATCCCGACGCGGCCATAGCCGGCATCCGCGAGCTTCTGGGGCTGAAATCCGGCACCGCTATTCCTCCGGGCCTGGTCGGTGACGTCAAGATGGGTACCACCGTTGCCACCAACGCGTTGCTGGAGCGCAAGGGCGACCGTGTGCTTTTGCTCATCACCAAGGGCTTTCGCGACGCGCTGAAGATCGCCTATCAGGCGCGGCCGGACATCTTCGCCAAGGAGATCATCCTTCCGGAACAGCTCTACGAGCGGGTCATCGAGATCGACGAGCGTGTGCGCGCCAATGGCGATGTCGAGCGCCTGCTCGACATCGCCGCCTGCCGCCCCGCCATCGAACAGGCGAAGGCTGACGGCATCGATGCGGTGGCCATCGTCTTCATGCATGCCTGGAAATATCCCGACCACGAGAAGGCGGTGGCGAAAGTCTGCCGCAAGATCGGGTTCAGCCAAGTCTCGGTCAGCCATGACGTCTCGCCGCTGATCAAGCTGGTCGGCCGCGGCGACACCACCGTGGTCGATGCCTATCTGTCGCCGATCCTGTCGCGCTATGTGCAAAGGGTGGCGGGAGAACTGGGCGCGACGCCAATCTCCCCACTTGTGGGGGGTGAGGAGCGGTCGGCCAAAGGCCGAGAAAAAGCCGACGATTTGGCTTTTTCAGCGACGAACGCCCGGAGCCATAGCGAAGGGCAGTCGGCAAAGCCGACAGAGGGGGTTCTCTCAGGAGGCACCACCAAAGCGTCGAGCACTGCCGCGGCGACCCCACCCGGCGGCTTCGCCGCCACCCTCCCCTCGAGGGGGAGGGAGAACCCTCGCCTGATGTTCATGATGTCCTCTGGCGGGCTCACCGCCGCCGACATGTTCCAGGGCAAGGACGCGCTGCTGTCCGGTCCGGCCGGCGGCGTTGTCGGCATGGTCGAGACGGCGAAGCTCGCCGGCTTCGAGAAAGTCATCGGCTTCGACATGGGCGGCACCTCCACCGATGTCGCCCATTTTGACGGCGAGTATGAGCGCGCCTTCGACACCGAAGTTGCCGGCGTGCGCATCCGCGCGCCGATGATGCGCATTCATACGGTCGCCGCCGGCGGCGGCTCGATCCTGCACTACGAAGCCAGCCGCTTCCGCGCCGGGCCGGATTCCGCCGGCGCCAATCCAGGCCCAGCTGCCTATAGGCGCGGCGGCCCGCTCGCCGTCACCGACGCCAATGTCATGCTGGGCAAGCTCCAGCCCGATTTCTTCCCGGCAATTTTCGGCCCAGGCCAGGACCAGCCGCTGGACGTCGCCGCCGTGCATAAAAGATTCGCTGCGCTCGCCGCCGAAATCGGCGATGGCCGCACGCCGGAAGCCGTCGCCGAAGGCTTCGTTACCATCGCGGTGGAAAACATGGCAAATGCCATCAAGAAGATCTCCGTGCAGCGCGGCTACGACGTCACCGAATATCTCCTGAACTGTTTTGGCGGCGCCGGCGGCCAGCATGCCTGCCTGGTTGCCGACGCGCTCGGCATGGAGGCGGTACTGATCCACCCCTTTTCCGGTCTGCTCTCAGCCTATGGTATCGGCCTGTCGTCGGTTTTCGCGTCGCGCCAGCAGGCGCTGCTCAAGCCACTTGCCGAAGAATCCAGGACCGAGATCGGCAGCCTCATCGGCACGTTGAAAAAAGCCGTCATCGCCGAATTGGCAGCGCAAGGCATCGCCGAGGACAAGATTGCGGCAAAGCCGGTGCTGCACATCCGCTATGACGGCACCGACACCACGCTGCCGGTTAATTTCGAACAGGACTCGATCTTCCAGGCCAGGCGCGATTTCGAAATCGCCCACAAGGCGCAGTTCGGGTTCGTCTATGATGACAAGCCGATGATCGTCGAGACCGTTGGCGTGGAAGGCGCCGAGATCGTCGAGACCACGGCCGAAGCCGTTGCGCCCGCCGGACCGGCAATGGTTGAAGCGGGTGCGTCCGGAACGCGGCGCATCTATACCGAGGGCCGCTGGCATGAGGCCGGCATCCATCGCCGCGAAAACCTGCGCCCATCCAATCTGGTCCCGGGCCCCGCTTTGATCATCGAGCCGAACCAGACCATCGTCGTCGAGCCGGGCTGGCAGGCCGAAATCACTGATGTCAATCACGTCGTCATCCGCCGCACGGAACGGAAAGTGCGCACGGCTGCCCTCGGCACCGAAGCCGATCCGGTGATGCTGGAGGTCTTCAACAACCTCTTCATGTCGATCGCCGAGCAGATGGGCGTCACGCTTCAGAACACCGCCTATTCCGTCAACATCAAGGAAAGGCTGGACTTTTCCTGCGCCGTCTTCGACCGTCATGGCGCGCTGGTCGCCAACGCGCCGCACATGCCGGTGCATCTCGGCTCCATGGACCGCTCGGTCGAAACCATTATCCGGCTGAACTCCGGCGACATCCATCCCGGCGACGTCTTTGCGCTGAACGCCCCTTACAATGGCGGCACGCATTTGCCTGATATCACCGTGGTGACGCCGGTGTTTTCCCTCCCCCTTGAGGGGAGGGTGGCCGCGCAGCGGCCGGGTGGGGTCCTCTCAGAAGGCACCACAAGAGCGTCGAGCACTGCCGCAACGACCCCCTCCGGGGGGGTCGCCGCCCCCCCGGGTGCTTTTAACCTCAGGAGGCGGGCCCCCCCAGG